>CAUJEL010000040.1 GCA_963169875.1 Candidatus Zhuqueibacterota bacterium
CGCTACACGCCGAGCGATGCGATGGGGCCCATGAAGCCCTATTCGGCGCTGATCCGAAGTGTAAAATTCGCCAATGATTCGACTTTTTATCATGGCGGTTTCGGGCCTGAACTGGATGAATCGCATGCCTTCGTTCTGCCCTTTGCGCTAAATGCCCTGACTTTCTCGTACAGCGCGACCTCCTACATCAAACCGCTGGCGAATGAGTATAAAGTCCGGCTTGAAGGCTTTGATGCGGACTGGTCGGCCTGGAGCCTGGACGCGAAACGCAACTACACCAATCTGCCGCAGGGCCACTACCGCTTTAACGTACGCGCCAGGAATATCTATGGGCAGGAGAGCGCCGCAGCCTCTTTTGCCTTCATCATCCAAACTCCCTGGTACAACACCTGGTGGTCTTATACGCTGTACGCACTTATAGCCGCCGGATTTGTGCTGGGCGTCGTGCGCCTGCGAACCAGGCAATTGCATGAACGCAGCAGGGAACTGGAAAAAATCGTCCAGGAACGCACCGCCAGAATCGAAGAACAAAAAAACAACATCGAACAACTGAGCCGCATCGGCAAAGATATTACGGCTACACTTTCCATCGAAAATATCATCCATACTGTTTATGAGAATGTCAATACCCTGATGGACGCGACCATATTTGGCATCGGAATATACAATGAGGGAACTCAATGCCTTGATTTTCCCGCCACCATGGAAAAAAATCAGGTTTTGCCCGCCTATTCCCTGCCGCTGTCGGATGCAAATCGCCTGGCGGTATGGTGCTACATCCAGGGCGAGGATGTGATCATCCATGATTATGGCATGGATTACAGCAACTACATCCGTGAGCTGCAGCCGCCAATCGCCGGTGAAAATCCGGAATCCATCCTCTATCTGCCGCTGGTCTACAATGAAAAAGTGACTGGCGTTATCACGGCGCAAAGCTTTCGTAAAAATGCCTACACCGCCTACCACCTCACCATGCTGCGCAATCTGGCAGCCTACAGCGCCATTGCACTCGACAATGCTGATGCCTACCGCAAACTGCGCGATGTGGTCGAGGATCTCAAGGCCACTCAGGAAAAACTGGTGACGCAATCGAAACTGGCCGCACTGGGCGCCCTGACGGCGGGCATCGCGCATGAGATTAAAAATCCACTCAATTTTGTCAACAATTTTGCCGAATTAATGATCGATCTGGTGGATGAACTGCGGGAACAATTCCTGAAACAGCAGGAAAAATTTGCACAAGATGAACGCGCCGATATCGAAGTGATATTGACCACCCTGCAGCAAAACGCCCTCAAAGTTCAGGAACACGGCAAGCGAGCGGACAGCATTGTCAAAAGTATGCTGCAGCATTCGCGCGGCAAAGCCGGCGAACGCCAACTCACCGATCTCAATGCCGTGCTGGCGGAAGACATCAATCTGGCCTACCATGGCATGCGGGCGCAGGATAGCAGTTTCAACGCCAAAATCGAAACCGATCTCGATCCCGCGGTCGGCAAGCTGAACATCATACCCCAGGATGTCAGCCGCGTCTTTCTCAACATCATCAGCAATGGTTTTTATGAAGCGCATCGCAAAAAAATGGAACAAAATGGCGAATTTACTCCGACGCTGACCGTATCGTCCAAAAATCTCGACCAGCTTGTCGAAGTCCGCATTCGCGACAATGGCAACGGCATCCCGGAAAAGGTCCGTGAAAAACTCTTCACGCCCTTTTTCACCACCAAGCCTACCGGGAAGGGCACGGGACTGGGCCTCTCGCTCAGTTTCGATATCATCGTCCAACAACACGGCGGCGAGTTGACCTTCGAAACCCGGGAAGGCCAATTCGCAGAATTCATCATCCGTTTACCCAAGTAATTAGGAGATTCTGATGTCAGCAAAAATATTGGTCGTGGATGACGAACCGGATCTGGAACAACTCATCCTGCAAAAATTCAGAAAACAGATACGGGATCAAGTCTTTTCCTTTGTCTTTGCGGCAAACGGCGTCGAAGCGTTGAAAAGGCTTGGTGAAGATGACGCCATCGATCTCATCCTCACCGATATCAACATGCCGGAAATGGATGGCCTTACCCTTTTGAACCACATCAAAGAGCTGGAAAATCCCCTCCTCCGCTCCGTCATCGTCTCCGCTTACGGCGATATCGAGAACATTCGCACCGCCATGAACCGCGGCGCCTTCGACTTTGTCATCAAACCCATCGACCTCAATGATCTGGAAATCACCATCAACAAATCGCTCCATGATCTCATGACCCTGAAAGACGCCATCCATTCGCGGGATCAACTCCTGTTCATCCGCCATGAATTGAGCATCGCGACGGAGATTCAAACCTCCATCCTGCCCAAGACGTTTCCACCATTCCCGGATCGCAAGGAATTTGACATCTATGCCAAAATGATTCCCGCCAGGGAGGTCGGCGGCGATCTGTACGATTTTTTCCTCATCGACAAGTCCCGCCTCGGATGCATCATCGGCGATGTCTCCGGCAAAGGCATCCCCGCCGCCATGTTCATGGCCGTCAGCAAAACCCTGCTCAAAGCCACCGCGCTCAAGGGCATACCCCCGGACTCCTGCCTCGAGTCCGTCAACAACATCCTCGTCGACGACAGCCTCCCTTCCATGTTTGTCACCGTCTTTTATGCGGTCTTTGACACCAGAAACGGTTCTCTCGAATACTGCAACGGCGGCCATAACCCGCCCTACATCATCGGCAAGGATGGGCAGGTGCGCAAACTCGACCATCGCGGCGGCGTCTTTCTCGGCAGCGTCAAAAACCTTGAATATGAGTCCAACGTGACCATGCTGCAGCCGGGCGAGACGCTCTTTCTCTATACCGACGGCATCACCGAAGCCATGAATCCCAGTGAAGATATGTTTGAGGAGAGCCGCACGGAAGAAGCGCTGCAGCGCCATCATGCCCTGCCGCTGGAGCAACTGGTGGAAAATGTGGTCAAGGATGTGCAGGCGTTCGCGGGCAGCCAGGAACAATCGGATGATATAACGTGTCTCGCAATCCGCTATTTTGGAAAATAGGAAAAACGATAACGCTTGATTTTCACCTCCTGAATCCTTATAATGTTACTTGTTAATTTTATGATCATGGAATGAACTTCAATCGGAGGGAATCGATGCTCAAAGAACATCCCAAGGGATTATTTGTCGCATTCATCGCCAATATGGGTGAACGATTTGGCTTTTACACCATGATGGCCATTCTCGTGCTCTTCCTGCAGGCAAAATACGGTCTTGGTGAAAGCCAGGCCGGAAGTTATTACAGCTGGTTCTACTTCGGCATTTACGCGCTGGCCCTGGTGGGCGGCACTCTGGCCGACTGGAGCAAAAAATACAAGCTGGTCATTCTCGCCGGCCTCCTTGTGATGTTTTCCGGTTACGTCATCATGAGTCTGCCCGGCAACACCCTGACCATCACGCTGATCGGACTCTTCGTAATCGCCTTTGGCAACGGCCTGTTCAAAGGCAATCTGCAGGCGGTGGTCGGTCAGATGTACGACAATCCGCAATATTCAAAAGTGCGCGATTCCGCTTATATGATCTTTTACATGGGCATCAACGTCGGCGCTTTTTTTGCGCCCTTTGCCGCCACCACGGTGCGCGACTGGTTTTTAAAAACCCAGGGGCTGCTTCACGATGGCAGCATGCCCGCCATGTGCCATGCCTATATGCGCGGCGAGATGAGTGATGTGAGTAAATTTCAGGCGCTTGCGGACAAAGTCTCCGGACAAACAGTCGCGGACCTGGGCACATTCGCGCAGCATTACATCGATGTCTTCTCCAGAGGCTACAATTACGCCTTCGCCATCGCGGCAGCTGCCATGGTGCTCTCCACGCTGGTCTTTATCATTTTCAACAAACATCTGCCCAACAAGGAAAAATCGGCTGTGAAAGAAAAAGTGGGCAAAGGACCGCTGGCTTTTGTGTACGCGTTGATCGCCGCCGCCGCTTCGGCCGGTCTGGTCTACCTCGCTTCGAGGAACATCGACATCTCCTTTGCGGTCGGTTTGTTCATCGGATTTGTGGCCTGGATCATGCAAATATCGACCAAGGAAGAACGGCCGCGCGTAACGGCGCTGCTCCTGGTCTTTCTGGTCGTCATCTTCTTCTGGATGTCCTTCCACCAGAATGGCTTGACCCTGACTTTCTTCGCGCGCGATTACACCGTCAAGGAAGTCGGGCCTTTCACCAACATCTTCTTTGATCTCACCTCCATGCTGGTATTTATCGGCGCTGTGGCTGGTTTCTTCTTGCTTTTGTTGAACAAAAAATCGCTGGGCAAACTGATCGGCGGCATCATGCTGGCGGTATTCGGTTACCTGACCTATTACCAGGTCTCGCAAAACCAGCCGCTCAATCCCATTGCGCCTGAGGTATTCCAATCCTTCAATCCGCTCTTCATCGTGGCGCTGACATTCCCGGTCATGGGCGTTTTTGCCTGGCTGAATCGCAAAAACATGGAACCATCGACACCGAAAAAGATCGGCATCGGTATGATCATCGCTTCGATCGGTTTTCTCATTGTTCTGGTCGCTTCGCTGAAACTGGTCTCGCCGCACATGCTGCAATATGTCGATGAGTTCGGCAAGAATGCCTATAATCCGGTGCCGGACACCTCGCGCGTTTCCCCCTACTGGCTCATTCACAGTTATCTCATCCTCACCATCGCTGAATTGTTCCTCAGTCCGATGGGATTGTCCTTTGTCTCGAAAGTGGCGCCGGTGCGCTTTCAGGGCGTCATGCAGGGCGGCTGGCTGCTGGCAACCGCTGTAGGCAACAAACTGCTGGTCGTCGGCAGCTTTTTCTGGGGCAAACTGGATCTGTGGCAGCTGTGGGGTATCTTTATCATCTGTTGTCTGTTGTCCGCAGGATTCATATTCTCAATCATGAAACGGCTCGAGCGATCGACCACGAGTTGATCCACTGATAAGAAAAAAGGCCTCGATGTTCAAATCGGGGCCTTTTTTTATGGGCGTTATCGTCCATATTTTTTCATAATTTTCAGGACTTGCTCAACCGGGAGAACCGGCACCGTGTGACCCTGCCAGCCGGTGACCGGCTGTGCCGCAAATAACGAATGATAAATCGCCTCCTCGGTCGCTTCGATGGCAGCCAGAAAGAGAGGGCTCATGGCATCATTGGACAGGAGTGAACATGTGACGGGGGCCGTGCCCCCGCCTTTGATGCGCACATCCGGATGGACGGAAAAGGCGACGACATAGTCGCCGCTGCCATTGGTGGCGATGCCGCCGGTTCGAGCCAATCCGAGCATGCAACGGCCGGCCAGCCGTTCGAGATTGCGCGCATCCAGCGGTGCGTCCGTGGCCAGAACGATCATGCACGATCCATCCGCGGAGCCTTTGCCGGTTTCTTCTTTGAGATAATACTTTCCCAACACCTTGCCCACCGGCACACCGTCGATCTGTAACACACCGCCGTAATTGGTCTGCACCAGCACGCCCACCGTGTATCCGCCCATTTTTTCCGGTATGACGCGCGAGGCCGTGCCGATGCCTCCCTTGAATCCGAAGCAAACAGTGCCGGTCCCGGCGCCGACGCTTCCTTCAGCCGGTCTGGTGGAGGATGCCCCCCTGATGGCCTGGATGACATGTTCCGGGGTTATGGAGAACTTGCGGATGTCATTGAGATAGCCGTCATTGGTCTCGCCCACCAGAGGATTCACGGAGCGCACCTCCTCGTTGCCGGGCAAAGAGAGCATGTACTGGATAATCCCCTGGCAGGCGGCCGGCACCGCAAGGGTATTGGTCAGGACAATGGGGGTTTCCAGATTGCCCAACTCCTTGACCTGGGTATAGCCCGCCAGTTTGCCGAAACCATTGCCGATATGGATGGCCGCCGGCACTTTTTCACGAAAGAGGTTGCCGCCGTGAGGCAGGATGGCGGTCACGCCGGTGCGCACATCCGCTCCCTCATTCAGGGTGACCTGTCCGACCAGCACGCCTGCCACATCGGTGATGGCGTTTGATGTGCCGGTGGGCAGCACGCTGGAAACCAGGGTGATGGGAAATTTGCTCTTGTCCTGGGCGGAAAGCAGCGTGCAAGCACAACAAATAATCCAGAAAGATGAACGATTGAATGGACGGAGTACCCTTTTGGGAATCATGAGTGGAGCTCCTTTTTGGTTGCGGCATCCCGGGCCGTTTGGTTGTGGCAAACCTGTGACTTTTTGGTTGCGGCATCCCGGGTATTAAATCATTAAATGACGCCTGCGAGAAATGACAAAAAAATGTCCTCCAGCCGGATGGGCCATTCTAATTAATTTTATGATAATAAAATCAATCATGAGCAGCAAGCTTTTTTTTGCCGTACGGCAGCGGCGGTTGGGCCAACGTGCTGTAACTTTTTGCCCAACCGCACATCTAATTACCAGAAAATATTAAGGAGCAGAACATGATTATTTTGTACATTGTGCTGGGCATTATCGGATTATTTTTCTTGATGCAGTTCACCATGGTCTTCAAGATGCGCCTGCAAAAGGGGAAAACAGCGCCGGATGTCAGCGGAGCGGTCGGCAAGGCGATTCAACGGGGGGATAAAGTGCTGCTCTATTTTTTCAGCCCGGGCTGTCGCGCCTGCCGGCCCATGACACCGGTGATCGAAAAACTGTCCAAATCAAAAAAGAATGTCTTCCCCATCGACATTTCCCGCGACATGAGCATGGCGCGCAAATTCGGGGTCATGGGCACCCCAAGCACCGTGCTCATAGAGACCGGCAAAATCAGCGAATATCTCGTCGGACCGCAACCGGAAGAAAAATTGCGCGCGCTGATCGCTTGATGAGCGCCTGAATAGATTGGCGTGATGCGACGAAAAGGGGATGGCACGGCCCATCCCCTGCGCTGCCCTCGCAGCAATACAAAACATTTTTTTCCACCATGCCCCTGCGGCCAAGCCCACAAAAGCCTCTCGCTCTTTTTCCCAATTTTTGGTGCTTTCACCAAATATCGTTGTCAATTCTGAATCTCACTGCGGCGGATATGAAAAACCCGAATGCACGCCGGACTGCAGCAGCAGCGCGTCTCATTCGGGTTCAAAAGGGGTTGCGCCCGGGCGGGGCGCAACACTATTTTTCCATGGGCGGCAGTTTTTTTGCGATCACTATGAGCAGCCGGGTGAGAAAATAAAACAGGATCAAAACGGTGAATACACCCGCCAGACCCAAACCCATGACTTGCAGTGCGGCGCTAATGGTTGGACTCATCTCAAATTCCTCGTTTTTACAAAAATGCCGGGACCAGGGCGAGCAACAGCCCCCCGGCCACAATCGAGCCGAGTTGCCCAGCCACATTCGCGCTGGTGGATTGCATGAGTATAAAGTTCTCCGGATCCTCCTCCTTCGCCATGCGCTGTATCACGCGCGCCGACATGGGAAACGCCGATATGCCGGCCGCGCCCACCATCGGATTGATCTTGTTCTTGAGAAAGAGGTTGAGCAGTTTGGCGAAGAGAACGCCGCCGGCCGTGTCAAAGATAAAAGCGACCAGACCCATGGCCATGATGATCAGCGTGTCTGCGCGGAGAAAATCCTGCGCCAGCATGGTCGACCCGATGGTGATGCCCAGCATCAGCGTCACCAGGTTGGCCAGTTCATTCTGCGCGGCATTGGAGAGACGCTCGAGCACGCCGCAGGCGCGGATGAGATTGCCGAACATCAACGAACCCACCAGCGCCACGCTGATCGGCGCCAGGATGCCGGCCACCAGCGTGATGACGATGGGAAAAGCGATCTCGACGATTTTGGGAATATCCGTTTGGTGATAGGTCATCCGGATCATGCGTTCGCGTTTGCTGGTCAGGGCTCTGATCACCGGCGGCTGGATGATCGGCACCAGGGACATGTAGGAGTAGGCGGCCACGGAGATCGGTGCCAGCAGCCGCTCGGCAAATTTATTGGCGACATAGATGGAAGTCGGTCCGTCCGCCGCGCCGATGATACCGATGGAAGCGGCTTCCTTGAGATCGTATCCCATGAGCACCGCCACGAACAGACAGGCGAAAATGCCGAATTGCGCTGCCGCGCCGAAAAAGAGCATGAAAGGATTCTGCATCAAAGGCTTGAAATCGATCATGGCGCCCACCGCCACAAAAATCAGCACCGGAAAGAGCTCCGTCCTGATGCCGGCATTATAGAGAATGGTCAAAAAGCCTTCATGCCCGATCGCCGATGACAACGGTATATTTGCCAGCAGCGCTCCGAATCCGATCGGGAGCAGCAGCATGGGTTCATAATCCTTGGCGATCGCCAGATAGATGAGGATCAGGGCGATCCCGAACATGACAAAATTACCGAGCTGCAGATTCACGATACCGGCTACCAACTCATTCATCTCTGTTTCTCCATCTCAATTGACGAGAGTGTTGTGTCAAATAGTCCATGCTTGTCAGGTTTTACGCGATGACCGCCAGGATATCGCCCGCAGCTACTTGCGCGCCTTTGGCCACGATATAGGTGATGACGCCTTCGCATGAGGAAACAACTTCGTTTTCCATCTTCATGGCTTCCAGAACGAGCAGCGGCTGTCCCTTGCTCACGCGCGTTCCCGTGGGCTGTTTCACCTTGATGATGACGCCCGGCATGGGTGCGAGAAGCTTCTGACCCTGTGCATGCGCCGGAGCGCTTGCCGGCTGCTGCCCCGCAGCCGGGAGCGGAGCCGGCGTCTCCACTGCAATCGCAGGCGTCTTTTCCACAATAGTCGCCTGTCCCCGCTCAACCTCAACCTCGAATTTTTTCTGATTGATCTCTACCACATATTTCATGATACCCATCCTCGATTATACGCATGCCTAATGCTGTTCCAGTGCTCTCGCTATCAGCAACGCGCCCGGAGCCAAACTAAAAAACCAGCGCCATGTGCATGTGATGCAGGCGTGCACAGTTCCACGCGCCCTCTGCGATGAGGCCAATGACTCAGCCATCTATGGCCTTGATCGACTTGAATTGCAGTTCTGCGAGCGGTATGCCCGCATCGTTGGCCACGATGGCCAAAACCAGCGCTGTGGTTTTTTCATCGATGCCGTTCAGGTCGAACTGCCCATCCACCACCAGATAATCATTGATGATGGCCCTGACGCTGCCGGGCTGTGCAGCTGCGGGCATCGCTACCGCGCCTGCACCGCGTTGCGCGGCGCGCCATTTAGCGCCGGCCACGAACACGGAAATAACCTTGCAGGCGATGATCAGGCCAATGACGATCGCGAACAACACCACGATCTCTGCTTCATAGAATTGCAGCCATTCCTTGATGGTCATTCACTCAACTCCTTGCGCCGATACGTTCAACAGTCCTCTGCTCAAATCCGTTCGCCGGGATGTTTTGCGGCCAGTCCATTCTACACAGTTTTGCACACTTTTACGGCTGAAGCACCAGACAGCTCGCAGCAGCTCGCTCATACGGCGGATATGGTATATCGAACCGTGGTTGCGGGCGGCTGCGGTGCCGTGGCAGCCGCAGGGGTTGTTGGTTTTGCGTCACCCTTTCTGACCCCAACGGTGGCATCACCCTTGAGAAAGGTGATGCCCTTTTGTTCGCAAGCGGCGGCGATGAAGATATTCTCATCGCTTTCCGGCAGACCCGCCTCCTGGAGCATTTTCCTCGCCGCGGCGATGCCTTTTTTGGGATCGCGCTCGTTGATATCGATCACCGTTTCAGTGGTGGGCTCGAGGTTGAGCTGCTCGGAGGCTATTTTCACCACTTCGGGATCGGGCGGGACTGGCGTTTTGCCGAAATAACCGAGCACCATTTTGCCATAGCCCGCGGCAATTTTCTCCCATTTCCCGATCATGACATTATTGAAGGCCTGTTGAAAATAGAATTGCGAAACCGGCGTCACCGAGGTGCCGAATCCGCCGCGTTCGACGACCTCGCCCATGGCTTTGATCACTTCCGGATAGCGGTTCATGATTTTGTTGTCGCGCATCATCTGGGTGTTGGTCGTGAGCGCGCCGCCGGGCATGGGGGAAAAGGGAATCAGGGGCTCAACCTGTTTGGCTTCCGGTGGCATGAAATAGTCCTGCATGCACTCCTTGAACACCTCTTCGGCATCCCGCATTTTGTCGACATCGATGCCGAGGTCGTAATCGCTGCCGCGCAAGGCGTGCCACATGGAGAGCACATCGCTCTGGCAGGTGCCGCCGGAGACCGGCGCCATGGAGAGGTCAAGGCCGTCAGCGCCGCCCTCGAGCGCCGCCAGATAGCAGGCCACACAGGTCCCGGCCGTATCATGGGAGTGAAACCGCAGCGGCATTTCCGCCCCGAGCAGGGCACGCGCTTGTTTAATGGTCTCATGCACGGTCCGTGGCGTCGATGTGCCGGAAGCATCCTTGAAACAAACCGAGTCAAAGGGGATGCCGGCATCGAGAATTTTTTTCAGGGTATCGATGTAAAATGGAGGCGTATGAGCCCACTCAGCGCCCGGGGTGTCCGGTGGCAGGCTCATCATGGTCACCACGACCTCGTGCCGCAGGCCGGCATCGTGGATGCACTGGCCGGAATAGATCAAGTTGTTGACGTCGTTGAGGGCGTCGAAATTGCGGATGGTCGTGATGCCGTGTTTCTTGAAGAGCACGGCGTGCAGTTTGATGATATCCCGGGGCTGGGAGTCGAGACAGACGACATTGACGCCGCGGGCGAGAGTTTGCAGATTGACATCGGGTCCGGCGGTCTTTCTGAACTGATCCATCATGTCGAAGGGATTTTCATTCGCGTAAAAAATGGGGGATTGAAACATGGCGCCGCCGCCTGCTTCGAAATGGGTGATCCCCGCAGCTGCTGTCGCCTGGATGGCGGGCATGAAATCATCCACGAAAACGCGGGCGCCATAGACGGACTGAAAACCGTCCCGGAATGCGGTGATCATCACACCTATTTTTTTCTTGGCCACAAAGCTCTCACTTATCTTACAGGGTGCATTTTCTAATGCATTAATTTACTTAATATAAGATAAAAAACAATGTGAATTTTCGGGGGAAGGCGTCACTTGTCCAAACCGTTCGACCACGGTCTTGTCCTGACCCAGGAAGTAAAACCGCACGGCGATCAGCCGCGGCGACTCTGATGCAGGGCCATCGCAGTAAAAGCAATAATCCCGGTCAATAACAATCCCGGATAGAGCGGTTCGATGCCGAGCCAATAGCCCCCACCAGACGCCTGTCCGGCGAGCAGCCACAACAAGGAAAGTCCACTGCCCCCCGCCATGCTCGTCAGAGCGATCCCCGGCGCGAGTTTCCAGCGGCTGGAATAGCTCAACAACAGCGGCACCAGCAATCCCGGGATGATGGCGGTGCCGATGGCATACCAAATCTGCACCACCGACGGCAGCAGCAGCGCCATGACCACGGCCCAGAGTGCCGTGATGACCAATCCGGCGCGCGTCCATTGCGTTAATGCCTTGGGGCTCAGCGGCCGGTTGTGATGCGAGTGCCAGCGTCCAATGAGATCGTTGCTCAAGGTCATGGCGCCGATGAAGGTCATGCTGCTCAGCGTCGACATGATGGTGGCCAGCAAACCGATATAGAAAATGCCCTTGGCAAGGGGTGGCAGGATCTGTTCAGCCAGGAGGGGGAATGACTGCGCCGGCTGCGGCAGGTCCGGCAGGGCGGCGCGGGCATAAAGACCCGTCATGGTGGTGAGAAAGTCGAACACTATCCAGAAAAGGATGGAAACAAGAATGCCTTTTTGTGCCGTGGCCCCGTCCTTGGCCGCGTAGCAACGTTGATGGAAGCCCGGATCCACCAGGGTCCACAGTGCAATAAAAAACCACACCATTATGAACTGCCAGGAATTGCCGCCATGCCATGTCAGATGCAAGGGGGGCAAATTTTTCTGTAAATAATCCGCGCCGCCAAACGCATGCCAGGCAAAAAAGAGCATCAGGGCAAACCCGGCGAACATCAGGATAAATTCAGCCACATTAACATGAACATCGGAGCGGAAACCGCCTTTGGCCAGATAAATGACCGAAATCACGGCGGTGAACACCACGCTGACCCACAAGGGTCCGCCGAAAATCATATGCACCAGTGTCCCCAGCATGAGCACATACGGCGCCGGGGAGACAAGAAAAAAGGTCAGGAGAGCGCCCACCAGCGCGGAAGGCAAGCCGTAGCTGGCGTACAACTTATCGGGTATGGTGGCCAGATTGGTCTGGCGTACGCGTTTGGCAATAAAGAGGGCGAAGACGAGGGCAAAGACATAATAGGGCGCGCCGAATACGATCCAGTTGGACAATCCATAGCGAAAAGAGAATTCGCCGATGCCGAGGATGCCGCCGTACCAGGTGGCCACCAGCGTGGCGACAAAGGCGGGAAGCGTCAGGGTGCGGCCGGCGAGAAAGAAATCATCGACGCCACCTTCGCGGCGGTGCCGGGCGCGAAAGCCGATGATCAGAATCAGCGTAAAATAGGCGATAATGAGGACAATATCAGCCGTCGCGAGCTTGATCATGGCCGCAGCACCTCGAAGAGCAGCAATTTCCCGCGTCGCAGCGAGATGCGCACCGGCGTGAAAACGACCTGGTTGCTCAGACCCTCGCGCACGCCCAGTTCGAGCGCCTCGTCCCGCAGCGGATAGGCAAGTCCTTCTGTCGTGATACCCTCACAGCGGCCCAAAGGCAGCAGGGAAAGCGTCGTCCCGATTTTCAGGTCGAGGATCGTATTCTCCTCCAGGATGCGCATGCGGCAATGGCTGTCGATAAATTCCAGTCGCATGCGCCCGCTGTATTTGGCGAGAATGCTGAAATTGGCGAGCGTATGGTCGGATCGGCGGCCCGTGGCGCCAACCACGGTGGCGGAGGAGATGCCTTGAGACAGCGCCCAGTCGAGGACTTTTTCCAGATCGGTGCTCTCCTGATCCACCTTGTGAATCCAGCGGACTTGATCAAAAGCCAGGCGTGTTTCCGGGGTGACCGAATCGAGATCGCCGATGATGACATCGGGCTGCAGGCCGCGGCGCAGCGCACGATTGGCACCGCCATCGGCACAAATGATTTTGTTCGCCTGTGCAGCGAGCTTTTGCAATTTCAACTTGCCCGGCAAGGGGCCGTTACAGATGATGAGGGCGTGTGTTGTGGTGGTTGACATGATCGGAAATAACCCTTGATAAGAGATTTCTGATAGCAGCCTGTTGGGCTCCATCTTGCAGATGGGGCCCACTGTCGGGTGCGGGAGAGCCCCTCCCGCAACAAATTTCGAGTCGTATCTGTAGGAGCCCTCGCCTGAGGGCGACCCAGTCGGACTCGCGAGAGCCCCTCCCGCACCAGATTTCGAATCGCATCTGTAGGAGCCCTCGCCTGAGGGCGACCCAGTCGGGCGCGGGAGAGCCCCTCCCGCAACAAATTTCGAGTCGCATCTGTAGGAGCCCTCGCCTGAGGGCGACCCAGTCGGGCGCGGGAGAGTCCTCCTACAATTCCAGATTCATCCCCATAAACATATTTCGCGTGGCACCCGGGAAAAACTCATCGCCCTCCCCCCCGGCGGCGTAGAGCGCGTCAAAAAGATTATTCACATGCACCTGCCAGGTCATGGCCTGCAGTCCGGGGATGCGGGTGAGACGGTAGCTCAGCTGCACATCGACCAGAGTCGCAGCGTCCACGCGCTGCGATGGCATCTGAAAATGCGTGGTGTAGAACGCACCGACATGACGTCCCGCCAGCGCCAGCGTAAGGCCGCCGCGGGCATAGCTGAGCCGCGCATTGGCAATCAGGCCGGGAAAACCGGCGATGGTGTGACCGTCAAGGACGACCGGACCGTCATCCCCGAACTGGGTGTGCCGCACCAGTTGATTGTCGCTCCAGGTGACGTTACCGCTGGCAAGAATGAAATGGGACAGCCTGGCGCGCGCCATCAACTCAACGCCCACATGCCGCGTCCGGTCGGCATTGCCCGTCACGGGTTGTCCGAAGCGATCCAGCCGTCCGCTCTTGACGATCTCATTGCGAAAAGACATCCAGTAGGCATTGGCCATGAGGGAGAATCGTTCATCCTGGTAGCCGCCGCCCAATTCCATATTGTACATCGTCTCCGGTTTGACCAGGGGTTTGGAGAAATCGAAATTCCCATCGGCTTTTTGCGCGAACTGCGGCAGCACCGGCGCGCCCCAGGACACGGGAGTGCTGGCCTCAGCCGCATCATAGAGATTTTTCAATCGCGGTTCCCGGCTGGTGCGCGCCAGGGTCAGGTAAGCTTGCCAGCGCGGTGTCATCTGAAAATGAATGCCGCTCTTTGGATTCAGAAACCAATACGGCACTTCGAATTCGGTGGCCAGGTATTTTTCATCATGAATCCGGTAGCGATGATGAACCAGGGTCAGTTCTGTCAAAATGCGCCAGCGGTCGTTCAGGTGATAAATTTCATTCCCATAAAACGACAGCATCGTCTTGCCGCCGCGATAACTATAGTAGCGATAATCGGGCGTCACCCCGCCGGGCAGTCCTTCGCCCCATTTCAGCGACCCGTAATGGAGGGAGCGATGCCAGCGCGCTTCAGCGCCAATAGTGAACACACCCCTGTCGTGCTGCAGCTGCATGCGCGGCATCCAGCCCCACTGATCATTGCGGACAAAAGCATGGATGAGCGCGTTGGCGGCGTAAAGCGTGTCCGGATCCCCGGTCACGACAAAGCCATTCTGTGGCGTCAGACGATAGTAACTGAAGGGCGCCCAGGAACCGTCATAATCGAAGAATCCTTCGCCGCGAATATAAAAGAGCGTATTGTGCAGCGTAGTCTGGCGCAGGCGCCATTCGTGGATCAGTTCATAATGCGGCTGGGAAAAATTTTCGATTTCTTCCTTTCTTTGAATCGGATTGAAGCGTCTGAGCGCGCGGTCGCTGAGTGCGGCTTTGTCGACACCATAGTAGGCGAGGTGATCCGCGACCGGACCGCCGTAGACATTGATCTGTGTGGTCATCTGTTTGTCGAATCGCGCGGCGCCGAGGAAAAAACTGTTGAAATCGACCCAGCTGTTGTCGCGATAGCCATCGCTGCTGATTTTGCTGAGACGGCCATAGATGGCATAGCGATCATCGATCAATCCCGAGCTGGCGGTCAGTCCCACTTTGCGCGTGTTGAAGGTGCCATATCCGGCCATCAAGCCAATGCCGCGCTGGCGGCTAAAGTGCGTCGTGACCAGATTCACCGCCCCGCCGATGGCGGGCGCCCCGGACCAGAGGTTGCCCGCTCCGCGCTGTACCTGCACATCATCGAGGTTGGCCGCCAGATCGGGGAAATCGAGCCAGTACACCATATGGTCTTCCGGATCGTTCTGCGGCACGCCGTTGATCAGCACCGCGATACGGCGCTGATCAAAACCGCGTATGTTGAGATAGGTATAGCCCAGGCCATTGCCGCTCTCTGAATAAAAGGTGGTCGACGGCAGTTCCGATAACAGCACGGGGATATCCTGGACGGTATGGCGTTTTTGCAGCTCCTGTTGCTGCAGCGCAGCGCTCGCCCCGGACCATGTTTCGGCACGGTTACGTGCAGCGGTGACCACCACACTCTGCATCGGCAGCACGGTCTGCTGCAGGACAACGCGAATGGACTGCTGCGAAATGCGGTCCCAGGTGGCGTGGCCGGTTTCATATCCGAGAAGACGAAATGTCAAGTCAACGGAGGAGGCAGGAACAGCCTCGAGCCGAAAACGGCCCGACGCATCGCTCACGGTGCCGAGACGGGTGCCGTCGATGGTGACGCTGACGCCGGGCAAGGCCTGCCCCGTGGCTTTATCGACAACCACACCGGTCAACGGCTGTCCCCAAGATAACGTGTAACATAAAACGGCTGCGATAAAAACGGAAAAGAATCTCATGGCACGGTTACTCCAATTAAAAGATGCTGATCCCGCACCGTGATAATAAAAAAAGCCGTTGATGAACTGAAAGGTCATAACGGCTCGAACATGCAAAACGGGTGCATAGATCGTTTGCCTACGCTGGTATTATCCAGATCAGGTCATCGTCCTTGTGGACTAGGGTATGATCTCAGACTCGCAAATCAATACTGGTGGCGAGACACCCCTAACGATGCGGAGGTTATAAAGAACTTGCACAATCTAAAAATAAAACACCTGAGAAGCAACAGATATTTCCGCGCTGTTTCATCAGCGCCGGCGTCGCGACGCCTTTACCGTCTCCCTTTTGGGTTGCCAGGCGCCATCGTGATAATAGGCGACCCAGCCGCTGGGCTCGCCCGCCTCGGTCATACCGACCAGATACTGCACCTTTTCCTTTTTCTTGAAGCGAATCTCAAAACCATGTCCATCGGGATCCTGAAGCGGTGCATCCGCCAGATAATGGTGTTTGGGATCGAGTTCGGCGCGGTGGCGCGCCAGATCCGCCACCCTGGGACTGGCGGTTTCGCGCGATTTTGGGAACGTATGCGCCGCCAGAAACAGGCCTGCAGCCCCATCACGGAGGAGAAAATAGGCAGCGGATTTTACACATTTTAATTCCGGCATGGGGACCGGATCCGCCTTGGGCGGCGCCACCTCGCCACTGCGCAGCAGCTTGCGGGTATTCCTGCACTCCGGATAGCGGCTGCAGCCGAAATATTTGCCAAAACGGCCGGTTTTCAGCTGCATCTCGGCACCGCACTTGTCGCACGGCACCACAGGACCATCGTACCCTTTTAATTTATATTGGCCCTCTTCGATTTCCCAGCCGTCGCAATCCGGACTGTTGCCGCAGACGTGCAGTTTGCGATGGCTGTCGAGCAAATAGCTGTCCATGGCCGCGCCGCATTTGGAACAGCGGCGTTTGGCGAGCAGTTCCTCGGCATTACCCTCTTCCTCTCCCTCCAGCTCTTCGCGCTGCGGTTTGGCGGTGGCGGCCTCGTCGCCGGGTATGAGATTGATGGTGCTCTTGCAGCGCTCCTTGGGGGGCAGGTCATATCCGGAGCAACTCATAAAGACGCCGGTTCCCGCGGTGCGAATCACCATGGGCCGGCCGCAAGCCGGGCAGGTGATATCGGTGGGCACCGGCTCATTGCGACGCATATGTTCGGCCGCGTGACCCAGTTGGCCTTTAAAATCCGCATAGAACTCATCGAGCGTCCCGCGCCAATCGGCTGATCCTGCAGCTATGACGTCCAGCTTCTCTTCCATGCCCGCGGTGAAGCCATAGTCCATGAGATCGGTGAAATTATGCACCAGCCGGTCCGTGACGATCTCGCCGATCTTTAGCGCATAAAAGCGCCGGCTGACGAGCTTGACGTAGCCACGTTCCTGAATGGTGGAAATAATGGACGCGTAGGTGGACGGGCGGCCGATGCCGCGCTTCTCCAGCTCGCGCACCAGGCTGGCTTCGGTGTAGCGCGCCGGCGGTTTGGTGAAATGCTGGCTCGGATCCAGTTTCACCAGTTGAAGAATATCACCCACCGCCAGATCCGGCATCTCGGTCTCGTCTTCTTTGCGCACCGGCGGCAGCACTTTCATCCAGCCATCGAACCGCATCACCCGCCCGCGGGCGCGCAGTTCATAATCACCAGCTTTTATGGTGATCACAGTCGTGTCGAATTCGGCTGGCTTCATTTGACTGGCGACGAACTGGCGCCAGATGAGATCGTAAAGCCGTTCCTCGTCGCGTTCGAGTCCGGGCAGTGCACCCGGCAGCGCCCCCACATGGGTGGGGCGAATAGCCTCATGCGCCTCCTGGGCGCCGGCTTTGCTGGCGTAGAAATTGGGTTTTTCCGGGAGATATTTCTGCCCAAATTCCTGCTGGATAAATTTGCGGCATCCGGCCACGGCCTCGGGCGAAAGGTTGAACGAATCGGTACGCATGTAGGTGATGTGCCCCGCCTCATACAGCCGCTGCGCCAGCAGCATGGTTTTCTTGACGCCGAATCCCAAACGGACGCTGGCAGCCTGCTGCAGGGTGGTGGTGATGAATGGCGGATAGGGACGCGATACCACCGGCGCGTCCTTGCGTTCGGTAATTTGATAGGTGGCTGGACGCAGATCAGCAAGGGCCTTGTCTGTGTCGCTTTTGCTGCCGGGGCGGAAACTTACACCATTCCACTTTACCACCTGGGCGCGAACCGGATTTTTACCTTTGAGATCGGCCCATATCTCCCAGTACTCATCGGGCACAAAGGCGCGGATTTCGCGCTCACGCTCCACCACCAGACGCACGGCCACGGATTGCACCCGGCCTGCCGAGAGGCCGCGGGCAATTTTCTGCCACAGCAGAGGCGACACCATATAGCCGACGACACGGTCGAGAAAACGCCGCGCCTGTTGCGCGTTGACGCGGTTCATGTTGATGGTTCCCGGCTGGCTGAACGCGTGCTGGATCGCTGTTTTGGTGATCTCGCTGAAAGTCACACGGCGGTAGCGCTCCGGATCGCCGCCGATGGCCTCGCGCAGATGCCAGGCAATCGCCTCTCCTTCCCGATCCAAATCCGTGGCGAGATAGATGGTGTCGGCGCTTGCGGCGGATTGTTTCAATTCTTTCAAAACCTTGAGTTTGCCGGGCAGGATGACATAGTGGGCTTGCCAGCCGTGCTCCGGATCGACGCCCATGACGCGCACGAGATTGCGCTGCTTCTTCTGTGCGCTGTCGAGCTTGACGCCCTCCTCCTCTTTGGTTGACTTGGCTTGGGCTGCGCTGGGCGGCAAATCGCGGATATGACCTACGGATGATTTGACGATATAATCGCTGCCGAGGTATTTGTTGATGGTCTTGGCCTTGGCAGGCGACTCAACGATGACAAGATGCTTGGCCATGAAAATATCCTTAAAAAGTAATACTTGAAAGCGTATAATGAAACAAAATCATATTAAAATAATCTTTACCCCGTTAGGATGCAACGGTTTTCTTGGACAAATTTCACCACCCTGATGCGAGCGACGCTAAGGCAAATCAGGAGTATAATTTTCAATAACCACCCGATTTTTTAGTGGCAATTGACAAAATTAATAAATACTATGTATGGACATTGACAATTTACAAGAAAATCTGACTGTATGAATCGAAAAAAATATTTGCACCTCATTCGCTGCCTGTTTCTATTTTATATCGGTTACGTGGCATGTAGCTGGAACGGAGTATTGGAGAAAGATCGTTTTTGGCATGACGCTATTGCTCCTCAAAAGATCGGCCGCATGGTCACCGACGATCTGCTCAGCCGCGAGGAATTCATGATGTATCGCACATCGCACTATACCGGCATCCATTACGCTGAAGCTTGCGCCGGCTTCGGCGCTGTGCGACTGGCGGGCCTGCTGAAAGATAGAGAATTACTGGAAAAATTATCCGGCCGCTACCGCACGGCATTCCGCGATAGTCTGGTCAAGGACGCCGGTCATGTCGATGCCAACGTATACGGGATCTTGCCGCTCGAACTCTTTCTGCAAACACGGGATGAGGCTTTCCTCAAGCAGGGTATGGATTTGGCGTCGCGCCAGTGGCTGAATCCCACAGCAGATGGCTTGACCCATGAGGCGCGCTATTGGGTCGATGATATCTGGATGATCGCCAGTCTGCAGGTGCAAGCCTTTCGCGCAACGGGCGATACCATGTATCTGGATCGCGCTGCCCGGGTTATGATTGCGTATCTCCACAAATTGCAGCAGCCCAACGGACTCTTTTTCCATGGCGCCAATGCGCCATTTTATTGGGGCCGGGGCAACGGCTGGGCGGCAGCCGGAATGGCTGAACTGCTCACCGCACTGCCACAGACACATCCTGACTTTGAATATATTCTGAAGGGTTACCGAAAAATGATGCATGCACTACGGCGCTTTCAGGCAAAAGATGGCATGTGGCGGCAGTTGCTGGATAATGAAGCGTCCTGGCCGGAGAGTTCCTCCACCGCGATGTTCGGTTATGCAGTATGCGCAGGCGTAAAAAAGGGTCTGTTAGAGAAGGAAGAATTCCAAACCGTTTATCAGAATGCCTGGGTGGCACTGGCAGGGTATGTCAATGAAAAAGGGCAGCTGCGGCAGGTCTGTAGCGGCACCGCCAAAAGCGATCAGATCGATTATTATCTCAATCGTCCCCGCGTCACCGGTGATCTCCACGGCCAGGCGCCGTTGTTATGGTTTGCAGCCAGCCTGCTGCAGGAATGATAACAACGAAAGAACACATCGATGGTCACAACGCCAAACCCGAAACGGGATCGATTCCTTCAAAAATAATATTCTGAGCATATTTTTTCGCTTTATGAAACAGCGCTTCTGAAGAAACTGTCCAGGCGATGATGGGGATGTGCATGGAATGGAGGCGGCTGGTGAAACGGTTGGGCATGCCATGGATGTCATAGGCGACAAACATAGGCGAATTTAGAGTGAGAAAATACATACTCCGCAACAGCAATTTTTTGTATGCGCCCATGCTGATGTCCTGCAACTCACAAGCGAGCTGCCCCCGGATTATTTCCGGCGCGTGTTTTTTGAACCACTGGATGGTTAACGGATTAAACGATTGCACCGCAAACTCTCCGCTATATCCTCTCAGTTTATCCAAAAGTGATCGTTCCAGAACACCAACTGTACCCTCATTTTTTACTTCGATGAGGATGGGGATTTTACCGGCAATTACTTCGAACACCTCTTCGAGCCTGGGGATGGTTTGATCTGTGTCATAGAGATGTAATTTTTTAAGGGAATCCCTGCTCTGTGCCGCCAGTGCGCCCCTGGTGCCGGTCAGCCGCAACAGATCATCATCATGAAAAACAGCGATGCCGCCGTCGGCGAGCAGGTGCACGTCCAGCTCCACGGGATGTCCTTTTGCAGCTGCGTGTTCAAAGGCCTGCAGGGAATTTTCCGGCACAGACCTGCCCTGGTGCAATCCGCGGTGGGCGATGGGCCGCTGCAGCAGCCAATGCTCGTGCGCGAGTTTCATTTACCGGTGCCCCACCGGATATTCCATTTCATGGAGATCTTGCCATTCATTGATATTTCTTAAAATGCCGGGATCCGCCACATCGACATACTCGGTCGGGCCGCCAATATGTTTTAAAATCATGCGCAAAGAAGAATCCAATGCTGCATCCTGGATATGTGCAAAGAGTCGCTGCGGGAGGATGATGGGATGACCGGATTTTTTCTGATAACAGGGTTTAACAACTGCATCGGGATATCTCACAAAAGTGTCCTTCAGGCTGCGAAATGTCTGCACCGAGATAAAAGGATGATCCACCGGCACAATAAAGAGGCCGGCACAATCATGCAATGCCGCAATGCCTGTCCGTATCGAGGACAACATCCCTATCTCCGGATTTGGATTGATGCAGATAGCCGTCTTTGCGTCGTACTGCCGCGCCCAATCCGATTCCGACTGTGCAACGACGCTGATGATAGTGGTGATTTCAGCTTGCCGGAGTTGATCGAGAAGTCGCTCGAAAAAGCTCTCGCCGTTCTGACAAAGTCGAAGTTTGGGCATGCCCATGCGGGAACCGCGCCCTGCTGCCAGGATCACGGCGCCCAATTGACTATCATCCATAGATCCCGTCATTGTTTCTAAGCCGCTGCAATCGCGGCGTTGAATGCTTCGATGAGGTGGTCAAAATAGATCACCTCCTCTTCAAATAAGCGCTGCCAGTAGGCGGGATCCCACTGCGCCAGTATCTCTTCGTAGGTCTTGCCCTGCTGCTCCACCCAGGTATAATATTTCAGATTGTGAATCGCCTTGCGCTCCGCATAGGTCAATTCCTTGAAATAATCGATGCATTGATGCGCCAGGGGTCCGGCGTGATCGCGCAGCGCATCATCGCGGTGATAGGCGCCGCGTTCCGCATTGAGTTCAGCCAGACGCGACTGATACAAATCCACTGAATCGGTAAAAATGGTAAAAATCACATCTTCTTCGCCCAGATCATAGTATTTGGCTGTTTTGATCGCAGCCAGCAGGTTGGCGATGCTGGAGATGCCCAGCAAACTGAGCGAATCGACCTGCTGCGCATCGAGGCCGAGGGTGCCGAGACAAACACGGCCTGCCTCCTCGTTGAAGAGCCGCAGCAGACGCATGCAGTCCTCATCGTCAATGGCCGCGACCGCGTCGGTATTGCGGACGTTGTGCACCCAGGGCACATGCTTGTCGCCGATGCCTTCAATGCGATGCCCGCCAAAGCCGTTCATGAGCAGCGTCGGGCATTGCAGCGCCTCGCTGGCCACAATTTTTAGATGTGGATAATGCTTCTTGAGATAATCGCCTGCGGCGATGGTGCCAGCGGAACCCGTCGCTGAAATGTATGCAGCCGGACGCACCGAGTCCCCCAGGCGTGCCAGCACCTCCTCGATGGCCGGCCCGGTGACCGTATAGTGAAAGATGGGATTGCCGAACTCATCGAATTGATTAAAAATGATATTCAGAGGATCATTTCGCAGTTCCCAGCACTTGTCATAGATTTCCTTGACGTTGGATTCACACCCCGGGGTGGCTATGACTTCGGCGCCGATCTCCTTGAGCCAGGTGAAACGCTCGCGCGACATTTCTTCGGGCAGAATGGCCACGGCTGTACACCCCAGCAGGGCGCAATCAAAGGCCCCGCCGCGGCAGTAGTTGCCCGTCGAGGGCCACACGGCTTTGTGGCGTTCGGGATCGAACTCGCCGCTCACCAGTCGCGGCACCAGACAGCCGAATGCGGCGCCGACCTTGTGCGCGCCGGTGGGGAAATATTTGCCCACAAGTCCGATGATGCGCGCCTTGACGCCGGTCAACGCGGCGGGGATTTCAACAAAATTTACACCGCCGAACAATCCGGTCTTGATATCGTTTTTCCAGGTGATGCGGTAAAGATTGAGGGGATTGACATCCCAAAGACCAACCAGCTTTAATTTTTCCAACACCTCACGTGGCAGACTGGCTGGTTCCCGCATTTGTTTAAAGGTGGGAATTGTGATGCCCAGCCGTTTGCAGCGCGCGGCGGTTTTTTTAATAGTCTCCTGATCAAGGCTTTTGATGATCTGTGACATTGCTCATTCCTATTCTATCATTATTTTCCCAAGAAAATTGTCGGGCGAGTCGTTACCCTTTGCAATGTTATTCTTAAAAACGATAATACTGAGGTCGATGATTTTCATCGACACGCCTAGACTTCATTCAAATCTGATCCGTTTACAACGAAACACGAGCCATTTAAAGCCATCAAGCAATAATCTGCGCCAGTTTTTCCTGAAAATTCCTGATTCGGGTCATGACGATCATCGCTGCAATAATAAAAGGCTTATAGCCCGCTTCCCGGTAGGTCTGCAGGCGGTATTTTTCAAACACACCTTTTGATACCTCTCCCTGCGCACAGCTCACACCCGAGATGTCAGCCGGCAGGCAGTGCATATAGAGCGCCTCTCCTCCCCGGGTGCACTTCATCCTGGTCTCATCGCATTCCCAGTTTTTAAAGCGCGCATTGTTGACGAGGCACTCTTTTTCCAATGCCTTGAGTCCGTCGCGGTCATTGTTCTTGAGCAGCTCCGTGCGCCGTTCCATCACCTGATAAGGGGCCCAGGATTTGGGGTAAACGATATCCGCATTTTCAAAAGCCTCCTCCATGCTGGCGGCGATTCTGAATTGGCCCCCGCTGGCTTGACTGTTTGCACGTGCCAGATCGATCACATCGGGGATCAGTTCGTAGCCTTCGGGATAAGCGAGATCGACCTCCATGCCGAACCGCGTCAAAAGTCCGATGATGCCCTGGGGCACGGAGAGCGGTTTGCCATAGCTGGGAGAATAGGCCCAGGTCATGGCGATTTTTTTGCCCCTCAAGGCCTCCAGGGAGCCGAAGTGGTTTTTAATATGCAAAAGATCGGCCGCGGTCTGCGTCGGATGATCGATGTCGCACTGCAGATTGATGACCGCCGGACGCTGATGCAGGACGCCCTGTTCAAAACCCTCCTGCACGGCTGCGGCCACTTCTCGCATGTATTTATTGCCCTCACCCAGAAACATGTCATCGCGGATGCCGATGACCTCGGCGAGAAAGGAGATCATGTTGGCGGTTTCACGCACGGTCTCGCCATGGGCGATCTGCGACTTGACCTCATCCAGTTCGGAGAGTCCCAGTCCAAGGGCATTGACCGCCGATGCAAAGCTGAAGCGGGTGCGCGTCGAATTGTCGCGAAAAATGGAGATGGCCAGACCGGAATCGAACGTCCGCAATGACTTTTTCTGCTGATGCAGTTCCGAAAGGATTTCCGCCACCAGCAACAGCGCCTCTATCTCGGCAGCGGTTTTCTCCCAGGTGAGTAAAAAATCTTTGTTATAGGTATTAGCCTTCAATTTCTGTAACGCCTGTAAATGGTGGTGCATGAGATCCATAAGATGCCTCCGATATGTGAAAAATGTCATTGCAAGCACAGGAATATTTATCTGGTATTGTCACACAACTGCGATGGAGCGAAGCAATCTCCGCCAAAAGGGCTGGCGGCAGATCAACGCCTTACCGCGGGGATCGCTTCGTTCAAACTCAAGCACGCCTGCATGTCCAGGTTCGATACCTCCGTTCGCAGTACGTGAAAAGAGCCACTGGGATTGCTTCGTTCGCCTCATTTTTTCCCATAAAACGACGCCGCCATCTCCACGGCATCGATGATCTGCTGATAGCCGGTGCAGCGGCAGAGATTGCCATGGATGGCGCGGCGGATTTCCGCGCGCGTCGGCGCCGGATTGCTCAACAGCAGCGCATGCGCCACCAGGATCATCCCGGGTGTGCAGAAACCGCATTGCACCGCTCCCGCATCGATGAACGCCTGTTGCAGCGGATGCAGCGTACCGTCCTGCGCGGCCAATCCCTCGATGGTTAATATCGACGCATCCGCTACTTCGTTGACGCGTTTCAGACATGATTTGACGGGACGATCATTTACAAGAACCGTGCACGTGCCGCAGGCGCCCACCTCGCAGCCGATCTTGGCGCCGGTCAGGTCGAGATCTTCGCGCAGGTAATCGATGAGGCGTTTCTCCGCCTGCGCCCGCGTGATGTCGCGCTGGATGCCGTTCACCGTCAGCTTCATCACCGGCCTCCTTTTGTGCTATCCTGTGCGGTGATTTTTATTGGCAGCTTGTAATGCCGCACCCCGGTCGCGTGGAATATGGCATTGGCGATGGCCGGCGCCATGATTTCGTTGGTGGGCTCGCCAATGCTCTTGGCGCCCGTGGGCGATACCGCGTCGTAATTTTCAACCACCACAGCCTTCATCTCGGGCAAATCCAGCGCGCGCGGCAGATGGTAGCGATTCAAATTGCCATGGCTGATTTTCCCATCCACAACATTCAGGTCTTCATGCAGCGCATAGCCCGTGCCCATGGCCATGCCGCCGAAAAACTGGCCCACGAGCATGGTGTTGTTGATGGCTTTACCGACATCGTGGCAGGCCACCGCGTTGAGCAACTTTACTTTTCCCGTCGTTTTATTCACGGTGAGTTCAACCGCCTGACAGCCGTACACCCAGGTGAAGTAGGCGTTGCCCTGCCCAATCTCCTCGTCCCACGTCACCTGCGGGGCGCGGTAGACGCCCAGGGCATACGGGAATTGCTGCATCTGAAACATGCGCCGGATCGCTTCCGCAAAGGGGAGCGATTTTTTTTCGTCTTTGCCAATAAGTTGATTTGCTACGAAGCGGACCTCTTCCGGTGCACAATCCAGTTCCGCTGCAAAAAGTTTGGCGATTTTCAACTTGAGCTCCCGCGCTGCCAGCGCAACCGCGCCGCCTCCCATGATGGTGCCGCGCGATGCCACCGTGGTGCCGCTGTCAGGGATGGTCGAGGTGGAAGAACGTTTGTAGTGAATGACATC
Organism: Candidatus Zhuqueibacterota bacterium; assembly: GCA_963169875.1. Lineage (GTDB taxonomy): Bacteria > Zhuqueibacterota > Zhuqueibacteria > Residuimicrobiales > Residuimicrobiaceae > UBA2214. The sequence continues at coordinate 25,764 of CAUJEL010000040.1, forward strand.
AAGATCAATCCCCAGCTCCTGCGCCAGGATAAGCGACATGGCGGTTTCAGAGCCCTGACCGTTCTCATGCACGCCGACATCGAGAATGACCGAGCCATCCGCCTGGACGTTGATGATGGCGGCGCAAAAGTCCACCCCTTCCGCGCCCAGGCTGACGCCGCGGTAGCTCATGGCCAGGCCGATGCCATAAAGCTCCTCCCCATCGCCCTGGCCATGACTGCAGCACCCCAGTTTTTTTTCATAGCCGATTTCCTGGAACACCGTATCCAGCACCTGTTCCATGGAAACCGTGTGATTATCCAGCTTCTGGCCGGTGATGGTGACGCTGCCCTGCCGCACCATGTTTCTGCGCCGCAGTTCGATGGCCGGCAATCCCAGTTCTGCGGCCGCCTCTTCGATGATCGACTCGATGACGAAGTTCATCTGCGGCGAACCAAAGCCGCGCATGGCGCCCGTCACCACGTTATTGGTGTAGACGCCCCAGGTATCGCAGTGCACATGTTCCACAGCATAGGGTCCGCAGCACTGCACAGTGGAGCGCCAGGTCACCCAGGGCGTCACCGAACAGTAGGCGCCGCCATCGGCGATGATTTTGCACTGCACGGCTCTTATTTCGCCTGTACGAGTCAGGCCCATTTTATAATAGACGCGATAGGGGTGACGCTTGTAGCTCTCGCGGATCGACCATTCGCGGCTGTAGGCCATTTTCACGGGCCGGTTCAGCAGCCTGGCGGCCAGGGCCGTGCGCGCGCAGACGATGGCCGCGGTATCGTCCTTGCCGCCGAATCCACCGCCCAGCGGCATGCCCACCACCTCCACCGCAGCCAGCGGCACGCCGAGACAGGTAGCCACAAAACGCCGCGTGCTGAAGGGATGCTGCATGCTGCCGCGGACTTCCATAACGCCATCCGGACGCGGCAGGCAAACAGATACTTCCGGTTCCATGTAGGCGTGCTCGATGAACTGCGTCTCATAGACCCGCTCGAGGATGAGTTCCGATACGGCGAAACCTTTTTCGATATCGCCGCGGCGCACATGGTGGGTGTTGATGATATTGCTGCCATGATTCTCGTGGACCAGGATGGCATCCGGCCGCAGTGCTTCCTCCGCATCCAGCAGGGCGGGAAGCGGCTCGGCCTCGATGCGCACCCTGGCGGCCGCCTGCAACGCCTGCGCGCGGGTCTCCGCCACTACCATGGCTACGACATCGCCGTGATAGCGAATCTTGTCATCGGCGAAAATGCGGAAATCCCTGATGATCTGGCCAAAATGGTTGCTGCCCGGCACATCCCGGCTGGTCAGCACTTTGACAACGCCCGGACTTGCCTCCGCTTCTGCGGTGTGCACCTGCACCAATTTGGCATGGACGTAATCCGAATAAACCGGAACGGCATGAAGCATGTTGACGAATTTCAGATCATCGCTGTATTTGGCTTTGCCGGTCACCTTGGCGTACGCATCGTTGCGCCAGCCCTTTTCTTTCACGTCAGGCATAAGCACGCTCCCGTGGGATTGCTGGTGTTGCAGAGCCGCCCGTCCCGGGCTGCGAGAACACCGCGAAGGAACACATATTTGATATCAAGGGTGGATGTCAGGTCCGGATAGGTCTCCCAGGCATCGGCCAGGGTTGAAAGTACAGGCTTGGCCGCACCCCGGGGCTGCAGAACCACCAGGTCGGCGTCCGCGCTCGCCTGGATGGCGCCCTTGCGCGGATAAAGACCGGTCACCCTGGCCGGATTGGTGCAGAGTTGTCGGCTGATTTGCACCAGGGTTTTCTCCGTGAGAACATCCTGGTACAACTTGAAAACAAGGTGCGGCAAGGCGCCGATGCCGGCCACGCCGCCGGGGACGCGGCGGATGTCGCCGCCCCAATCATCTTTGTCTTTTTTCAGGAAGGCGCAGTGATCCGTGGCGAAGAGATCGATCGCACCGTGCCTCGCCAGTTCACATAACTTCTGCCGTTGTTCTGCCGTGCGCAGCGGCGGCGCGCAGATCCAGTGGTATCCATCGGGCCGTGCCAGATAACCTGCATCGAGAAAGAGATAGTGCGGGCAGGTCTCGCAGGTGACGCGCGTATCGGGTGCGGAGCGGATGGCTTCCACGCCTTCAGGTGTCGAAACGTGCACAATGTGAATCTGCGCCCCGGTCTTGCGCGCCAAATCGATGAGGCGCAGGATGGCCGTCACTTCCGCGGCAGCGGGACGGAGTCGAACGTGCGACATGGGATCGCGCCAATCGATATTCCCACCCTGGGTTTGCGTTAGCAATTGATCATCTTCGCAGTGCACCAGCACGGTGCAGCCGAGTTGATGCAGGCGGCTGATCCGTTCCTCCAGTTCATCGTAGGATGAATAGATACCCGCATTTTTATAGGTCGTGTAGAACTTGAAAGTACGCATTCCTTGTTCAATGCAGGCTGCAATCTCTTCCCAACCGGGCTTATCAAAGCGCACGGGCGTCAGGTGCCACAGGTAATCGCAATGGGATTTGCCGGACGCTTTGATTCTCGCGCGTTCAACCGCCGCGGTCAGGGATTCGTCCGGCTCCTGGGTGATGAACGAACCCAGGGTGGTGATGCCGTTTTGCAAGGCATGCTGCGAGCCGCTGGACCAGGTGTCGGCCAGATATTTGCCGGCGATGACGTCATCCAGATGGGTGTGGATATCGATGAATCCGGGGAAGATATAGCAATCCGACGCATCGATGGTTTGATCAACCTGGTGATGAGCGCCCAGAGCGGCAATGCGATCATTTTCAATCAAAAGATCGGTGTGGATGATATGATCTTCCAGGACGATGGTGCCGTTGTGGATGCAGGTTTTCATGGATGATTGATCAGTGAATTTTGGATTTTATCAAGTGCTGAATGGCACTTTGGATAACGTATCGGAATTGCAGTGCTTATATATAGGAAAATGTATCATGAACAGCAAGATATATTTTTTTAGACGGGGAAACCGTGGCCGCAAGCAGGCGCATGATCGTCCCAGGGTTCCCGCCCCGGGACGGGTCTCGCTTAAAGGTTCCACCCCGGGGCAGGAATAGCGGAGTGATGATGGTGGGCTCCACCTGCTGTTGGTGGGGCCCACCTGAAGCGGATGCATCGAGTTGGGCCCCATCAAAAAGAGATGGAGCTCAACCGCTTGTCCTCAGGGGATGCGGCAGCCTGACAGCTCCAGGTTTCCGCATCCCTTAAAAGTGAATACGTCAGCAATATGAAAGGGAACTGAAAGGATGCGGAATCCGCAAGTGCGCAACAAAATGAAACAAGAGACGCAGATTTTCAGTACATAATAATAAAGGCGGCTGATATTTTTATGGCCAGCCACTCGAGAGTCTCCGGATTTTAATGGTTTCATAATTATTGAGTTAACCATGTGTGCTGTATCCCGTAAAGAGAAATCCCCTTTCGTACCATTGCTCTCCAACAAGCTTGGAGACATGCAAGCGCGGATTGACGTGTACAAACAAAAGTATCAAGAGCTCTGGCTCGATACCCCGGTGACGTTTCCTGAATTCGAAAAAAGCTATGCCCGGAAAGAGAAGCGCGAGCTGGAGCAGACTGCCTCTGCACTGCTGCAACAGATCGGAGAAATAGAGAAAAATAACAACCTGGACAAAGAAACCATGCTGGCCTATGGCGATGAGATCATCCAGCTCTGCGGTCAAGCCGGGCTCCATTTCGATCGATCCTTTTCCGATGGCTTTGGCCGCGCCTCCAGGGAATTTCTGCGAATGGCAAGAGCCTTTGATGCGCAGCTGCAGCCGGAAGAGATCTATCAGGCCCTGCGCAATGTCTGGATCGCCAACTCGCTGCAGGTGTTGATGGGACAGGAGATGCACTGCAGCGCGCCGCTGTTCGCCTACAGCATGCTCTACCCCTACTCCGACAACATCATTGATGATCCTGAATTGTCTTTCTCTGACAAGCTGAATATGAACGTTCATTTCAAGAAATGGCTGCAGGGTGAGACCTGTCCCGCTGCGAATGGCACTGAGGAAAAAATACACGCGCTGGTTGAATTGATTGAAAAAGAATTTCCCCGTGACTGTTATCCGCGCGTTTTTCAGGGCCTGCTCGCTATTTTCAACGGCCAGATCAAGAGCCTGATGCAGCAGAAACAACATACAGGTCTTGAGGCCATCGACCTGCTCGACATCAGCCTCGAAAAAGGCGGCACCTCCGTGCTCGCGGATGGCTATTTGCTCGGCGGCACCCTGGACGACCGCTGGGAAGATTTCTGCTTCGGTTACGGCGCTTTCCTGCAATTTGCCGACGATCTGCAGGATGTGGCCGATGATCTGGGAAATGGCCATCAAACCCTCTACTCGCTGGCAGCAGCCAAAGGTCCGCTCGATGCCCAGGCGAACCGGTTACTCCATTTCATGAGACGCGTCGTCGATGAACATCTCGCCGGGCCGGACTTTCAGGGTTGCAGAGAGATGATTGTCAAAAATTGCCTCTTTATGGTTCAGGAAGCGATCCTGAAAACAGCGCCTTTTTATTCAGCGGATTATCTCCGCGCCATGGAGCGCCACTTCCCAATCAGCTTTCCTTTTTATCGCCAGGTAAAAAACCACCTCAAGCAGATGCTCTTCTCTCGCGCCGCTGAGCTGGTGAAAATGGAGATCAAGCCCTTGTGCTAAATAAAATGCCTCACCCACCTCACGTCAGCAAAAAAACTGCAAAGTATTTCCTTTTAATGAATTCGATTTGTATATTTCAACAGCCCTTTCGAGATTGAGGCAGACGATTTTCCGTTCGGAAATGACAGCAGTTCAGATACTACATTCCGATCCATGTGAGAGATAGATATCCGGTCGATTTTCCCGCTTGACGAAAAATATAGCAATTTAACGCACGTCCTCCTGGCCCTGGACAAAAATATTACATACGATTATATTTGCGAAACAGCGAGTGCCCAAAAACTGATCCGATGAGTAGCGAACAATTCTTCCTTTCAAGTTATCGGATGTGATCCGGTTCAATGAACTATGAATGGAGGTCGTAATGAATCGCACACAGCTTTCCCGCAAATGCATTGCAGCTTTGTTCTTCTTCATCCTCCTCGTCAGCATCATTATTTTGGATTCCTTCGATCCGCACGCTTGGGCGCGAAATCGAATCTCATCCAGCCAAAATCCTGTAACCATTTCGAGCACAGACTCGGTATTGTATGCAGCCGTCCACCTGAACGGCACCATCACGAATCAAACACTGGCTTTCGTGAGCCGCGATGAAGGTATCCTGGTTGATGCCAGGTCCTTTTGTGCGCTGACCGGCTGCAACTACTACCCTTTTTTTGCCAATTCAGGGTTGACGGTTCAATACGGCAAAATCATCTCATTTGCAGCGGTTCACTACAATAGGGGTTTTGTGGCCTGCCAGATGGTCGATATGCTGCCGCCGGCAGAACCCATGCAGGATGGCGTCTATGCGCCGCTCGATTTTCTCGCCAGGGCTATCGCTGGATCGGCACAATTCCATGCGGCCGATACATCAATACATATAACTGCCAATCCCGCGGCTCAGATCGGCGATATTATTTCACAAACCAAAGGCCTCGCCGATGCCTTGCGTCAATCACAGAACATCGTGCAGCAAGGTTCCATAAACCGTGTCAATCCCATAGAGATGTATTATGCCGGGTATACGCCCGATTGCCAGGGCAACAACGTCAATGCGCCCTATTTCCTCATCCAAACGCCGCCGGCACCCGGAATGCCATTCGTTTATGCCATACCCGCCATCCACTACATGCGCGCCGATGAAGCCTTTGTCATCATCGGCCGCACGCCGCCCGAATGCGCCTACTACAGTTACCGCAGTTATCTGGTGAACCGCTATTATGAGGACGCCACGCCGCATCGCAAAAAAATTTATGCCAGTCTGGGCGACACGCAAAATGCTTACAACATCCCTGAAGGACGAATTAATACCCAGGCTTTCAACCGTTTTATTGTGATCATTTCAACGGCAGACCAAAAAATCGCCACAGCCATCAAAAGCGCGGCCGCGCAGGCGGGCATCCCGGAAGATGATATCTATCTCGACATCTATCCCAGTGAAATTGTCCATTTGGGCATCGATCAAAAAGCGGATTTTTTGGGCTATATCCATCGCACCTCCCTCTTTGCCAACCAACAGGATGCGGAGCGCTATCTGCAAAATCCAACGCTGGAAATTCTCCGCATCACGCCCGAAAGTCCTGTGACACCCGATTTTTTCCCGACCCCGACACTGCGCACAAGAGGAACGGGGACGACAGAATTTCATTTGAATGAAGGCATGGCGCAGCTCAGACAAGCCATCATCGACCAACACGGTAGCGGCTGCGAAGTGATGGAGTTGCAGACATCGATCTGGGGTGCGGAGTGGCTGCTGGAAGGATGGGAAGCCATTCGCCAGGGCGCCAATACACTGGCTGAGGTGCGCGACACCATATACATGCTGACCGAAACGTTCGAATTCAACCAGGATGACAGAGTCGTAGCCTATGGCGTGAACCATACCAAAACGAACAAAGCGATATACTGTAATGCCAGTTTTTATGGCCGCACGGTATGGAACGGTGTCGGCACTATCACGGATCGAGCCTATGCAGGCAGCGCCACGGCTTATCTGGGAGACACAACTCTGGCGGATAGTTTTTACGTCTGCAAGTTTGCGCGTACCGCGATCGATCAGGCCACGATCGTGATTCCGACAGATGTTGAAAAAAATTATACGGGCGTCGATTATGGCGCCCCATCAGTCGTTGGCTTTCGCGCCTATGTCGAGCCGGCAACCATGGTGGGCTGCGCACCGGAGGAGATCATCTGGGACCGCGCCATTCTCTTCCGGCCGCAGAATACCCGGGTGAAGAAAAATCAGCAAGAGATCAAACCGCACCAGGCCGAATTATCCGCTTTTCCCAATCCATTCAATGCACAAACCGGCATTAATCTGAACGTGCCGGAAAATGCGAAGGTTCGGGTGCACATTTTCAATCTGCAGGGCCGGCTGGTCAGGGAACTATGGGCAAGGGAGAATTTTGCCGGCGCCGCTGCGCTTCATTGGGACAGCCGCGATGCGGCCAACCGGCTGGTCAGCAGCGGCCTTTATGTGATTGCCGTTGATCTCGTGAATCTGAATTCAAATGAACAGGTTAGATTAGCTCGAAAGATACTCCTTGTTCGTTAAATTCACGTCTTTTACCTTCTGGACGTGGATTGAACCCTCCGGGATCTCCGCACCCGGTGCAGGAATCCCGGCGCGACAATGGTGGGCTCCAGCTGCCGTTGATGAGTCCCACATTTGGCAGATTAAAAGAGTTGGGCCCCATCGTAAACAGATGGAGCCCAATAGTTCAGCCTTTAGGCATGCCGTAACCTGACAGCACCAGGTTGCCGCATCCCGTAAGGCCGATGACATTAGCCGCGTGCACCAGTACTGGCAGGATGCGGCAACCCTGGTTGAAAACTTGCCAATTTGCGGGGTGATAACTATTTTTAAAGAGGAATAGGATTTTATCCACCCAAGACTGCTATAGGCGACAGTTGAGTTGATTCTATTCATCAACCACCGAGTGTGCAGTGCCCGCCGAGCTGTTTTGTTGGTATTATAGAACACATTATATTTTGAGTTTCATCTCAATATTGAAGGTTTTAGCCAGTTCAACTTTACACTTTTCTTTCTTTGCGTATCTCTGCGTTCTCGGCGGTGAATGATTCAGGTTAGATTGACTCGATGAAAATTGCTTGCGAGAGTGATTTTAACTTTTATGAATCCCAGTCAACTCTATCCCAACCGATTCAAAAGAATTCTCCATTAATCAAAACTTCTTTTTCTCGAAATTCTGGGGTGGCAGCAATGAACAGAGAAAAATCAATGACGAGATGGTTGGTTGCCCTGCTGATCCTGGCCAGTCTGGCAGGCACCCATCGTGCCGGAGCTGCGAGCGGCAAAGTTTGCGGCACCATCAAAGACCGGCGCATGCAGCCTGTGGCAAATGTCGAAGTGACGGTTCAAAATGCGGCTTTTATGGATGCCGTCATGGCCCATACCACAAGTAACAGAGACGGCTACTTTGAGGTCTGGGCCGACACCAAAGTCGAAGCCTCTGCACAGACCAAACCGGGCAGCTATCAGCTGTTCCAGAATTACCCCAATCCCTTCAATCCTTCAACCCGGATCGTCTATAACCTCAAAAAGAATGCGCTGGTGTCCCTGCGTGTCCATAATATCAAGGGACAGCTGGTACGAAAGCTGATTCATTCTGAATACCGCACCGCGGGTGAGCATTGGGCGCAGTGGGACGGTCTGGATGACGCCGGCAGGCCCACGGCCGCGGGCATCTATCTCTATACCCTCGATACCCCGGAATTCTCAACCACCGGGAAAATGACCAAACTGGATGGCGGCGGGGATATCAACAGGCTCTTCGGGGAACAGTCCGCTCTGGGGAAAACAGCCACTGAAATAGAGCAAAGCGGCAGCGCCGACCTGATTCATATCTTTTTATCCGGACCCCATATTGAGGACAAATCCGTACTGAACCGCAAGCTGGGCGATGTCGTCAGGGTGGACGAGGTCGTGAATGTCAGACCGGTGATCTTTTTCAGCGACCGGGTGGTCATGTATCCGGACGAAACCAGAGTGCTCGACAGTCTGGTGGCGCGAAAGCAGATATACGATCCGGATGGATATGAAGAGGAACCAGGCCGGCCGCAGAACATGTTCTGGGAGCTGGCATGCGATTGTGATTATGCAACATGCACCATTATACCCTATATGGCAACCAGCGCCATCCAGGTGCGGCTGACGCAAAATTTTATCGGTCAGAGAGAAATCCCCATCAAAATCCGCCAGGCGCCCGAACCGGGAGAGACCATACCGCACCAGTGGAGCGAAGGGATTATTCCTATTGAGGTCGATGGTTCCCTCTTCAAATTCACACCCACAGATTATGAAGGCACGCCGCTTTCCGGTTCTTTTGACATCAGCATAAGGAATAAGGAGATCGCCCCAGCCGCCCTGAGGGACAGCATCCCCTACTGGTACCATCTCACCATGCAGGAGGGTCAGTCCTTTTATATAAAAAAAGGGATCTATGATGTGATCATCCGGGATGAAGTGGAGACCTTTAACTATTATCCCAAGCTGCCCACCGAGCCCTTCGATCCCCGGGAATATCTGAAAATCGGCAACTGGTACGACAAGCGTTTTCTCGATCTGGATCTCCATGCGGATTTTCTCCAGCCGGTTCCCTTCCTCCACGAGACCGTGGATCTCACCGCGACCAACTTTGCCGAGGTCCTCGCCGAATTCGATCTGCCCACCTATATGTGGATGAGTTCGATGTATCTGTTCTACAGACGCATTGGAGGCCCGATGAATGGCGCCACCAAGTCATTCAGATACCTTGATCCGGCAGGCACCATACCGCTGCCCTTCCGGATGAATATCCCGCACTGGGAAGTGGATTTCAAGCGCGGCGAGCGCATCTGCGTGCTGGTGGACAGCGCGGCGCTCTACAGTCAGATCGTCCCCCTGAACGATAATCGCGAGCACCTGATAGAAACCGTGCTTCTGCATCTGGATGCCATTAAAAAGATTTTTGCCGAGGCCGATCCTGATAGCAAATACTACAGGTTGGTTATGAGTCCGGGCGAAAAAACGGAACCCTATATCCATCTGCAGTTTACGACGAATAATAGTATGCTCGACAGCATGATTCTGGATCAAGCTTATAACCTGCGGGGCGTGCATTATCTAATCGAAAACAATTATGGGCAGTACGGCAATCCGGTCATCGCACAAGTTATTCAGAGGATTGAAAGGTGTCTACGCGGACATTTCTTCGGATTTCATTCGGGCACAACTTTTTTACAGGATCTGCCGAGAGATGACAGCTATCGCTGGCCCTATTTGAAGGGCTACAATGGCATCCCCAGGGACCAGGTGACGGTATGGCGCGCCTGGGCTGCCATACCGGAAAATTCCCCTTTTGAAGGGGACTTTATGGGTCCGGAAAGTTTTGTCGCGCGCGACCTCACCCAACTCTACTATTTCCTCGAATTCGGCGGCGAAGATCCCGCGGCCAATATGCTGGATTGAAGGCGCTGATCCTTTGAGGGGAGTAATCCACACCGGTGCAAGAATCCCGGCGCGACGATGGTGGGCTCCACCTGCCGTTGGTGGGGCCGACCTTAGGCGGACTAAAAGAGTTGGGCCCCATCAAAACAGATGGAGCCCAACAGCGCGTTAGCAAGGCATGCTGCAACCTGACAGCCCGTGGCGTGCAGATTCTGTAGCTGGCGCCACCTGCAAGGCTGAAGGTGACTGCTGTGTCCAGGTTCTGTGGTTGCCGCATCCCTCAAGGACGATGACGTTAACAGCGCGCACAGGAACTGGCAGGATGCGGCAACCCTATGGAATCCGAGCCGTGCTCATTTCAATCCGACAACCTCTTCCACCCGCTCCAGCACCGGTTCCACAGCCTCGGGAATCTTGACCTGCGTCATCGCAGCGCCAACGTCCTTCAAACCATGGCCGGTGATGAGCAGGACGATCTGCTCCTTTGCATGCAATCGTGCATCTCCGGAAAGTCTCAGCAAAGCCGCGGCAACCGCCGCGGCTGCCGGCTCGGCAAAAATGCCCGTCGTCTCCGCCAGACTTCGCTGACCCCGCAAAATTTCTTCGTCCGAAACCGTGATCGAAAATCCCCCGGAATCCAGGACCGCCTGCCGCGCCATGGAGGCATTGCTGGGCGCGGACACGGAAATGGAATCCGCAATGGTAGTGGGCTGGTCCGCATTGCGATACACACCGGTCGCGATGAAACGATGGATGGCATCCGAGGTCTCGGCCTGCACCGCCACCAGCCGCGGCAGTTTTTCGATCAACCCCGATTCTCTCAGGTCATAAAAAGCTTTGTACACGCCGCTGATGATCACCCCATCCCCCACGGGCACGAGAATGACATCGGGAATTACCCCTGCATTCTGCTGGAAAATCTCGAATCCCACCGTCTTCTTTCCTTCAATGGTCAGGGGATGATAGGCGGTGTTGCGGTTCATGCCCCCCCTCTTTTCGCTGTATTGCAATGAAAGACGAAAGGCGTCGTCGTAAGTGCCGTTGACGGGAATGACGCGCGCGCCGTGCAGGATCATCTGCACCAGTTTGGCCCGGGGCGCCGACGCCGGCACAAAGATGACTGCATCGAGACCGGCCGCAGCGCATATAGCCGCCAGGGAACTGGCAGCATTGCCGGTTGAGGCAGCTACAATGGTTTTGGCGCCGATGCGGTTGGCCTCCGCCGCAACCAGAAAAGAGGCCCGATCCTTGAGTGAACCGCTGGGATTGAGGCCGTCGTTTTTGACAAAAACGTTGGTAAAACCAGCTAGTGCAGCAAATCGATCAATACGCGTGAATGGGGTATTACCCACCGCATAGGGCGGAAAGTATTTCGCCTCCACTGCAGACCACAGCGTCCAGTCGATGGCTTTTCCTTGCAGCCGGGCGCGGATGGCGTCATAATCAAACTCAACCCGCAGCACGCCCGGCAGCGGCATGCCGGGCTTGTAGCCGGTGGCGCAGACCGGGCAGAGATAGGTCACCTCATCGCGCGCATAAGCGCGGCCGCACTGCGTGCAGCGATAGGCGAAGGGAATGCGCACCGGATCACGCCTTGCCATTCAGCGTGGCCACCAGGGCGGCGTAAAACACCGCAGCGGCGCTGAGATGTTCGACAGGACACGCCTCGTTGACGGCATGGGCATAGACCTCATGGCCCGGTCCCAGCCCGAGGCAGGGAATGTTATTCATCCCGGCGATGGCGATGGCGTTGGTGCTGAAGGTCCATTTGTCCACAAGAGGTTGCTTGTTGAATACGCCCTGGTAAGCGGCAATGGCCTGCTGCAGATAGGGCGATTTTTCATCCAGTACCCAGGTTGGATAGTACTTTTCCGTTGGATAGATTTTTCCGGTATAGGCCGGCTCTTCATAGGTCAACACCATCACCTTGGCATCTGCTACGCCCGCTTGCCGCGCGGCTTCCTCAACTTCGGCGACGGCGCTCTCTTTGGTTTCACCCAGCGTCAGGCGCCGGTCGAGATGAATCGAGGCCGCGTCGGGCACGGCGCACAAAGACGGCGATGCGGAGCGCGTCTCGGTCACGGTGATGGTGCCCTTGCCGAGGAAGGGGTCGAAGCGCAGCCGTTCATTGAGCTTTTCGATCTCCAGCGCGATGCGCGCCACCTTGTACACGGCATTGTCGCCGCGCTCCGGCGCCGAGCCATGGCAACTCACGCCCTTGACCTCGACGCGCATCTCCATGCGGCCGCGATGGCCGCGATAAATGTTCATGTTGGTGGGCTCGGTGATGACCACCAGTTCGGGCCGGATTTTCTCTTCCTTGATCAGGTACTGCCAGCACAAGCCGTCGCAATCCTCTTCCATCACCGTGCCGGTGAAATAGATGGTGAACTGGTCATTCAGTCCCAGTTCCTGGATGATTTTTGCCGCATAGACCATGCTGGCCATGCCGCCTTTCTGGTCCACGGTGCCACGGCCCCACACCTTGCCATCTTTGATGAAAGGCGTGAACGGATCGAAATCCCACTGGCTGAGATCGCCGGGATAGACGGTATCGATATGCGCGTCGAAAGCGATGACGCGGGGACCATGGCCGATGCGGCCGACGATGCTGCCCAATCCATCGATGCGAATTTCGTCGAATCCCACTTTTTCCATCTCGCTTTTGATGACCTGGATGACGGCTTCTTCCTTGCTCGAGAAAGAGGGCGTGGAGACCAGGTCCATGAGGAATTCCACGATCTCATTTTCGAGTTCCCGGGCGCATTGTGAAATTTGCGAATGGTATGAATCCATTTGTATACTTCTCCTGTTCTGGTATTCACCTGATGCGGTGTTAACGATGGACGTAATCGTAGTTCAGTGCACCCATAGGGCGCGGGCATGCAATTACTGTGGCCCAGTTTACAAAGAATCCGATCATTCGTTGCTCATCGCCTAAATATAGCCCAAATAGTATTTTTTTTCAAGTCCTTTATGATGCATTTTTGATCTTTGGGTCAATGACAACACCTCGCCGCTCCGTCGTCCAGCTTACCTGTATGAAAAACCTGTTCGTATGGAAATAATGCATTCCCTTTTTGGGCCGCCCATTCCGGATACATTTTTTCCAGATTTGCCTTGACTCATATCTCCTGATTGGCTATTTTTCATAAGGGTTATCACGTAAAATGGAGAAATGGAATGGGGAAAAAAATTCTGCTAACAGGAGATGTAGTCGTCGATCATCATATTTATACTGGTGAGCGCACCAAAGCTTCAATGACGGGCCAACGGGGCGTCAAGACCGTGCGGGAGCTCGGCGGCGCCAATAATGCAGTAAAGCTGATCAATGAGATGATCAACCAGGCGGTTGAACACAATTCCCAAGAGATGAAAGAATTGCAGGCGAATCGGGATCGATGTCTGAAAGCCAGAGACGAAGCCAAAAAAGATTATGAAAAAATGATCAAAGCAGGCAAACCGGAGACCTGCATCGCCAAAAAGGCAAAGGTCCTCGAGATCGCCGAAGAAAATCTCGACACTGCTGCAAAAAAGCTGCAAAAAAACACATCAGCGATTGAAGAGGGCTGGTCCGTAGAGTATGCGCTGGAACAGCCGAATTTGCACGAAAAACCCTGCGGGCATCATGCCTTTGCCGTGTGGAAACCGTGCGCCCTATGTCCTGAAAAGAAAGATACAAAAGATAAAGTCTGGAGAGCGGCCCCCCTGTTGGGCTATGGCCACGAAACAGCCTTGAATCCTTGCGACATTCCGGAGGCTCAACCTTTTGTCCCCACCCCTAAACCCAAGGGGAAGGAACAGGATATCCTGGTGATCGATGACGCCGGCACAAGTTTCCGCACAGAAAAACACAAGGCCTGCTGGATGCTGCCATCACCCCAAAACAGCAAACCCGAATGGATTCTCCTGAAAATGTCCTCGCCAGTCTGCCGCGGCGATCTCTATAATGAATTAATCAAAAATTATAGTAAGAGATTGATTGTCCTGGTCTCAGCCAAAGAGCTTCGGTTGGAACACGTGAATATCAGCAATGGGCTCTCATGGGAATTGACGGTCGAAACCCTGCGCGACTCGCTGCACCGCAATCCGCTTCTCAAGGAACTTGCTGAATGGTGCAAACACCTGATCATCATCTTTTCCGGTGATGGCGCCCTGTGGCTGGACCGCACCAAAGTCGGCAAACCGAGGGCGACCCTGGTCTATTCGCCGGGGAGTATCGAGGGGATGTCAACGGAGGACTGCGAAGGTGAATCCCTGGGATACATGGCCTGCATTATCGCCGCGCTGACGCGCGAGATTATCGCCATGCAGCAACGTATCGGCGAAAAAGAAAAGGAACAATCACCGCATTTTGATCAAGCCCTCAAGGCTGGACTCGGCGCCATGCGCGATCTGCGCTATAATGGCCACGGCATTGTTGGTCAGCCGGACTCCGCTGCCGGATTCCCGGCTGCACGGTTGGCCAAGGAACTCCTAGCAGGCACGAAGGTATTTAAAGAGGCCTTTGTTCCCTGGAGCGACGCGGAGATTCGCCAAGCCGGCAGCTGGTCCATCCTGGAACAATCCCAACGTCCGGTCGATCAGGACATCCGGCCCTCCCTGATCGGGCTCGCCAAATTGGCGACCGTGATGGGTACGGTGGCCCTGGAAAAATATCCGTTTGCGCGATTTGGCAATTTGTTCACCGTTGACCGCAAAGAGATAGAATGCCTGCGCGCCATGCGCAAACTCATGCGTGAATACAAAAATGGCGACCAGAAAAAACCGCTTTCCATCGGCGTATTCGGTCCGCCGGGTGCGGGAAAATCCTTCGGCGTCCGGCAAATTGCCAATGAAATATTTGGCAAGGAATCCTGGATTGAATTCAATCTGTCCCAATTCAATGATGTGGAGGATCTGACCGGCGCCTTTCATCAGGTTCGTGATGTGGTCCTCGGCGGCATCACGCCTGTCGTGCTCTGGGACGAGTTCGATTCGCAGCAGTATAAATGGCTGCAGTATCTGCTGGCCCCCATGCAGGACGGCAAATTCCAGGAAGAACAACTCACCCACCGCATCGGCCGCTGCGTTTTCGTTTTTGCCGGCGCCACCAGTTTCAGTTTTAAAACGTTCGGCCCCAAACCGGCGCAAGAGGGTTGGACTAATTTTAAGCTGGCCAAAGGCCCTGACTTTCACAGCCGGCTGGATATCTATTATAATGTGCTCGGTCCCAATCCACGACTGCTCTCCGAAGCTCCTGATTCAGACAAGGCAGATCCCATGGATAAATGCTATCCCCTGCGGCGAGCCATCCTCCTGCGCAGTTTTCTCATGAAAGATCCTAATAAAATGCTGGATATTGACAACGGCCTGGTCTCCGCCCTGATTGAAATTCCGTGGTACCGGCACGGCGCGCGTTCTCTGGAAAAAATTGCGGATTACCTGAAACCCAGGCAGAAGGGAGATTCCGTACGTTGCTCTGCGCTGCCAGCGCCCACCACCTTGGCCATGCACCTCGCCGCTGAAATCAACAGGGCGCTGCAGGACGAGACGGATGAAAACCAGGGCGTGGCAAAATTCTACGAGCTCGCAAACCAGGACATGAAATTCAAAATTCCGGCTGTTACCGAAAAACTGGCGCCCGCCATTCATGAAACCTGGCGCGAACTGGGCAGGAAAGAAGGCTGGCTGAAGAAGCAGAATGACGTTGATTACAAAAAACTTTCGGAATTTCTTAAAAACTCCAACAAGGCCGCCGCGCAGCGCATGTCAGATATCCTGAGTTATGTGGGTTTGCGTCTGCAGCCGGGCGCCGCCACGCCGGCGGAGAGAGAACTGGTGCAAAAGTATCTGGAGCATCACGTGGAATTGCTGGCCGAACTGGAGCACATCGGCTGGAAGAATTGGCATGAGGCGCAGGGCTGGAAGTACGCTGCTGTACGCAATGACGCCAACCAGGAACATGATTGTCTGAAGGACTTTGATGAACTGACCGAAAAGGATAAAGGCAAAGACCGGGAACAAGTTCTGCACTTTCCGGATTTTGCGGAAAAAGGCGGATTAAAAATTGTCTTCGCCGTAGCGGCGAAATAACCCCATCAAAACGTGCTGCATGTACGATGAGGGCGATCCGCTGAACGGGTCGCCCTTTTTTCTACAGCCTCTCCCACAACGCCGCCACCCGTTCTCTCGCCCGGAGATAAACCTCTCTCTCATCCAGATCCAGCAACAGTTTTTTATCCCGCATCAGCACCCTGCCCGCCACGATGGTCGTATCCACCGTTGCCTGCGACACCCCGAATACGATCTGCCCCATCCAGTTTTCTTGATGGAGCGGCGTCGCGGGATCATAATCGACGAATATGAGATCCGCCGCAGCGTCCACCGCGATCTCTCCGAGGGGGGCAGCAAATATCCGCCGGGCAATTTTTGCGTTATGGAGCAGCAGCGCAGAGACCGCTGCATCAAATCCAACGGAGGGATTGTTATGCAGAAAATGCTGACACCAGATCGCCGCGCGCACCTCTTCGCTCATGCGTGTGGTCATGGCGTCGGTGCCCAGGCCGACCAGGATTCCGTGTTTCTGCATGGCAACAATATCGGCGATGCCCACGGCGTTGTTCAAATTCGACTGTGGATTGTGCACCACGGCCGCGCCGGACTGCGCCAGCAGCGCCATCTCTTTTTCGTCGACCTGCACCGCATGCGCGGCGATGGAACCGGGCACGAGTATACCCTGCTCGTATAAGCGCTCCACCACGCCTTTTCCATATTGCGCCCGGGTGTATTCCTGATCAGCGATGGATTCCGCCACATGGATGTGAAATCCCGTGCCAAGGCCGCTTCCCAGCCTGGCCGCCGCTTTCAATGTGACATCGGTTAGCGTGAAAGAGGCATGCAAGCCGAAAAGAGCCTTTATGAATGGATCGTTCCGTTCTTTACAGGCCAGGATAAAGTCGCGGTTCTCTTCCAGTCCCTCCTGCGTCGCCCGGGCGCCGTCGCGGTCGGAGACTTCATAGCAGAGACAGCCGCGCAAGCCGGTTTCGCGAAAAGCCCGGGCAATGGCGTCGAGCGACCCGCGGATGGCGCAGGGACTGGCGTGATGATCGATCAACGTGGTGGTGCCGTGACGGATCGCCTCCAGCAGCACCACCAGGGCGCTGTAATAGCAATCCTCCAGACTCAAGGCTTTATCCAGGCGCCACCACAAATTCTTCAAGACCGGGAGAAAAGATGAGGCCGGCTCGGTTTTGGTCAATCCCCGCGCAAAGGTGCTGTAGCAGTGCATGTGGGCATTGATAAAGCCGGGCAATACGATTTTACCGGAAGCGTCCAGTTTCTGATCGGCTTTCCGGTTCACAGAGGCGGCAATTTCCCGGATAAGGCCGTCTTCAATATAGATATCCTGATCGTTCAAGACGCGGCAAGATGCGCCCAGCGTGATGAGCGTCGCATGGGTGATGAGCAAAGAATCGGACATAAATCTCCATCAACCTTCATGAAGCGCGGCGTGCTCCGCGGCTGTGCGCTCCCGCATATAAATCGCGCCGCTGAAACACTTTTGCGCGCACAGCGAGCAGCCGACGCAGCGGGCCGCGTCAAAATGCGGCATCCGTTTCTCGTCCAGCGCAATGGCCTGATAGGGACAGCGCGTGCAGTTGCCGCAGTGCTCACACAGGGCGGCCTCCACGGCGGGAAGCATCTTACGCGAGGTCAGCGTCTCGAACGGCGTCACCGGATTGGGCAGCGCCGAGCCGATCAGCTCACGCACCGAGCGCAAACCGCGCGCCTGCATCAGGAAACTGAGACCGCTATGGAGATCATCGACGATGCCATAGCCGTATTTCATGACGATGGTGCAGAATTGTACGGTCTCCGCGCCCAGGGCGAGAAAATTCGCCGCGGCTTTGTAATGCATGGGGCCGCCATTCCCCGAAACCGCGATCCCCATGCCCGCCACTTTGGCCAGGGTGAGATTGCTGATGGGCAGCACACCATCGCCGGACATGCCGACAACAACTCCTTCTTCCCAAATACTCCCCGCATTTTTTCGAAAAGCCATCGCTGGAAAACTGTTGGCCAAGGTGACACCGGCCCGCTTCTCAGGATGGCGCCGCAAAACTTCCTGGATGCTCTCGATGATCGGCCGGATGGCAGTTACCGCTGCAGTGAGCTTGAACAATTTGGGCACCGCGCCGTCGCCGCTCTGCAGCACCCACTCGATGATCTTTGCGGTCAATTCGGCGACCTGCGACACCACATCGCCTCTGGTGCCGTCGCCCCCCTGGGGGCAGGAGAGGCTGTACTCGATCCCCATGGTGCCGGCCGCTTCCAGTTTGCGCGTATTGGATTGCCAGACTTTGCGGTCCGCTTCGTCGTGGCCGGTCACGGGTCCGCCGGTGGAGGCCATGGTGAGCCGGTCCGGGAACTCGCTGACGAGCCGTTCCACCTCGCGGCAGACGCGATCGAGTGGGTGGCCGGAGACGTTGTCGCAGTTGCCATAGGTGGTGGGCGCCAGCACAAACATATAGGATCCGGGGATGTGGATGGGGACATTGTCAAAGGCGGTCTTCATCACGGCGCCGGCCCAGCCTTTTTCATAGGCCATCTTCATCTGGGCGTAGCCGTCCGTGTGCGGTGCGGCTGAAATCAGAAAGGGAGAATTAATCTTGCGGCCAAAAAATTCAGTCTCCAGGGGCACCGGCCGCAGATTTCTGCCCGCCAGAATGGCGTATCCCTTGGCGCGGTTTATAATCCTGGGCTTTTTTTCTCCGCGGATGAATGCATCGGCTTCCAGGGCGGCGTTTTTGCCCGAAGCAACCGACTCCACCACGGTCGATGATCCCAGGACGAGATCGCCGGCGTAGAAGACGCCTTTTGTTTTTTGCACCGGAATGCCGGCGCGGCTGCCGATGGCAGCAATGACAAGGTCAAAACTACGGAACTGCGGGCGTTCGCCGGGGATGGGGATGAAATTTTGCGGCGACGGCGGCAGGCCGGGCGGGAGCATCATTTTTTCCAGCCGCAGGCCAATGACCCGGCCCTGGCGCACAACAACCTGCAAAACCCGGGAACAGGTCGAAACTTCGATGCCATGGCGCAGCAGCAAATCTCTTTCATATCCGGTTACCGGCATGTTTGCAAATTTACGGCGGTAAATCAATTCGACATGACCTGCACCGCGACGTCTGGCGCTAACTGCACAATCGACGGCCACGGCGCCGCCGCCGATCACGGCAACGCGCTGGCCTTTGAGATCGGTCTGTTTGCTGTTTTCAAGAAAAGAGTGCCACGGCAGCGCCGCTCCATCGCCTCTGACGCCCAATCCAATAGGGTGATCAAGACCGCTGCAGACCACCACCGCATCGTAGGCGCCTGTTGTCAGAAGCGAGAGCGGATCAGCAACCGGTTTATGCACCATGGTGATGTTACCGAGGGAGAGAAAAAAACGGAAATCCGAGTCCAGCACTTTTTTATCGAGGCGGAAATCGGGGATTAGGCGGGCGGCACCTCCGCCCTTGCGGTTCTGTTCATACACTTCAACCTTGTAGCCTTTTTGCGCCAGCACCGCCGCGGCGCCGATGCCCGCGGGGCCGGCGCCGATGACCGCCACGCGTTTGCCATTGGAGGCCATGGGATCAAAAGCGGGAAGACCAAATTCTTTGGCTTTGCGGATGATGGTCGCTTGTACCGAGGGAATGTTCACAGGAGTGGTAAATTTGGCATGGACACAGGCGGCCATGCAGAAAGAGTCGGGGCAGACCAGTCCGCAGACACCGCCAAGCGGGTTGGCGGCCATGATGAGCGCTGCGGCGCGCTGGAGATCTGATTTCTCGCCGACGCGCGCCGCCATGATGAAATCCGCCGGCGAGCAGTGCGCCGGACACGCTTCACGGCACGGCTTTTCTTCGCAGTATTCGCATTTTTCCAACTCGGCCTTGAGTTGGGCGTCGGTCAGGAATCCCTCTTTTTTCACGTTTTACGTCCCGTCTTGACACTGGTAAATAGGAGCGTGTTTGCATGAATATAGCGGTTTAATATATGGAGATCAAGTTTTTTATATGCTTCGTTGTACGGATACGCCCACCCCGATTCGGTGCCTGCACGCCAGTTCGGCAACCTCCGGGGTGGCACAACACCAGTTTAATTGTCCCATTAACATCGAATCGGGCACTCATGCAATTTCATGCATTTGCATAATTTAGCTTGACTTGATTGCCTTTTATCTTTATAATACAGTACTTGCTTATACGAATCAGCAGCCGCTGTCTTGCCTGATATTTCTTCCATGTAGCAAATAATGGGCGTTTATACTCAACAGGAGCCGAAGATGAACCGACCATCCAGCTTCATCTCAATGTGTCTGGCTGTTCTCATGCTGACAGCGAATCTCTTTGCCATGCAGATTTTTGTCAAAACATTGACCGGCAAGACCATCACCCTCGAGGTGGAACCCAGCGATTCCATTGAAAATGTCAAACAAAAGATTGAGGATAAGGAAGGCATCCCGCCGGATCAACAGCGTCTGATCTTTGCCGGCAAACAGCTCGAAGACGGCCGAACCCTGGCAGATTACAATATTCAAAAAGAATCAACCCTGCATCTGGTCCTCCGCATTCGCGCGGTACCCATCAAGGTTGGACATTATGTTTTTTTCGATGCCAATCACAACGCCTTGCAGGATCCCGAAGAACCTGGCATTGAAAATGTTCTGCTGAAGTTATGGAACCTCTCCGGGGAGGTACCCGCATTCATCGCAAAAGTAAAAACCGATGCCAATGGCTATTACCGTTTTCTCAACCTCCAGCCGGGCACTTTTCAGATTGCCATCGATGAATCCACATTGCCCGCCGGAGCCACTTCGACAACGGGCGGTCATACCCAGATCTTTACCGCCGTCTCAGGCATTGATTACCGTGGTGTCAATTTCGGCTATGATAACCTGGTGAATCCACCGCCGCTCATAGTCATCGATCCGGGAAATGACAAACCTGAGGGTTGTCAAAATCCGCTGCTGTTTGTCACCGGATCGCCTACTTATAAAAACACGAAATATGATTATGGATGGGACAAGGCGGTGGATTGCATCGTGGAAGGCCAGGAAGGGACCACCTGGGCCAAGACGGATCCCGAAAACGGCAGCGAGGTGCCTTGGGCCATCTTTGAATTCATGGACAAGGGCCTCTACCAATTCAATTATGTGCAATTTCAGACCGATAATGGCCCGGATGACGACCAAGAAAAATATGCCTATCAAACCGATAAGATAGAGGTACTGGTTTCGGTGACCGGCATGGAAAAAGAAGATTTCACATCCGTCGGCATTTTCAAGCGCACCTATGGAACCACACAACTGCAGTGGTGCCGGCTGGCGGATTATGTCACCGCCAGGTATGTCCAGCTGCGGCTGTTGTCACCTGTGACAGATTTCAAGTGCACTCAGATCGTAGAATTCCAGGTGAACAGCAGTGCTAAAAAAGGCCCCATCGCGGTGCCACAGGCTTCCGATGCTGAACTGGTGTCCGTCGCGTCCCCTCTGCTGACCAATAATCCCAATCCCTTCAATCCGGAAACCACCATTGCGTACAAGGTGGTGAAAGACGAGCTGGTGACGGTAAAAATTGTCGATTTATTGGGCAGAGAGATTGTGAGCCTGGTGAATGGCTGGCAGCAAAAGGGTAGCTACACGACGGTGTGGAATGGCACGGGGAATCCATCGGGCGTCTATTTTATCCGTCTGCAATCGGGTTCCCAACTGACCTCAAGAAGAATTCTGCTCCTGCGCTGAAAAACGGGGCTGCCTGCTAGGTGCCTAAAAATGGTCTGAAAGGCCGCAAGCTATCTGCCCACGCCGCACGGACTTGCCGAAAATAGCTTCAAAAGATGAATCTGTTTGATTATTGCTGGTTTTTATAAAGGAATTAAAAGCAACATCACAAACAAGCCAAAGCTTGTACTCAAACATATTCAATAAATTAGGAGTGCTTGTTTAAGTTCAGCCTTTGAGCTGGACCATGTGATCTCACTCTTTTATATTCACAAATGCCATCATATTTGAGGATATTCCCATTCAGAGCTTGTTTAAACGGGTATCAATCTCTCTGATCATCTGATCCTTTCATTAGTCAACCTCCATTTCGAACCTGAATGATTTCCGCTGCAATGCTGACCGCGATCTCTGCCGGTGTGTGGCTATGAATAGGCAGGCCAATGGGCGTCCGGACATTTTGCAGAACCTGTTTGCTGATACCCTCGCTGAGCAGATTGGTGAGAATCTGCTGTGCTTTTACCCGGCTCGCCATCAGGCCGAGATAGCGAAATGAATGCGGGATCAACCACCGTAAGACCACTTCGTCCGCCCGATGTGATGGCGTCATGATGACGACATAGCTGTGGTCGCCCGGCGGAACGAAAGAGGCAACCTTTTCCATGGGCGTGATGATGATATCATGGGCAAAAGGGTTCTTCTTCAGGGCATCCAGTTCCGGCCGGTCGTCGAGAATGACGATGCGCACATCCAGCGTGGATAAAATCAGCGACAAGGCGGAAGCGACATGGCCGCCGCCGATGAGGTAAACCGTATCTTCATATCCCAATCTTTCTTCATAAAGACTTGAAGGATCTTCTTCGATCTCCGCCGTCCATTGTATCTCTTGTCCCGCGATCCTCATCAAGCTGGGCTGATTACCAGTAATGCCCTTTTTGATCTGCTGCACCGCAGCGAGATGGCGGCTGCTGCACGGAAAGGTGAGCACCGTCTGGCTGCCGCCGCAGATCATGCCCGATGTTTCCGCAGACGCACCGCCATCATGAAGCATGCATTGGATGTTCTGTCTGACCCCGCCACTTTGTAGCTGTTGTTTGATGGATTCTGCCAGATCATACTCGACTGCACCGCCGCCAATGGAACCGCAGAGCCGGCCATCCTGGGCAACCGCCATTTTAAAGCCTGTTTTGCCGGGCGTGGAGCCTTCATGCGCGATGACCAGCAGCAGCACCACGGGTCTGTGGTTCAGTAATTCTTCCTCGATGAATGACCAAAAGCCCACCTGATTCATTATGGAAAAACCTCCCGATCAAAATTACCTGATGGCGGGCGGCCCCCCACCCTGCCGTCACCCCGGGAACGCCGGGCGCAAATTCGGCAACGGCGCTTCCAGGCTGCCGCCATCCTGCAGTCACCCCGGGAACGCCGGGTGCCAGATGGCGAACTGACGCCCGCCCTACCCGTGCAACGCCAGCAACACGCGTTCCGGCGTCAGCGGTGCGGTGTATTCCACCTGCCAATCCGGCCGGAACACTTTGATGGCATTGATCAGGGCAAAATAACCGGCAATGCCGTACATGAACGGTGGCTCGCCGATGGCCTTGCTGTGAAACGGTCCCGGCGGATTGAAAGAATCCGGCAAAAAATGCACATCGATCACCTTCGGCGCAAAAAAGATATCCGGCACCTTGTAGGTCGTCAGGCTGTCGGCCAGGAGACGGCCGGTTTTATCATGAATAGTTTCTTCCAGCGTCAGCCATCCCAATCCCTGCACCACGGCGCCTTCCACCTGCCCCTGATCGATTAACGGGTCCAGCGACTGCCCCACATCGTGCACCAGGCGCACGGCATCGAAGCGGTATGTCCCGCGCACCACATCCACTGTCGCTTCCACCATGGCGGCGCCATAGACATGATAGGCAAAGGCATCGCCCTTGTTTTTGTCGCGATCGAAAAAGATATGCGGAGTGGCATAATGGGCATGGGCGGACAAATTGATGCGGCTGCAATAGGCCTCCCGAATCAGCGTCGGCCAATCCCAGTCAATCCTTTTTCCATCAATCAACACCTGTTCATCGAGAATGGCAACCTGATCCGGCTGATCCAGGCCGCGTAAAACCGCCAGAAAAGACTTCAGTCGTAACAAAATGCTCTCACAGGCAAGTCGGGTGGCATTGCCGTTGAGATCGGGTCCGGTGCTGGCAGCTGTGGCCGAGGTATTGGCATTGCGCGTGGTATTGGTGCTCTCCATGCGGATGCGACCCACCGAAATGCCGAGAACGCGGGCGGCGATGCCTCTGATCTTCTCATGGGTGCCCTGCCCCATTTCCACCACGCCGGTGCTCACGCCCACACTGCCATCGGAGTAGACATGCACCAGCGCGTTGGCCTGATTGAGCAGGGTATTGGTGAAAGAGATGCCGAAACAGATTGGCATGACGGCAATCCCTTTTTTCTCGAAGGGATGAGCTGCATTGAATCGAGCCGCATCCGCGCGCAGTTTTTCCGTTTCGCAGCGTTCCTCCAGAATTTGCCAGCATTTGCGGATGTGCGGATTGACGGCCTTCTGACCATAGGGAAATTCATCCCCCTCGCGCAGCAGATTGGCGTGCTGGATGACCGAAGCGTCAACGCCCAGTGCTTGCGCCGCCCGATGGATGGCGGATTCGATGACGAACATGGCCTGGGGTCCACCAAATCCGCGAAAGGCGGTGTTGGGTGCACAGTTGGTGCGGCAGCTGTAGCCCGTGGCGCGGACATTGGGGATGTGATAACAGTTGCTGGTGTGAAACAGCGTCCGGTCCAGGATGGCGGGAGAAAGATCGGCCGCGGCGCCGGCATTTTGATAGAAGGAGACCTCATACGCGAGAATTTTGCCGACGGCATTCAATCCTATCTTATAATCCGAAGAATAGGGATGGCGTTTGCCGGTATAGCGCATATCTTCATGGCGGCGCAGCACCAGTTTGACGGGCTTTTTCATCTTGAAAGCAGCCAGGGCTGCCAAAGCCGCCCAACAGCTGGCCTGATCTTCCTTGCCGCCGAACGCACCCCCGAGCCGCAGGACTTCCACCTCGATGTGATGCATGGGCAGATTCAGCACGCGCGCCACCGTTTTTTGCACACTGGTCGGAGATTGTGTGGCCGAGAAGAGCTTGATGCCGCCGTCTTCCCGCGGCAGGGCGATGGCACCCTGGGTTTCGAGATAGAGGTGTTCCTGACCGCCGGAATCGGCGCGGCCGCTGATGATATACTCGCACTGCGCCCAGGCGGCATCCACATCGCCGCAGGCGAAGACCCGAGGCGGCTGGATGAGTTGATTGTGCGCATAGGCTTCACGCGGATCGAGGATGGGCTTTTTTTCCTTGATCTCCGCCGTGACCAGCCGGACAGCCCGCCGCGCCGCATCTGCGGTTTTCGCAACCACGAGGGCGATGGGCTGACCTGCGAAATCCACGCCCTTTTCAGCCAGGAGCACTTCGTCGCGAATGATGCCGCCGATCTGGTTTTCGCCGGGAATGTCCGCCGCCGTCAGAATGCCCGCCACATCAGGCGTGTGTGCAGCTGCTTCGATATCGAGGTTTTTCAAGACGCCATGGGCGACGGGTGAAGCGAACACCGCCGCGTGCAAACAACCGGATGGCAGGGTGTGATCATCGATGTAAATCGATTCGCCGCGAACATGCAGGGTTGCGTCATGATATTTCATAAAAAATCCTGCGTTAGCAAATGACAAACTTACTATTCCAAGCCATTTAATCTGTTCAATTCATGCCCGGATTCTATGCCAACTCAACCTGCGTATGCAAATGTATTCACCACAAGGAGTAATTGGAATGAGCTCAAAGCGACCTCTGACACCGCGGATGAATCAATCATGGATACAGAAACCGATGCAGCTGCGCCCGAATTAATTGGCCCAGCAACAGCTTTTTATATCGCGCTGACCCGCGGACGTCACTGATGGGTGATATCTCCGTGAGCGCGCACGCCACCGTCCGGGCGACGGTTTCCTCGTTGATTTTGCAGTTGCGCAACAGGAGCGAAGTTTTGCTCAAATAAAGTGGTATGGGTGCCACCCCTCCCGCTGAAACATGCGCCGTTATAACCATGCCTCCCTGAATATCCAACAACATGGCTGAATTCACCGAAGCGATATCCAGATAGGTTCTTTTGCTGACCTTTTCAAAAGAAAAACGGGCGGATGCCGGAGGTATCGCAAAAGAGAGCGCGGTCACCAGTTCCTCATCATGACGCTGCATGGTTTTGTAGCCGGTGAAAAAATGGCGCAGCGGCAGGGAGCGCTGTTGTTTTTCATCAAAGGATCGCAGGTGGATGTGGGCATCCAGGGCGAGCAGCATGATGGTCAGATCCCCGATCGGCGAGGCATTGATGATATTTCCGGCAACGGTGGCACGATTGCGGATTTGCGTGGATGAGACCAGCTCCAGGCTGGCTGCGAGTTGCGGCAGAACTTCATGAAGGATGCCCGAGCGGCGCAGGGTTTCCACGGTGACAGCAGCGCCGATGCTGCAAATACCCTCGTGAACCTGGATCCTTTTCAAATCGGGGCGATCTGCCAGCAGCCCCACATGGCGATTCTGCAGGTCTTCACCGCGCTGCACATAGATATCCGTGCCGCCGGCGACCAACGCCTGCGTATCCATCGTTTGCATTTGCGGCGACAGGCCCATTTTTTTCAGCTCCGCAGCCACCGTGGCGAAATATTCAGGCAAAAAGCCGGATGCAATCAATGCGGTTATGCGCTGCGGCGTGGACGGATCGCTGGAGAAAAGGCCGGGGGGAACGATGTCGAGCACTCTCTCAATGGCGCGGCGGATACCCGAGTATCCGGTGCAGCGGCAGATATTGCCGGCCACGCTCATGACGGCCTCGCCCACATCCGCGGAAGTTGCGTTGATCAGGTACGCGGTCATGGACATGACCAGACCCGGTGTGCAGAAGCCGCACTGAACCGCCCCTGCCTCGATCAACGCACGCTGCAGTGGGCTCGGATCGGCCGTGTTCAGGCCTTCGATGGTGACCACCTGTTTCCCGGTGCAATCGCCCACCGGCATGAGGCAGGAGTCGACTGCGTCATAGACGATGCGATCGTTCTCCATCCGGCCTATCAGAACGGTACAGGCGCCGCAATCTCCCTCGCGGCATCCTTCCTTGGTGCCTTTCAAATCGAGCGTATCGCGAAGCACATCCAGCAGAACACGTCCGGTTGGCAGCTGCAACTCCAGGACTTGCTGATTGATCATGACCTGCATAGTATGATAATCCCTTCACCTGTTTAACCACCGCAGCGAATTAATATTATCATGTAATTATGATACTATTTCCAGCGGATAATGTCAAGAAATATCTCGAAAACCTGTTTTATCATCTGCAGCCGCTTCGAAAAGCGCCTTGAGATAGACGATACTCATCAAAGTGCAATTCAGGTCGACGCCAATCCTGCTGCGATTGCATTTTTTCTATTGAGAGGTAAAAGTGAATTCATTATCTTAATAAAAACAAAGTATATAGTTCCGAATCGGTATTTGCTGGCTGGTACGGTAAACCCGGTGGCGTGGCAACAGCTTATGGTTAGTTTGCCAGTTACCAGCAATTATGCGCGTAAAATTGAGGTTCGATTATGCCAGGCGAAACATTCACCGGATTCTCAAAGGATGCGGTTCAATTCCTCATGGATTTGCGGGAAAACAACAATCGCACCTGGTTTGAAGCCAATAAATCCCGCTATCTACAGGAAGTTTTGCACCAGGCGCAGCGGTTTGTACTGGACTTGGGCGGCCGGCTGCAGAAAGAATATGGGGACATTCATGCCGATCCGCGCACCAATGGCCAGGGTTCGATTTTCCGGATCTATCGCGATGTCCGTTTCAGCAAGGATAAGAGTCCCTACAAAACCAATCTGGGGATCTTTTTCTGGCACGGTAGTGCAGAACGGAATCAGCGGCCCGGGTTCTATTTCCATCTCGAAGGGGATCATTTCGCTTTGTACAATGGTGTTTACGAGTTCACAAAAGCCGGGCTGGAACGCTATCGTCAAGCTGTGGCCAGCCCCATCATCGGCCCCAAACTTATCCAGGCTATCCGCGTGATCCAAACGGCAGGACCCTACGTCGTGGGCGGTCACCATTACAAGCGCATCCCGCCCGGCTACGAGGTGCCCCCGGATCGCAGCGAATATCTGTGCTTCAATACCATTTACACCATGCTGGAACTGCCGCTGCTGGATGTTCTCTTCACCGCCGGCCTGGTGGACTTTTGTCTGGAGCATTATGGCAGGATGTATCCGCTGCTGCAGTGGCTGGTGGAGGATCTGGGAATATAGGTGAACGCCCGTGCACAAGTGCCCTTTTCCTGCGGTTTGCCATGATCATGACAAGGTGCCGGACCTCTGCTGGCATTCAGCACGCAGGAGCAGCCGGCCAGTATCCCCGCACAGCAAGGCTGTGTGAAATCGAACTGTCCCTGGATGTCCCGGCGGCTGTTGCAGGTGTCTCATATTCATAAATAGTGTCATACGGGAGACTCCGGGGTCGCATAAAACGCGACGCCCGGGTTTTATCTGGTGTTTTCGACAGGATAGCAGCGAAGGGTCCTTCATCATGGATTACCATGTCTTGCGCCAGAGGGATAATAGCCCACTCTACGGATTTACCTGCCCCAGCGCCTGTTCCATATCCGCGATCAAATCATCAATATGCTCCAACCCGACGGACACACGGATCAAATCTTGCGTGATTCCTATCGCCGCTCGCACCTCTTCAGGCATGCTGGTGTGCGTCATGCTCCATGGCTGCTCCATCAGCGACTCAACGCCTCCCAGCGACACTGCCAATGTGAAGACTTGTACATTGCGCAGCAGGGCAAAGGCTCCCTCCTGCCCCCCTTTGACCCGGAACGAAAACGTGCCGCCATACCCGCTCATCTGTCGCTGCGCCAAATCATGCTGCGGGTGGCTCGCCAGTCCCGGATGTAATACCCGTTCGATCCTGGGGTGATTTTCCAGCCATACGGCCAAAGCCAGCGCGTTACGATGATGTTCCTCCATGCGCACACCCAGCGTCTTGATGCCGCGGAGAACCAGATATGAATCGAAGGGACCGAGACAGGTGCCCATGGTTTTTTGATAGAACTGAAGCTGTTCAGCCAGATCTGCATCCTTGACGATCAACGCTCCGGCGACGACATCGGAATGACCATTGATGTACTTGGTCATCGAATGCATGACAATATCGATGCCCAAAGACAAGGGCTTCTGAAAGTAGGGACTGGAAAAGGTATTATCGCAAATGCTGATGCAGCCGTGTTCCCGGGCTACGCCGGCTATGGCCGCCAGGTCCAGCAGATTCATCAACGGATTGGTGGGCGTCTCGGTCCAGATGCCTTTGGTGTTGGGTTTGATGGCCGCCCGCAGCGCATCCATGTCGCGCAGATTGACGAAATCGAACGTGACCCCGTGCTCGCTGGAAATGGAAACGAGATAACGATACGTCCCGCCATAGAGATCATCGTGGATGATGAGATGATCGCCCTGTTTGAACAACTCCAACACTGTCGCCACCGCCGCCATGCCGGTGGCCAGAGCAAAGCCGTGGGTGCCGCCCTCGAGCGCGGCCAGACAATCCTCCAAAGCCTTGCGCGTCGGATTGCCGCTGCGCGAATAATCAAAGGGACCAGGCTGATTGACATCCTGAAAGGCAAAGGTGGAAGTCTGATAGATCGGGGTCATCACGGCGCCATAATTCTGCTCCGGCGCTTGGCCGGCATGAATGGCCAGGGTCTTGAAGTGCATGGTCTCTCCTTGATATTATACAATTTTCAATGTCAATAGGGGAACCGAATGATTTCGGATTGCAGAAAGGATTTCGGAATTCGGAAAAATATCTCCGCTTGCGGAGAAGATTTCTGAATTCGGAACTCGGAAAATTGTCTTGGATTACGGAAAAGATTTTCGTCATTCGGCTCGGGATTTCGGAAACTAGTGTCTTTACTTCCGAAACCCGAAATCACAGGTCGAAATCTTTATTTTCCGCAATCAAAGTGATCCAAAATCACAAATCCAAAATCTCGGTCAACTGCCTGCAATCCGGCAGCGGTGCTCCCTGGGCATCCCTATTTCTTGATCTGTGAGATGAATTCCTCCACCTCGGGGATGCCGCCCTGGAAAATCAGATAGCCGTTTGAGGGCTCGCGCTCGGTGATCTCGCCGTTGATGGGGGTGTACATGATTTTTTTCACTTCCGCCAAATCCTTGCTCTGCCCCAGGGCCCAGCCCAGTTTGACATAAGCGACTTCCGGCAGCATGTTGGCCATGGGCACTACGCCGAGTTCCATCATGTCGCGGCCGGTGTCGTATACATACATCTGCACATAACCCCACAAGGTCTGCACGGTCATATAGACCGCGATGTTTTTCTCCTGGGCGCGTTTCAGGGCCGGATAGAGCGGTTTGTTGACGTGCCCCAGACCGGTTCCGGCTATGATGATACCGCGATAACCGTGGTCGATCAGCGCGTCGATGATGTCCGGTTTCATATTGGGATAATAATAGACAATACTCACCTTTTCCTCGAACGCGGTGTTGATCACCACATGACGATCATTTCGGCGGCGTCTGTAATCCTGGCGCAGGGGTGTGATCTTCTCGCGACTCACCATGGCCAGGGGAATGTCGCCGATGGTGCGAAACGTGGAGCGATAGCTGGAGTGCATCTTGCGCACGCGGGTGCCGCGGTGCAGCAGGCCATAGACATCCGAAGTCGGACCGAACATGCACACCATCACCTCCGCGATGTTGGATTCCGCGGCGGTTTTCACCGAATGCATCAGATTGAGCGCGGCATCGGATGAAGGACGGTCTGAGGAGCGCTGCGATCCCACCATGACGATGGGCACCGGCGGATTCTGCACCATGAAGGAGAGAATTGCGGCGGTGTGGTGCATGGTATCGGTGCCGTGGCCGATGACGATGCCCTGCACACCTTTTTCGATCTCGCGGCCGATGGCCTGGGCCGTGCCGATCCACTGCTCCGGTCCCATATTCTCGCTGAAAACGCCGTAGAGCTTTTCCGTCTCCAGATTGCAGATATCAGCCAGCTCCGGCACCGAACCGTACAGTTCACCCGGCGAAAAGGCGGGAATCACCGCACCGGTGCGGTAGTCGAGCCGCGAAGCGATGGTGCCGCCGGTGCCCAAAAGTTTCACGCGCGGCTTTCGCGGTTCATAGGGGAATTCCTTTTCCGGGATTTTATAGTGCGCCTCCTTGCGTCCCAGAATCTCGATGGCGGTGATGGTCTCCGCGCGAATGCCGATATTATAGCCCGAACGGAGTTTGATGACAACATGCAGGGGATCCGCGGTTTCCGAACGCGGCAGGACTATGCCGGCATAATTCCCTTTCAAGGTCGTTATCTTGACATCGCTCCAGATCGGCGTGTTGAAATTCTGCAACGCCGCCAGAGCTTCACCGCGATACCCTTTATAAGCTTCTTGCGTGGACATGGGCTCAATTCCTGCCTTCTGATACGTGTTCATTTCATCACCCCAAATTCGGAAAAATCTGAATCATGACGGGTGTTTTGCCCCACCAGGGTTTGCGAAGCAACCCGCAGACGCTGAATCAGTGATCCTTAATCAGGCGTGTGAACATCAGGTTTTTTTCATAACTGTTGTTTGTAATCCCGCTGCGCCAACAATCTCCGGCGTGATGCTCTCCCACATCACCGGCATGATGTGAATGCCAGCGACTCCTTTCATGCGCCGCACTTCCTTGATGATCTCCACGGCCATGGCGGCCCCCTCCTCTTGCGGCGCCGAGGCATTTTTCATGCGCTGCAGGAAATCAGGACAAATCCGCATGCCCGGCACCTCAGCTTGCATGTATTCCAGCGCTTTAACGGATTTGACCGGCAGAATGCCCGCCAGAATGGCCGTCTTTTCATGCAAGCCGCGCTCGCGGACCAGATTCATCCATTTTGAAAAACGCTCGAGATCAAAGACCGGCTGGGTTTGAATGAACGCGGCCCCAGCCCGGACCTTTTTCTCCAGCCGGATCAGCCGCATCTCCAACGGCTCTCCGCAGGGATTGGCCGCAGCACCAATAAAAAAATGCGGCGCTTTCTTCAAAGGCTGTCCTGACAACAACGTGCCGCTGTTCATCTGCGCCAGTGTGGCGATGAGTTGTATGGAATCCAGATCAAATACGCCCCTGGCTTCGGGATGATCGCCGAAACGCTGATGGTCCCCGGTGAGGCAGAGCACGTTCTCAATGCCCAGAGCCGCGGCCCCGAGCAGATCGCTCTGAATGGCGATGCGGTTGCGGTCCCGGCAGGTCACTTGCATGATTGGCTCAAGGCCTTGCTCGAGCAATATTTTGGCGGCGGCAATGCTGGAGAGGCGCACGATGGCGGTTTGATTGTCCGTGATATTCACGGCATCAACAACACCTGTGAAGTACGCCGCTTTCTTGCGGATGACATCGGCATCGCAGCTTTGCGGCGGTCCCATTTCGGCGCACACGGCGAATTCGCCTCTGGCAATTTTTTCTCGTAATGACATGAATGGCTTTCGTTTCAAGTTTGCTGCATTTGGCAAAGAAAGAGTTACGGAACAGTGAAAAAAAGTGGCTGCATGGTTTACCAGCAAAGGTCGTTTAAAAAAATCAAATAAACTGATTCCTTTCTACCCTGTTCCATTCATTCGTTCACTCGTCCCGCGGCACCCGCCACTTGGGTGCTTCGGTGCGGCCGGTGAACACGTTCAACCAGGCGGACGTTTTTTCCAGGTTCCAGTCGTGTATCTTTTCGATGCGATATAATAACTTGATGCGGCCGAAGAGCCGGGCGCGGCGATAGACCAGATACCAGATGCACAGGCGTTCCGGATAGACCTCGCAGCGCCCATCCTCACCCGTGCCGCCGCAGGGGCCATTGCGCAGCCGCTTCGGACAGCGCTGCGAACAGACAAATCCCGTATGGCTGAGGATGCATTCCCCACAGCGCTGACAATGAAAAAGGGGCACTTTGATAACATCTTCCCAGAAGAGCATCATATGGGACAGGGTGCGTTCCCAGCGGTTGTGGCGTTTCTTCTGGCGCGTAACAATCTCCATAGGTTCCGATTCCTCTCTTGACCACGAGGTAATTATCACAAAAATCTGTCTTTCGCCCTATCTATTGGCCAAACTCAGACTTGATGGCTTGGGCCATTTCAACCAGCCGCCAATAGGGCGGCATATATCCCTGTTCATTCATAAAGTTTTGCACCTGTACCTCCAGCCGGCGCTTGATCCGGCTGTGCAGGCTGGTGTACCATTGATTGCGCAGGGCCGATGTGGCGCTCATGCCCTCCGGCACCGGGCCGACGCCGCCAAACGCATTCAAGATCATGCTGTACGTTTTAGCCAGACGGGCCAGCGGCAATAAAAATCGATTATAATGTAGTGGCTCGCCAATATGGGCGCCATCGAGCAAAATTTCGGTCACGGCATTATCAATATGATCCTTGCGCAGGGTTTCGAGATCACGCCATTCCGCGACCACCTGAAGCTGCGGATCGTACTCGAGATCGGAGGGTTCCTGGGTGGTGAAGTGGCGCACGCCAAATCCCGCCAGCCAACGCCGCAAGCCCGTCGAAGAGATCTGCGACAGGCTCATCCACAGGTCGATGCCCAGGTTACGGTAGGCGGCCGAGGCCACTTCCGAGCAGAACAGTTTGCTGCTGTCGCTGAAATCCATGGCAAAGTCATAGGGAATATGTTGCTGTTGCGCCCGTTCCAGGGCGCGTTCAGCAGCACGATGCGGCAGCAGGGGATCAGCGGCCATTGCCGGCAGATCGGCGCGCAGCCGCAAAACCAGGACGCGCAGTTTGATATCCTGCAGATAATCCTGCAAGGAGGAGATAGTCACGCCGCGTTCGATATGGCTCTCGAGGATGCTGGCCAAATGGGTCTTGGGATGCACATAAACCAGGGCGACGTGGGAAAAATTACCGGCAAAATCATTGCCGCGCGCGATCAGGGCCGACGTGGCGGCGCCGCCGCGGGAGACGAGCATGTCCCCACTGTGGATTTTCACGCCGAGGATGCTCGCCCACGGCGTCTGGCTGGGTTCGTCCACGCCCATCATAAGCGGCTGCAACGCAAATTGCGGCGGCACCTGCAGCATGACCTCTTCGACCGCCGCCCGGCCACCGTAGAGAAGCCGGTACAGTGTGATGCGCGACGGCGATTGCGTCATATCCCATCTCAAGGATTGGCGCTTCATTTGCATGCGCATCCGGTTCACGGCATCGCTGAAAGCGTTGAGGTGTTGCGGACAGGCTGCGACCAGAGGCGCCGTTTCGAACAACGCAGCTTCCAAGTCGCGATAAAAAGCGTCTTGAGGCGGCAGGTTGCGGTCGTCCAGGGAATCGATCATGTGATTGAGGAAAAACAACTGCGAGATAATCCGCTCCCGCGCCGACGTGCAGCCCAGCTCCCGCGTCTGCTGAAATTCGCCCTCGAGTGCGCGCCAGAAAGCATCCTGCTTCCAGGCAAAGGGCTGGCTCTCCGCCGGCCGATTCACCGCCACAGTGCCAGGCGCATCCGATTCCGGTATGAATAATAAAAGATACACCAGGCAAAGAACGCCCGCCGCGATGATTATCCGGCGATAATATGTCTGTTTTTGGGGTCTCAACGATTCATTCCATCAAACCATCTTCTTAACGCGTGCAGCCAACTGACTCGCATCAGTACGGCCTGCATATAAATCCATCATGTGTCCCATGAGCCAGCGCCAACGCGCTGCAATCTCTGTGCTTGAAACCGTGGACAGCAATTTCATCGCATCCTTCAGCGCGTTTTCAAGGTCTTCAGCCGGCAATGGCGTCTGCCACGATTCCCACATCATTTCCTGATCCAGCAGCCATTTCTCCATCGCAAGGAGAACCCCTTCCTTGTACAGCTTTCCAGAGGCGATGGCCTGCAATAGCGCGGCCATAAAGTCGGGCGTCAATTGCTGGGTTTCGAAGCTCTTTTTATGCAGCCGCTTCGGATAGTGGGTGAGAATCACTGCAGCCAGTCCGGGCGCCACGCCCCATTCTTTCACAGCCCGCGCAAAGATCGTCGCATACGGGGAGCAGGCCAGCGGTTTGATGGTGTCCTGGGGCAGCGCCAGACTCTGATACCAGGCTTCGCGCTCCCAAACCGGTTGCGGCAGTGTGGCGCGAATGCGTTCGATACGATCCACCGTGATGCGTTTGGGCGGCAGATCGGTGTCCGGATACATGCGATCCGGTCCCGGGAGAATCCGCTCAAAGCCGTTGGTGCCATCTTCCAGGGCCTGCCGCGTTTCGGAAGGAATGCCGATGGTCGCTTCCCGGGCGCGGATAATAATCTCCCGGGCGCCCATCTCCGCATCCGCGGGCGGCCCCCACACCAGGACCAGCGTGTCGTCCTCTGTCGCGTTGAGGATTTTGCGCAGATTCAGCCATTCCGAGCTGGCCAGCGTCTCGCCGGGCGAATCCGAGTGGACGATGTTGGGCAGCGTCGTCAGGCAGGCGATAACGCGGACGCGGTCGGATATCTCGCGGGCGAAATAGGTGTCGGTTTGGGTTTGCCAGCGCAGCAGCCCGCGGAAGCCCTGCAGCACCACGCCGTGGACGTCCATGCCGCCGGCGATGGCCTGTGAAATCGGATAGAACCGCGTCTTGCGCAGCAGCTTGTTGACATTCTCGTGATGGCCTTTGCAGGTCTCCGCCGTGATGCCGCGCTTGTTCAATTCATCGCGCAGCCGCAGCAGATTCCACTGCCGCATGGCCTCATTGTAAGTGAGGAGCGGGATTAAGGGAATCCGCGAGACGCCTTTGATTTCGATGCGTGTGCCGCCGGTGACGCTGACATTGACATCCTGCCGCGCCGCGCCAATGCCCGTGCGCACCCGGCCGGTGGAACGCACGAGGCGCCGCAGCATCTGCGCCACCTCAGCGACTTCCTGCGGCGTCTTCATCTCCGGCGCAGTCACGGTCTCGATCAGCGGCATGCCGAGGCGGTCGGTGATGTAAACGCGGCGATGGCCGGCATCGCTCACCTCACGGCAGGCATCCTCCTCCAATCCGAGTTGAATGATGTGAATCATGCGATCTTTATAGGGGATGGCACCATCCACGCCGACGATGGTCGTACGCTGAAAACCCGTGGGGATGCTGCCGTCGAGGTACTGTTTGCGCGCGATATGCAATTCATCCACCAGCACGCAGTTGTAGAGCATGGCGATGGCCAGCGCATTATCCAGCGCTTGTTCGTTGAGTTCAAAGGGCGGCGTATCATCCATTTCGTAGGTGCACACGGTTTCACGGTTGATCTGATAGATGATCTCTTTTCGCGTCTTGAACTCCATCAACGCAGTACCATCATACTCTCCCAACTCGGATAGCGTGGGACGCATGTGGCGCAGAATTTCCGCATCATAGTCGTCGCTGTAGCGGCCGGCTGGACAGCGGCAGAAGAGTTTTTTATCGGTGAAAAGTTGTTGATGGATTTCCAGTCCGGATTTGAATCCAACCGCTTGATAATCCTTTTCGTGCATCTCTTCGAACGGCTTAAACATGAACATACTTTTGAACTCGCTGTAATGGGGTTTATAAATTGATCATTTTGAGGATTCAACCGTGTTTAAAAAACGCTGCCTGCAAATCGCCCTGCACCGTCATGAGGCGGCCAAGGGCTTCAATCCGAGCTTTGCGCATGGCTGCTCGCATCTGAAGCACGATATGCGACTCTAAGATAAGATGAATTAGTATAAATTCAAAAGTTTTTATCATCACAGACCATAACAAATAAAAATGTTGGAATAAAAAAATGACAAGATGGGTATTAGAATATAGAGAATTGTTTCGGAAATACGAAATTGTATTACACCCGCAACAATTCTTGTGACAAAACCGTCAGAGGAGACGGTTCCAGAATTCCCCCCAAAAATCAGATGCTGTAATCGTGATTGCATTCCAATCTGCGGATTGTGGTACCTGCAGAAAAAAGGCAATCACGGAATGGATTTGTACAACCCCTAATCAACCAGTTAATACCCTAATTAGCTCCAGAGAAGTGTATATATACAGAGCAGGAGTCAAATATGAAAAAGGTTAATGTAAAATCGCTTGCACTGTTTGCCCTCGTGGCATTTTATGTGCATTTGGCCGCGCCAGGCACTGTGACGGCGCAGCAGTTTGAGTTTGATGGCTGGAATTACAACGGCAGCCATTCAGTCTATAATTATACATTTACATCCGGTACACAACCGGCCATCAGCCATAGCGGTTTACAGGGATTTTGCGTGGGCTCGGAGGATATCATTTCCGTAGAGTTGTCTTTGAATGGCGCAACGTATAATCCTGTTTCTTCAGAAATAATCATCAAAACAAATAGCCAGGAACCCTTGTGCCTGGCTGATTTCCCGGCACTGAAGTTTAATCAGGGCTTTCAGGATGGGCAAACGATTAATTTTCGCCTGACGTTGAACGGGTACTTTCCCCCGAAGATGGGGCAAGGATGGTGGAAGGGCGGCACGACAGGCGCCTGCTTTGAGATACAGGTGCCCGACTGCGATCAGACCAGCGCCAATCCAATGATAGATATCGAGAAAGCTGTTAATGGAGAGGATGCGGACGCCCCAACCGGCCCCATGATCCCCATCGGCAGTGCTGTTAACTGGACGTATGTGGTCACCAATCCCGGCACTGTTGCGCTGTCTAATGTGACCGTGGTTGATGATATGGGTGTGGTTCCGGTTTATCAATCTGGAGATTTGAACAACAACGATTCGCTTGATACAGATGAAACCTGGATTTACACCGCGTCGGGCATCGCTGTTCAAGGCCAATATAAAAACATCGGCACAGCAACGGGCACCTTTGATGACCAAACCGTGCGCGATGATGACCCGGCGCATTATTTCGGCATTGCACGAAGCGCACCTGGCATTAAAATCGTCAAGTATGTCAACGAGGAAGATGCCAATGAGCCCACTGGTCCTGTTGTAACAGTCGGTTCAACCGTGACCTTCACTTATGTCGTCACCAATACCGGCAACGTGCCGCTCGCCGATGTCTCTGTGGACGACGACAAGCCGGGCGTCAATCCCGCGTACCAATCAGGAGATGCCAATGAGGATGGCCTCCTGGACACGGATGAGACCTGGATTTATACGGCAACCGCCGCCGCCGTGGAAGGCCAATACAAAAACATCGGTACAGTGACGGGTACCTATGAAGACCAAACAGTAAACGATGATGATCCGGCCCACTATTTCGGCGAATACGAGACGGGTTGTGTCGATGGCACGGTTTACAGCAATGGTCAACCCCAGGCGAATGTTTTGGTACGCCTCGAAACACCCGGCCGTAAAGCGGCCAAGCAGCACACCGACGGCAATGGTTACTATCGTTTTGATAATGTCATCCGCGGGTTTGAGTACACCCTCACGGTGAACGGCCAGCCGGAACTGACGCGCACCGTGGTGGTAGATGATCAGTTGGCCTGCCAGACCCAGGATCTCTTCGGCGGCGGCTGCAAGCCGGTTTTCGCCCTGTACCAGACCTGGTACGGCAACGCAGAAAACGATTCCACCCTGCGTTACTGGGCCACATCCAACAAAGGCGGTATAACCGATACATCCGTGGTTGGATTTTACGATTCTCACGATGAAAAAATCATGGAGTACCATGTGCTGCTGGCCTAGGCCTCTGATATCGATGCGCTGGTGGTGGACTGGTACGGCATGGATTCCTTTGAAGATGGTCCGACGCATAAACTGCTGAACACGGTGGAACGGCTTTACAAGCAATACCATCATCTTGGTTTCAGTTTCAACATCATTGTTTCCTATAATGAAGAAGCCTCAGGCGATCTGGCGGCGAATTTAAAGTTCCTGGCGGATTCTATCCTGACGCACCCCGGCTATTATGGGACCTTTGAGAAAAAACCAAAACCCGTGTTTGTTCATACACATCACAGCGAATTCGCAGAACAATTTCTGGCGTTGGCCAAAATATACCTGCCCAGCGATGTGCAGATACTGCTGAATTATGAAGAGGCCAATCTGGCTCTGGCGCCCCAGGTAACGGGCTTTTATCCCCACCTCACCGATGCCGAGGACATTCATGATCCCCAAGGCAGAGAATGGGGCGAAAAGTACCTCACGGATTTCTACAACTCGGACACCAGAAATATGCCACTGCAAGTCGGCGGAACCTGGCCCGGATTGGACGACCGCCAGTGGGTGCAAGGCAGAGGGCTGTATGTAGATCGCCAGGACACCATGGTTTATGACAAGACCTGGGAGAAGGCGTTCGAGAATCAGCCGGATTGGATGCTCATTCAGTCCTGGAATTCGTTCAACCAGACCACCCAGATCGAAGTGTCCGAGCAGGAAGGTTACAAATTCGTCAAGATGTCGCGCAACAAGGCGGTCTTGTGGAAATCCGGCTGCGCCCGCGAAGTGGATGACCTGGGCTTGACGGTCCCGCAAGCGGTTCTGGAAGCCCGTACCCGCGGCATCGACAGTTTGTATGTCGAACAGGCTTTGTTGGAATTCTTCCAGCGTAACTATGACCAGGCGTTGGCGATTCTCGACATTGCAGGACCTGGCCCGGAGCAAAGTCAGCCGGTGAGCGACCGCGATGATCAGCTGGTTTTTGTGGAAGGGTCTGACACCAATAAAAAACAGAACTGGGACAATGCGGTGGATGGAGAGGTGAACGGATGGAAAGCCACCACCACGGCCAAGTGGAACGGCGGTGCGGGAAATACCTACGCCATCTTAAAATTTGCCGATCAGGGCAAATATCTGTTCAACAGCGTCTATTTGCAGACCGACAACGGCACGGATGACGATGCCTACAGCAGCCGTCAGGCGACCGACGTCGAAATCCTGGTTTCCACAACCGGCACCAATCCCCAGGATTTTCAATCCGTGATACGTTTCCAGCCGCGCGATGGCGCCATGCGGATCTACAAATTAAACCGCTACGTTACCGCGGCCTATGTCAAGATCGTTCTTCACGGCCCGGACTATGGCCAGGGTGGATGGGTTCAGGTGGTTGAATTCGGTGTTGCAAGCGATGGCAAATATGCAGCCACGCCGGTGACCGAGACTGCAGCGGTTGCTGCGATTCCGCTGTCGTTCAGTCTGGAACAGAATTACCCCAACCCCTTTAACCCGGGCACGACGATCCGTTATGATCTGCCGGAGCAGGCGAGGGTCGTGTTGAAGATCTATGATCTGACCGGCAGAGAGGTCGCCACGCTGGTGGACGAGGTTCAGGAAGGCGGGCAGCATACTACGACCTGGAATGCATCCTCCCTTGCGTCCGGCACCTATCTCTATCAACTGCGCGCGGGTGCCAATACCGCCGTGAAACGGATGACCCTCGTGAAATAAACTCTCAATCAACGAACCA
This sequence comes from Candidatus Zhuqueibacterota bacterium, assembly GCA_963169875.1. Taxonomy (GTDB): domain Bacteria; phylum Zhuqueibacterota; class Zhuqueibacteria; order Residuimicrobiales; family Residuimicrobiaceae; genus UBA2214. The sequence continues at coordinate 66,050 of CAUJEL010000040.1, forward strand.
TAAAAAAAAGGCCGCGTAGATGCGGCCTTTTTTTTATCTCTTGACTCTTATACGCTTCTTTAGTATCATGAAAAAAGGGGGTAAATCGGAGGTATTTGTGCATCAGCTGCAGCAACTCTTCGAAAATAACCTGCGATGGGCGCAACGGATCAAACAGAACGATCCGGAGTTTTTTTCCAGACTATCCCGACAGCAAAACCCGGAATATCTGTGGATCGGCTGTTCTGACAGCCGCGTCCCCTCCACGCAAATTGTCGATCTCTTACCCGGGGAAATATTCGTCCATCGCAACATCGCCAATGTGGTGGTGCACACGGATCTCAATTGCCTTTCCGTGATTCAGTATGCGGTTGAACGGCTTAAGGTAAAACACATCATCATCTGTGGTCACTATGGATGCGGCGGGATCCGGGCGGCGTTGGAGAACCGCAGTCACGGTTTGATCGACAACTGGCTGCGTCACATCAAAGATATTTATCGCTGTCATCAGGACAAAATCGATGCCCTGCCGGATGAAACAGCGCGGCAAAACCTGCTCTGTGAATTGAACGTGATCGAGCAGGTCGCCAATGTCTGTCACACGACCATCGTGCAGAATGCGTGGAATGCAGGCATGGACCTGACTGTCCATGGATGGATCTACAGCATTGATGACGGCATCCTCAAAGACCTCAAAGTGGCCGTACGCCAACTGGACGATATTTCTGTCACCCACCGGTTGAAATAATAAAAGCGGAACAATCTTGTAAAAATGTTATTTGGAGACAAGAATCATGAAAAACCGGATTGTCCTGTTGATGTTCTGTTTGACCACCTGGCTCGTGGCACAAGAAGAGTCAGGAAAAGCCCGGCGTATGGCCTGGTTCCAGAATGCACGTCTCGGCATCTTTATCCATTGGGGCATCTATGCGGTGAACGGCATTGATGAATCGTGGTCGTTTTACAATGGATATATCCCCTATGCGGAATACATGAAGCAGGCCTCCGGATTCACGGCTTCCCGCTATGATCCCGACGCCTGGGCGCAGCTGATCGCCGCCAGCGGCGCACGCTACGCCGTCCTGACCAGCAAACATCACGATGGCATGGCGCTGTGGCCGACGCAGGCTAATGATTTGCATGTAGTGCAAAGGACACCGGCCGCCAGGGATTTGATCAAGCCCTTCTGTGAGGCGATGCGCCGCCACGATCTCAAAGTAGGGCTTTATTTTTCCCATCTCGATTGGTCCCACCCGGACTATCCCTTTTTCACCCGCACAGAGAAACGTTATGAAAACGATCCACAGCGCTGGTCTCGATTCCTCGCCTTTCGCGAGAAACAGATCGAAGAATTGGCGCACGCCTATCATCCCAACCTGTTGTGGTTCGACGGCGACTGGGATTTCGACGCCGAACGCTGGCAGTCGGAATCCTTGCGGGAAAAAATCGATAGCTGGCTGCCCCATGTTATCGTCAACGCACGCATCAATGGATACGGTGATTACGAAACGCCGGAACAGGGTGTTCCCATCACCCAACCGGCGGCGCCCTTTTGGGAACTCTGCATGACCATGAACGATTCATGGGGATATCAGGGGAACGATAAAAACTATAAAACGCCTCACCAGATATTGCAGATTCTGGTGGATTGCATAAGCATGGGCGGAAACCTGCTCCTGGATATCGGGCCCCGGGCCGATGGGACCATTCCGGAAGAACAACAGGCGATACTGAAGGAAGTAGGGCGCTGGACCCATAAACATCAGGAAGCAATCTATGGGACGTTATCCGGAATCCCCAAAGACCATTTTTATGGCCCGACTGCTTTGTCGAAGGACCGGCAGATTCTTTATCTATTTCTTGACGCGGCGCCCAAAGGCCCCCTCTTTATCAAGGGTTTGAAGAATCGCGTCAACCGCGTCTGGGTGGTTGGCAACGGCACCAGGTTATCTGCACAAGTGCTCATGAAGCAGTATTGGAGTTCGCTGCCGGGCATCGTGTACATCACCGTGCCGGAGGAGGTGATGGATCCAGCCATCACGGTGGTGGCCGTGCTGCTGGAGGGTCCTGTCGAGCTGCAGAAATGATAAAGTGTTGCGCAAATTCCATTCAGGATGACGCGCCTGGGCCGATGTACCCTGCGACGTATAATATGCCGAACCGGCTTTAATAAAAATGATATTTTTGTTGTATTGTTTGACCATAAAGCCTACATTAAGCAACCATGGGAGATAAACAAGCTCAAGCACTGTATAAGCGCACCGCATTTATTTCCAGCACGCAGTCATCGAGCTTAATACTCCGGGAAGCGGGACATGAGATACATATCCCGTTGGTGTGGCTATTTTCACAAACCATCAAAGGAGGGTGTCATGGATTTAGTATCACTGCTCATCCAGCTCATCAGTGGGGCTGTTGGTGGTAACGTAGCGGGATCCTTGTTGAAAAAATTGTCCCTGGGTTCTGTGTTGAACTCTGTCATCGGAATACTCGGTGGTGGCCTCGGCGGACAGCTGCTCGGCATGCTCGGCGTTGGCACGACGACGGGCGGCGTGGATCTGGCCAGCATCATCGGCGGCATCGCCGGCGGCGGTGTCGGTGGCGGCGTCCTGCTGGCCATCATCGGTTTCCTCAAGAACCTGTTCACAAAAAAATAGGCGGCATCACACCACTTCAAAAGCAATCACCACGCAAATATCTGCAAAACCCCGGATTTCAATTTTTTATCATTCCGGGGTTTTCTTTTTCGTGCCTGCCCCGAAGCGTCTGCAGTGGCCCAGCCAGTATAAAAGCGGCCAATCCCAGAAACAGCAGAGAACTGAGCAAAATAATTCCGGATAGCAGCATCGGCTGCACCAGGCGAATGTCCAGCTTGAGCCAGAATAGAATATTCGGCGCCCGGAACAGGAAAACCAGCAGAACCGCAAAATAAACGACCACAAAATATTTTATTTTATCGGATGCCGTTGTCCGATCCAGCCAGAATGGCAGAACCGGAATAAATGCGAGCAGATCGAAGGCATGATATTCATGCATCAGATTCCCGAAACCAATGCCCTGCAGGACAAAAGCGATCGCCAGCGGCAAACTGGCTGAGGCAAATCGCCGCGCCCGCTCGTCCTGCCTGAGGCGCAGCAGAAGAACGGCGATACAAATCGTCGAGAGGTAGGGAATGGCTTTTGCCAAAGCGCCGGGCATAAGATAAGAAAAGCTGTAACCGAGCGGCTCATTGACTTCGAATTCATAATGCCTGACGACCTCTATATACGCCAGCAGCTGCGAAGGAAAAGCGGCCAACAGTACAAGCATCACGCCACCGATGAGGAGGATTTTTTTGCGCTGCGTAGCGCTCGAAAACATGAAGATCAGCAACCCAAATGTTGACAGGAATGGCAAAGTGGACCATTTCATGGAAGCCAGAATCCCGCACAGAACGGCTAGGATGTAACCACTGCGTTCCAGGTTAAGCGTGAGCATGAAAAGCATGAGCGCAGCCGCGACAAAAATTTCAAATTGGCCGCGTTCGAAATGAATCAGTCCAATGGGTGTGTAAAAAAACAGCAGGATAACCAGGCCTGCCATGGGCCAGAATCGCTGTCGCTGTTGCATCTTGCTAGCGTACAGGAACAGACACAGAAGAAACATACCAATCCCGGCCAGAGTATGAATAAGGAACGCCTGCGTATATGGCAGAAAGGTGAGCGCCTGGTATAACCAGTTCATGAAGGGTGGGTAGCCCGGCGGCCGGCCAAAACGATCCCGATATGAGGGTGTGACCGGCTTGTAGCCCGATTCGCCATGACGCAACGCCAGAGAGGCAAAATAGACCTGGCTGAAATCTGCCCCTAACGGTTTTGCGGCCGGCGTAGCGGGATTGGTGTCCGGAACTGGTAGAGGAGTGCCATACTGCCTTGGATAAGGCGGGGACTGCTGTCCGCTGATCAAAAAATCAGCATACCATTTGATCTGCATGAGGGCATAGCTGCCAAGAATGGCACTCACGATGATGACCGCAAACAGCCTGAAAAGATGATTCGTCTCAACAACCCGCATCGCACGCACCTCCCGATCAATGGTACATCCCTGGTCCCGCACTGGTCTGTTTTTTGGCCAGTTTTGGATGAACTATTAACGCATGCAATCTCTTCCGGCAGGCATTATCCGTTTCAGCTATCTCTCAATTTTTCAAAACGATTTTGCAGGATCGTCTTTGCAGTTTGATTTCAAGCTGGCAAGATGGACGGTCTTGCCAGCCACGACAACGGTTTTAGCGCAGCAGCAGCATCTTTTGCCCGGTAATCACCTGGCCATCGACGCGCAGCTGACAATAATAGACACCCGAAGGCAAAGACCGATGGGTATCATCATCGCCCTGCCACATGATAAGATGATCGCCCGCAGCGACCTGGCCATCGACCAAAGTATTCACCTTGCGGCCGCGTAAGTCAAAAATATCCAGACGAACCACACCCGAACTTTGCAGCTGATAGGATATCCTCGTGCCGGCGTTGAACGGATTGGGGTAATTGGCGTGGAGCATGTGACTGCCGGGCTGCTGGCCGCTTTCCGGCGTTGCCACGTCCAGGTCGTAATTGCCACCGATGACCAGCCACTTTGGATACCGCGCCCCGGTGGACAGGGTAAGTTCCTGCAGCGTCATCGATGCAATATCACATATCAAAAGCCTGGCATCGCTGAAGCGGTCGACGACAAACTGCCGGTCATCCGGTGAAAAAGAGGGGCGCTGCACCTGGCGGCCGGGAAAGGCAATTCCCTTGTCGTCATTGGGCTGATTGAAATCATGAATGACGATGTCCCAATTGTTCGCCTCGATATGGCTGTAGATGATGACATCCGGATCCGTGGAGCTGTACTGCACATTGCCCGCATCAACGCCATCCGGCTGCGCCGGCAGCATGGCGATGATGCGCGGCAGGTCCCCGCTGAGATCAATCTCACCCATGCTCCACCAGCTGCGCACACCGCCGCCGGCGAGTGATATCTCATTATAAGCGTCGAACGCCAGGCGCGGATACTTGGTATTGGGCGACCATGAGATCACATCGGGATATTGAATGGTATTGCGCGTGATGCCCGGCTGCGTACTGGGCAGCTCGAGGGTGATCGGGTAGATCTGATCACCGATCAGGAAATAGATGCGGTTGTCATTGGCATACGCGGAGGTGAAAGCGAGAAAATAATTGTCGCGCGTGACCGCCACATTCCAGATGTCACCCGGCTGCTGGACATAGATATAATCAAACACCTCATAGTTGTAGGTATACGGTATGCCGGAAATGGTCAGGCGTGCGATATAGCCGTCCTGGTTAACAAAGTAGAGATATCCCCCGTCCGCGGTAGCCGTGAACTGGCTGAAGTTGTTGTTTTTAGCCTGTACATACACATCGGAGAAATAATAATCCTGGCCGTCACTGAGATTATACATGCCGACGCGCTGATCATCGCGGACAAAAGCGATCCACTGATTGCCGCCGCTGGTGGCTCTGACATTGTCATCCTGGAGGGGATCAGTACCGCCGCCGCCTTCGGTGATCTGCACCTGGTCAAAAGCACTTTGTACGGCCTGGACTTCGGCGCTGCTGTAGAGATCGGTGGCGCTCTGCTGCAACGCCCGCCGCGCATCGAGGAATTCCGATTGCCTGGTCAGGTACGACTTTAATGCACGATAATAGATCCGCTCCGTTTTTTCGCGGCCGATCTGATTGGCGATGAGATAAGAGGCGCGGTTGATGATGCCGCAATTGGTATGAACGCCGCCTTGATCTTCCTGGGTATCATAATAATCGCTCATCCTGGCGGGCAAGGGGCTTAAAACGGCGGGATTGCCCGGATTGGCAATATCGCGCAGCGCTGAACCGCCTCCGGATCGGATGATATCTTCTCCCATAAACCAGTCATCGCGGTCGACCATGGCGCCGAAAAAGTCCGAAATGGCCTCGTTCAAGGCGCCCGATTGATCCTGATAGATGAGATTGGCGGAGTATTCAGTGACGCCGTGGGTATATTCGTGCGCCGCAACATCCAATGCCTGGGCCAGCGGCTTGAACTTGTTGTTGCCGTTGCCCCAAAACATGGCGCGCCCGTTCCAATAGGCATTATCCATGGCTGCGCCGTCTTCGGTGACATTGACCACGGAAATAAGCGTGGAAGCCTTGTCGTCAATGGCACGCCGTCCATGGGCATTCTGATAATATTGATAGGTCGCGCCGAGGTTGTACAGAGCGGATACAGCAGCAGGATCATTCCAGTATGCGGCTGAAGTCGACGTGACATAATAAAAATTCGCATAATCGCTGGGATCGTTATTCTGCAGATCCAGGATCAGCATCCCGCCGCTCGGGTTTTCGGGCAAGTTGGCAGCACCACCGGAGAGCTCATTGACATCGCTGAGCAGATAATAAGTACCCTGCTGTTCATAGGCGCGGAACGGCCGCGTCACGCCGCGAAGGTCGGTGCCGGAAGCATTCACCACGCCTTCATAGGCGGTATTGCATAGCTGATGTCGCAATTCGCCGCTCTGGGCATCGATGAACAGGGTATAGTTTTCTCGCACATTGGCATAGAGATCCACCTGCCACACCAGATGGGGTTGCGCCTGCTTGTCGATCCAGATGGCCTTTCCCACGCGTGGCTCCGGAATTTGCAGCAGTTTTTGAATGCGGGGCTCGATGGGCTTTAAAAGTCCGCGCATGTGCAGATAGGCACGGCCAGCCTGCAAGGCCTGATCTGCAGAGAGCTGTGCATCGGTGCTGGTGATGGCACGCGGCGTGTTGGCATAGCGGCCGTTCACGGCGTAAACCTCATCCTGTGCATTGATGTGCACATAGAGATCATTGGCCCAGACCGGCACACCCAGATGATGCTGCTGCAAACGGACATGGCGGTGGCCCAACTCATCGGTTTCGCAGCGCCACGCCTGCAGCTCTGCAACGGGTTGATCCAGTCCCAACTGAGCAGCAAACGTGTCCAGCCAGCTCAGGGCGAGCACCACAGCCGCTGATTTGGCAAGTGTGGAGTTGATCTGCACCCTGGCAGGGGATACTTGCTGCAATTGTGCTGCTGTGCCGAGGCGTCCGCAAAGGAACGCGAGAGTGCCATTGGGTGCCATGGCGACGGAGGTTGCGACGAGTCCACGGCGCGCCAGAGAATACTGTAACGCCTCAGCCGGGCGTTGATCGCGGCTGAGGCGGCCAACGATTTTGTGCGAGGCCCGCAGTGAGGCAGCGTGCTGATGCAGGGGATCAAGGTTGATGAATGCCGGAAACGGACGCTGGACAGCGGGCAAAAGCTGCGTTTTGCCGCCAGCGTTTACATCATGCCGCAACGCAGCCAAGGCGGACAGAAAAAGGCACAGCATCAAGGACGCAACCAATAATACTTTTTTCATATCATCTCCATTCTAATATCTGCGCAGATCGTGTTTGAGCAAAATTTCTCCCGTATCAGCGGCCACCATGAATTCCCATCGTATAGCGCCGCTTGCAAGTATGAGGTGATAAGCCGGTCTCAAGTCCGCTCCGGCCGCGTACCAGCAGGGTTTGTTTTCTTCTATGGTCTGAAGCGGCAAATCTGCATGGTGCGTTCGCGCGATTTCTGCCGCCTTTTCGGTGCTGATGAGAAACGCTCCATTTTGCTTGCTGCTGGCATGGTATTGTCCGTTGATCAAATAGAGCTGTGACTCTTTATTGATGTGCACAACAAGTTCATCATTCCATATCGGAATTTTCTCATGCAGGCGGGCGTAGCGCAGATGATGAAATCCCATCTCATCCTGTTCATCTTCCAGCAGCAGCAGTTCGTTTCGGGGCTGTTCAATGCGGAACAGGGCGGTGTTTGCGCCTAAAAATTCCAGGACCATTTCAGCGCGATTTTCCTTTTTTATGCCCGATAAATCCAGTAAAGACCCTTGAATCCATTCGGGCGTGCCATACGCAACATGGGTTTTGATCTGCAGCGAATTCGGATTCTCAATTGCCATGTTTTTGATCTTGTTATGTGAACACCCGAGCATAAAAAGGATCATGAATAAACATGCAGCGCGCATAGGACAGTCTCCCTCGCAGCAAAACACACAACGTGCGATGGTTTGAGTAGACTCTGATCGCGGGAATCGGCGGGAAGCAAATTCGCAGAGTGCCAGGCCCGGTGATGCGGCCTCATGAAACCTGTCAAATTCTCTTCACGAGTACCCCTGTTTCGTCCATAATATAATTCAACAACATGAATAATGCAATTTTATTATACCCTGTGATGCGGCACTTGCAGAGGAATCTATTAGCAGATGTCCAGTGGAGATTGCGTCTTTGATGGCCCCGGTGCAGGCATACTTTTGCAGCCCCAGCCCGGGTGGCACGCGCGACTTGTTGATATTTTTCAGCAACGATCCCTTGCATTGACGAGATTCGTCGAACTCCGCTTCCTTGTGTTCTGGAGAGGGCGCCTGCCAAGTGATCTCAAAATACCGGTGCAGGGCTCTCCAGAACCCGACGAAGCGCGACAGCAACTTCGGGATGCGGCATGCCATCGGGACAAATAAATTTGACGCCACCCAGCGGCCTTAAAGAACGCCGCACCCCGGATAAATCGCGCTCTGGAGAGGGATCCTGGCAAGTTTTCGCAAAATACTGGTGCAGGAGACTACAGAGACCGATACGCGACAAGATGGCCACAAAATCTCCTCTGTGTCTTCGTACCTCAGTGTTGAAAAGGATTTGCCACAGGGACACAAGAGGCAGCGAAAAAAATCGGCTAACACGGCCTCACACGGTATGAGATGCCAGGTGTGTTCTGGAACGCGCTCCTGCCTATCTATTTTTAAATATCTTGCTGGATTCCGGCTCAAACCTCAATTCTCCCCAGCCAGCGCGGTGCCGATGTCTGCAGGATTCTGTGCAACACGGCATTGGCTGCGATCAAGGCGCTGGTCAGCAGCAGCACCAGGGTCCACCCCATCTCCCGGTAATGGATCGCCAGCAGGATCGTCCCGATCCCCAATCCGGAGCAAACCAGCATATTCAGTATCAGGCTCCAGCTCTGTTTCACCGCCTTGTATTCGTTATCCCATACTAATTTGGGGAAATGGATGTCGAACAGCATGCCGGTTTGTGCAGCCAGCATATTTCCAAGAGAAGCGCCCGCCAAGGCCACAGCAACCGGTACAAAACCGAGTTTCAACATCCAGGCCAGAGCCACGACAAGGGCGACGAAACCGCAGAAACTGAGCGCAAAAGCAATCGCCATTTTCGCGTTTATTTGCACGCGATAGTCAGCCGGGAGCGTTTTGCTGAAATAGAACTGCGCGCCCTCGCGGGACAAGCCGGTCGCGCTGGTGCCATTCATGCCTCCGGTCAACAGGCCGACACCAAGGGCCAGCAGGATGAATAATTCCACAGGCGTGTTCTCCCCCAGAAAAGCGCGCAATTGTGTCAATTGATCGGAACTGCCCGATAGAACGGCGAACAGAAAAATCAGCGGCCACATGAAATTGACCAGCACGCAATTCATGAAATAGGCCGGCGTCCGGATCAACACAAGCCATTCCTTGAGAAACAGCGCCCGAAAAGGCGACTGGGAGGTCTTCAATTTTTCCATATCGGTGGTATTGACGCCGCGCTTCGCCCCTTGACTTTCGCTGCCGCCCATGGCGCCGCGAAAATAAAAGCGGTTGCCCAATAGCAGTAATGCCGTCAAAATGACCACAGCCAGCAGCATAAAAAGAACGGCATATCCCCATCCCGCCAGTGCCCCCTTCTGCAGCAGCGCGGCAACCCCCCAGTGAATGCCTGGGAAAAGACGCGTCACCAGTTGCACCATGCTGTTCTTCCCCGACTGCAGTAATGCGATGATCTCCTCCGGTTTCATCTTTCCGAAAGATTTTTGCAGAATAAAATTAAATCCCAATGCCAGAAACAATCCCAGCGACCCGGCCCAGATGCGAAATGCATCCTTATTGCGGGCAATGGGCAGCAGGCTCATCAGCATCATGGCCAGCAAGGCGGCGAGCACCAGCGGAACAATGGGCAGCATTAAAAACACAACCGCAGCCAGGAAATAATAATTTACGCCGGCCTGACTCATCACCCCATAGGTGATGAGCAGGGGCGCCAGAATGAGCAATTGCGTCAGATATTCGAAAAGAAGCGTGACGGCAAATTTGGCGCCCATGATGTGCCAGGGTTTGAGGGGCAGGGGCAGCAGCAGGTCAATGTCCTGGGCGAAATAAAACACATTGATGACGTAAAAAATGCCAAAGAAAAAAATCATCAGACTCGAGAGGGCGCACCCCAGACCAAGGATCACGCCCTCCTGACCGATGGCGGCCATGGGTGCATAGAGTTTGCTGATCAGCATGACGACCATAGTGATCCATGGGATCAGAGAGATGACAACAAGGGCCAGCAGCGCCAGAACCTTAAACCGGCTTGCCTTGCCGCTTGCCAGAGGCGTGTAGCTGTTGATCAGCAGTGTTCGGATGAGCGAAACGTATTTATTCATCGTCGGTCATCTCCAGAAACATCTTTTCCAGCGATTCGTTGGCTTTGAAATGCTCGCGCATCTCCGCGATGCTGCCGTTGAACAGAAGTTTGCCTTTGTGGATGATGGCGACGCGGTCGCAGAGTTTTTCGGCCACATCCAGTACGTGCGTGGAGAAGAACACGGTTTTGCCCTGTTGCGCCCGCTCACGCAGGATGCTTTTGAGCAGAAAAGAGGATTTTGGATCGAGTCCGGTCAATGGCTCATCAAGAATCCACACTTCGGGATCGTGCAGCAATGCGCCGATGAGGACGACCTTTTGCCGCATGCCGTGCGAATAGCTCATGATCTTGTTGCCCAGCACATTGCCCAATTCAAACTTTTCGGCATAATCAGCGATGCGTTGTTTGCGCAGGTCGGCGGGCACCTGGTACATATCGGCCATGAAGCGCAAATATTCCAGGCCCTTCAAACGCAGAAAAACATCCGGATTGTCCGGAATATAGCCTATCTCTTTTTTCGCCTCCAGCGGCCGCTCGGCCAGGTTGATGCCGTTGACGCGGATGTCGCCCGCATCGGCATTGAGAATGCCGGTGATCATTTTCAGGGTGGTGGTCTTTCCGGCACCGTTGGGTCCGAGGAATCCGACGATTTCACCAGCCGGTACCGTGAGGGTGAGTTCATCAACCGCCTTTACTGCGCCGTTGTAGGTTTTGCTGACCCGTATCAGCTCTATCATGACATGCTCCTCCACTGCGAGTTCGTTGGATCGTGGATTGTTGTGATTATGCAAATTTAACAACTCTGGAGACAATTCGCAGCAAAAAAATGCAAATCCGCGATTTTTACCCTCCTTATTACATCCATCGGCGCATGATCCGGCTTGCATAATAGGCTCCGGCTCATTATATTTATTATCTAAATTGAACTAATCACCACAGAGACACGGAGACACCGAGGTTAGAAAAAGTCCCCGGCTGTTTGACGAGCTTATGCCCGATTAATTTGGCTAAAGTCATTGAGTAATGTGGCCGAACAATCCACGAGAGAAAGCTCGTGGCAACGTTGTTTTTCAATGAAAAACTTGCGCTGTCATCGCAACAAAAACTGCGCGACGGGCTCTGCGCGCTCGGCGGTTTATCAACAGTACAGCCTAATTCACTGCACAAGTGCATCGCACTTTCATAACCCCGGAGACCCATCATCACCGCTGCATCGCAAAATCAGGAAGCCGAAGCGCTGTACGTCTACCTGCAAAAACTGCTGGGTCCGGAAACGGCCGCTTTCATAGGTGCACCGTTGGAGCCCCCGAGTCTGCGCATCAACACGCTCAAAACATCCCGCAGCCGATTTGGCGGCAAATTGACGGCATGGCAGATCACCGCATCGCCGCACCCTTTCCATCCTGATGGCTTGATTCTGGCCGACGACCCATTGCCGCTCAGCCACACCCTGGCCTTTTTTCGCGGTGAATTTTTCTATCAGGGCATCTCTTCGCAGCTGCCCGTCATCGCCCTCGATCCGCAGCCGGGCGAGACCATCCTCGATATGTGCGCGGCGCCCGGCAGCAAATCCACGCAAATCGCCGCGGCCATGGCCAACCAGGGCCGGCTGTGGATTAATGACGCCTCCACCAAACGGCTGCAAGCACTCATGGCCAACCTCACCGCCGCCGGCGTGATGAATGACATCGTCACCGCCCTGCCAGGTCAGCTCATCGGCCGTCTCCTGCCGGAGCAGTTCGACCGCATTCTCGTGGATGCACCCTGCTCAGCCCTGAGCAACTGGCCCAAACGTATTAAAGAAGCGCACTGGTCGCCGGCCTATCTGAACAAGATAAGCTATCTGCAGGAGCAGCTGCTGATTTCGGCGATCAAAGCGGCCAGGGTGGGCGGCATTATCGTCTACTCGACCTGCTCGATATGTCCGGAAGAGGACGAAATGGTCCTCGAGCGCATCCTCGCGCGCTATCCGGTCGAGATGGAGCCACTGCCCTTTTCCCCGGCTCCCTTCGTGCGTCCGGGGCTTTCCGGCTATGCAGGTCACTCCTTTGCCAGGCAGATCGAATGTGCCGGCCGCGTCCATCCCTATCCCCTGCCCTACGAAGGTTTTTTTGTCGCCCGGCTGCGCAAAACCGGACCCTTGCCCATCCGCCCGGTGACTACGCCGCTGCAGTATCAACCGACTCTCGCGGCAGATGCCCCCGAGATTGCGGCGATTTTATCCCATCTGCACGATCACTGGGGCATCGATCCGGCGGTTTTGCAGAACTATCGCTTCATCGTCAACAAAAACCGTATCTGGATGATGGACAGCGCCTGGGAGCAGACGCCGGATCGCACATTCATGATGGCGGGATTACCATTGGCCTTGCGCAAAAGCCACGCCTGGAGGCTGCTCAATCAATCCGTTCAATTCCTCGACGCGCAGGTCAGCAAACGGCACCTGGAGCTGAGCGACCAGGATCTGCTCGCGCTGTTCGAGCACGGCCACATACCAGCGCCTCATGGTCCCCTCAGCTATCACGCCCTGACTCTGGGGGGACGTCCCATCGCTGCGCTGGCCCAAGCCGATGGCTGTTTCAGTATACACCTGCCGCATCACTTCCACATCCGGCCCGAAACACTCGCTGCCGAACGCGGCCTGTAATTTATGAGACGCTCCACCCTTCTGATGGGGAAAACTTGCATTTTTGTTGATAAATGGTTACTTTTAGTCGATGTGATTAGCCGCCGGTTCAAAGCGGATGTCGATGATGGCCTGAATTGAGCGATTTCGGACGACAGGGGCACTCCTGCAAAAAGCGCAAAGCTCCGCCGCAACAAAGCCTCCGCCCGGCTCAGGTTTAAATTAAAGGAATCGAAAATGCACGCTGATGTTGATGAAAAAGAGCTGCTCTTTGAACAGCTCTATAAAAAGTTAAGGAATGTCATTCCCGTCGCCGAAATCCGCCACAAAGCAAAGCTGGCCGCAGAGATCAACCGCCTCAAACAGGCGCGCAACGCGGTCATCCTCGGCCATAATTACATGGAACCCGCCCTGTATCACTCCGTACCGGATTTTCGCGGGGATTCCCTTGAACTGAGCCGCCGCGCGGCGCAAACGGACAAGGATATCATCATTTTTTGCGGCGTGCGTTTCATGGCCGAGACCGCCAAAATCCTCAGTCCGCAAAAAACCGTATTGATTCCATCCTCCAAAGCGGGCTGCTCCCTGGCGGAGAGCATCACCGCCGAGGATGTTCGCCAGCTGAAAAAAATGTATCCCGGTGTGCCCGTCATCACCTATGTCAATACCTATGCCGATGTCAAAGCGGAATGCGATATCTGTTGCACCTCCGGCAATGCCGCGGCCGTGGTGCGTTCCTTCAAGGATGAGACAGTCATCTTTCTGCCGGATCAATACCTCGCCAGCAATGTGGCGCGCGAAACCGGCAAACATATTGTTTTTCCTGTGAAAAGTGCGGCTGGTTTGATCAAACCGGATCCCAATCTCGATTATGCCATGATCGGCTGGCAGGGGCGCTGCGAAGTGCACGAAAAATTTACGGTGGAAGATATCGTCAACATTCGCGCCCAATTTCCGGACGTGGTCATCCTGGCACATCCGGAGTGCAGTCCGGAGGTGGTGGCTGCAGCCGATTATTCCGGCAGCACTTCGGCGATGATCCGCTACGTTCAGGAGACCAAAGCGCCGCACTATCTGCTGCTGACCGAATGCAGCATGGGCGACAACATCGCCGCGGAGAATCCGGAGAAAGAGATGCTGCGCTTATGCTCGGTGCGCTGTCCCCATATGAATGAGATCACGCTGGAAGATACGCTGGCAGCCTTGCAAAAGACCCAGTACATCGTCACCGTGCCCGAAGAGATCCGCGTGCGGGCATTGCGCGCCGTGCAGCGCATGCTGGAGATCGGCTGATTCAGCCCTCCATGCGCTCGGACTGCTTCGCTTCAACACAGGAGCCATCTGAGGCGATCATGCACATTTTTTACTTCTAATGACGCAGCTGTGGGCCGACGCGTCTCGTCGGCCCGCGTCGCTGTCATCTCGAAAAGAATCTGCAGAGAAACATCTTCTCGCCTGACACGTTATGTTCGGGAGACTCATGCATAAACCCTCCATCTTCATCCTCGGCGCCAGCGGCTTCATCGGTTCCGAACTGGCGCGACAGGTGCAATCTCTGGGAATTTCCCATGCCTGCATGCGCCATCGCAGACGCTTGCCACCCGATCTCCATCCAGAAAAGGCCTACCTCTCCTCTTTGCTGACTTTTTCATGGCGCAAACTTGAAAATAATCCGCCTCAGGTCATTTTTCATTTCGCCCGTATCCCCGGTTCCGGCGCGTTGGGTCGTTCCCTGGCGGCGAATCTGAGCGCCATCGCCAACCGGCGTCTGCTGCGCTGGCTGCGCAGCCAGACGGATCCCCCCCTTCTGGTTCTCACAGCCGGCACCCTGGCTTATGGACCAAGCGCCGAAGCCGGGGTGACGGAGGATCATGCCCTCAACCCTGCCGGTTTCGCGCGCCAATACGCCATGGGCGAGCAGCCCATCCTGGATGCGATGACAGAACGGAGAATCCCCATCCAGATCGTCAGGCCGGCCTGGGTTTACGGACCCCGTTCCTGGCTGCTGGGTTTCTATCTTTTTCCGATGAAACTGAAAGGGATTGTTCCGCTTTATGGTGACGGCCAGAATTGGATGAATCTCATTCACGTGGAGGATGCCGCGGGATTGATTTGGCATATCGCGCAAAATGGCGCACCCTATCAAACGTATAATCTGATCGGTGATTCAACCCTGCAACAGCATAAATTAGCCGAGACGCTGGGCCGCATCAGCGGTTTGCCGCTGCAGACGATTTCACGAAAAGAGATCCCTTATCGCGATCCCGCCATCTGGGAATCCCTGACCTTCTCACAGCGCACAGCCACGAAACACCGCAAACTTGTGCAGGAGTACCATTACCGCCATCTCGATTTGCAGCAAAGCCTCCACGCCATCTGGAAACCATACATCGCCGTTCGGTGAAAGCGAACATATTCTGATTATTTCCGCTTTCTCAGAGTGCAGATGCTGTCGGGCAGTCCGGTATGGTAGATGTAGGTGGGGAAATCGACCCGTTCAATGCGGTGCACTTTCTGCAGGCGTTCCATCAAATCCGATTCCGCCGAATAAGGCAGAAGCTTGAATCCACCGGCAGCGAGGAAGACGCGTTTGTATCCGAACAGGGTGGCGCCGATGGTGCACTGGGAGAGATGGATGAGCTGACCGGGATGATAGGCATCCTCCACCCAGTGCGATTCTTCCGGACCATTCAGGACCACGCCGCCATGGATGAGATCGACACCGGGGTGTGCCTGCATAAAGCCGAGCCGAAGCTCGAGATGGGTTGGAAGGTATTCATCGTCCGCGTCGAGAAAAGTGACAAGCGGCGCCAGGGCGGCCTGAATGCCGATATTCCGTGACGCTGCCAGTTTGCGATTGCGGTGTTTGAAATAGCGCCAGCGCGGATGCAGATCGAGCTCGGGTGTAATCAATTCCTCCAGCCCATCGTTGCTGCCATCATCGATAATAAGCAGTTCCCAATTGGCGGTTGTCTGATTTTCAACAGAAGCGATGGCACGCATGATCAGGTGACGGCGGTTATAAACCGGTAAAATAATCGATACCGCCGGCGTCATCAGATCTCTGATCTCGTCCATAGCCGATACGCTCCCAGGGTTCGATGTTGCATTCACTGTTATTTCACCGGCAGCCAGTAATTTACACCCTTCCACAGCCGGATGATCTGGCCATCTTTATCGCGTTCGAAGCGTAGCCATTCCCCGTTGCCGCCTTGGCGGAAGCGGTCCACGTCCTCGGGCGTCAGCTCGGTGACGCCGCCATCCGGTGATTCGTTGGCGGGATAGTTATTTTCATAAAAGATCAATTTCTCACCCAGGATCATAATTTTGGCGCGCCAGCCCCAGTTGTCGCGGTACTCGCCGGCGTATTCGTGCCAGCGGCTGCGGTCGATTTCTTTTTTCGGTTCACCCGGCCGCGCTTTCAACAGGGCAGGCGCCACTTGGTCATAGATTTTGTAGGCGTAATCAGAAGGGATGGCATCAGCGCAGTTCATCAACACGATCACGCCGATTTTATCCTTCACACAAAAAGTGATGTGACTCTTATAGCCCGCCACCCAGCCCCCGTGTCCAACCATGGTCTTGTCGCCGCGTTTTTGCACGCTGAATCCCAAGCCTCTGCCGCTGCTCCAGTCCGTATGTATATAGTGCACACGATGCATTTCCCGCAGTGAATAGGAAGAGAGTATCTTGCTCTCCTCATCCCGGCCTTCGCGCAAATGCGCGCTGACATATTTTGCCAGGTCGTCAACACTGGAGACGATATTGGCTGCCGGAATCAATGCGCCGCTCTCTGGAAAATCAAGTTTGCTGCGCTGGCCGTCAGCCTGGCGAAAGTCGTAGGAAGGGGCAAGGCGGAAACGTTGCGCTTGCGGCAGAATCACCGAGGTATTATTCATCCCCAGCGGCTTGAGAATATGGTTTTCCACGAATTTTTCATAGGGTTCGCCCGCCGCGGCCGCAACCACTTCGCCAGCGATAGAGAGGCCCAGGTTCGAATAACGGTAGCGCGCGTCTGGCGGATTGAGCAGTGCCTGGCCGGGCAGCGCTGCAATCATCTGCTCTCGCGTCGGGAAAATATGATCCGTCCAGTAGGGGAATGCCGCTTCGGCGGGCAAACCGGAAGTATGCGTGAGCAATTGGCGGATGGTGACCGGCGGTTCGCCTGCGAATTCATTTTGCGGTTTGAACCAGGGCAGATAGTGCACCACTGGATCATCGAGTTTGAGGCGTCCCATCTCCTGCAGCTGCATCAGCGCGGTGGCGGTGAAGGTCTTGGTGATGGAGGCGATGCGCGACAGGGTCTGCGGGGTCATGGGCGTTTTGTCCTGCAAATCGGCATAGCCGAAGCCCTGTTTCCAGACCAATTCACCCTCCGAGACCACCCCAACGGCCATGCCCGGGATGCCATCGTACGCCATCTTTTCTTCGATCCAGGTGTTCAACAATGGTATTTGGCCGGACAACAGCGATTCCTGTGCCATGAGCGGGACACAGCCGATGAGCAGCCAAAAGAAGACGCGTGCAGTTTTCATAACCACTCTCCTGATGAGGGGAACAATTTTAATCTATCCGTGTAAAAAGGAATATAGAAAAAACCGTGGAAAATGCAAACAGAATCATGCCGCAATCCGTGCGCAAAACCCCGGCAGCCTCTTTCCTGACTTGACAATCGCTTCTGAAATATGTATTTTAAAGGCAATCGATTAAAGAATACCCGGGAGAAAAGATGAAACCGAAAATTATTATTGGGGTTGTGATCATAGTGGCGGCGCTGGCTTACCTGCTGGTCAGCGGCTTCAAGGACAGTTCGGTCTATTATATGACGGTCTCGGAAGTGCTCAGCAAAAAGTCGCAGGTTCAGGGACAGGGTGTGCGGGTCAGCGGTTACGTCAATCCGGCGACCATAGATTGGGATGCCGTAAATATTCGCGTCAGTTTCACCATGGTCGAAGGCAGCGACTCGCTTCGCGTTCATTATGACGGTGTCAAACCCGATCAACTGGCCGATGCGCAGCAGGTGCTGGCGGAAGGCAAGCTCGATGCGGATGGCACTTTTCACGCCAACAAGCTGTTGTTAAAGTGTCCGTCAAAATATGAAGCCAAACTCGAAGCGGATCAGGCCAAGCGCAGTTATTGAGCCGTTCCCGTTCTCGGCTTGACTAGAATGTGGGAATACAAAGGCGGAACGCCAAAGACCTCATCCCGAGACCTGCGCTTTGGGCCTGAATTATTCACCGCCAGGGACGCAGAGGTACACAAAGAAAAAAAACAGAAGAATGGCATCCATCAGAACGATGATGATTGAGGTAAAATTTCAAGCAAAAATTGTTCGATCATTATGATATAAATGACTCGGCGGCCTCGGCGCTATCGGAGGTTTATGAAGAGAACAGGTTAGCAGGGCGAGCCATCCCGGAGATGTAATGATTAAACAAAAAAAGCCGATGCAGGATTTACTCCTGTATCGGCTTTTGCGTTTCCCCTTATTGCCTGCTGTCTTGATGATCTCTTTCCTTACTCAGACCCTCTGACAACCGTCTGCTACTTCTGTCCCATTCCGGAGAAATCGACCTTGGGCGCTGTTTTGGCTTCAGCAGGTGCTTCGAAATAAGGCTTTTGCTGAAAACCGAGCATGCCGGCTATGATGACCGTTGGAAAAGAGCGCATCTTCTGATTATAGCCCTGGACCGAATCGTTGTATCTGCGGCGTTCCACAGCGATGCGATTTTCCGTCCCGGCCAGCTCATCTTGCAGGCGCAAAAAGTTCTCATTGGCTTTCAACTGTGGATACTGTTCAACCACCACCATCAACCGCGACAACGCCGAAGAAAGGCCATTCTGCGCTTCCATGTATTTGGCGAGCTGCTGCGGATCCATATTTTCAGGATTGATTTGCACCTTGGTTGCATTGGCGCGGGCATTGATGACCGCTTCCAGCGTGGAACGCTCGAACTCGGCATATCCTTTGACGGTTTCGACGAGATTCGGAATCAAATCCATACGGCGCTGCAGCACATTTTCGACCTGCGCCCAGGAATTCTTGACACCTTCATCCAGTACAACCAGATTGTTGTAGGTGTTTTTGACCATCCAGCCAAGTATCAACGCCAGAACGACCAAGCCAATGATGATTTTCAGACCTTTTGTCATGTTGACCTCCCAGGTTATTTCAACTCATCGACCAGCAGAGCCAGTTTTCGCATCTGCAGGATATATGTTTCAATTATTTTTATCAATTCTTCAGAGGTGAGGCGGATTTTATTTTCGCTGATTTGCAGAATCTGTTCAAAAAGGGCAAGATCGAGGCCAAATTTCTCAGCCGTTGTCATGATGACCGCATTTGCACTTGCATCCGCAGATGGTTCAGCATCCTTTAGCAGCAAGAGTCCCTTGAAAACAGCGGCAAACACCGGCACGCTTTTCATGATGAGCAGCTCCAGCGCTTTACGATTTGCCAGGGTGGCGAGAAAATCCTTGCGCAGATGCAGCAGCTTGCCCTTCAACTGGGTTTCGCATTCCAGACGGATATTCTCGCGGGGAATCTCGAGACCATTGAGGATATCCTCACCGTAGATCATGCGATGATTTTTCTTCATATTGAGAAATTCCAGCGGAAAGCTGTCCAGGGAATTTTGGATATATTGTCGCGTCATGAACAACGGCACCGAGACATTATAACGCTGCCATTTTTCGATCACAGGAAAACAGGCCGAGAGATGCTGAATGCCGGTCTCTGTCACAACGATGAGAAAGTTGATATCGGATTTTTTGGGCACATAGGTGCCGCTGGCGCCGCTGCCGAACAGAATCACCGAGACCAGTTCATCGCCGAACAGGGCTTTATAATCCTGCGCAAATGCCTCGGTAATTTCCATCGGCGAATCGGGAATTTTCGCCATGATCGATCTCCTTTAACTATTCTATATGGGTTAGGCCAATCAATATCCGCCGCCGGCACCACCGCCGCCGGACATGCCACCGCCGAAACCGCCAAATCCGCCACCGCCGCCGAAACCACCGCCAAAACCACCACCGCCGAATCCGCCCCCAAAACCGCCCCAGTCGGAGTGCCGGCGTCCACCGCTGAACGGTCCTGAGCCCCATGCACCGGTGGAATGCGTACGGCTTCTGATGATGAGGAAGAGAATGATGAGCGCGATGACAAAAAAGACGACCGATCCACCGGATTCCGTACCCCGTCCCGCTCGCGGCGCAATGGTTTTACCCGTAAATTCGACATCATATTCCTGCGCAATAATACCCGCCAGGGCTTGTACCGCTTCGAGAAAACCCGTACCGTAATCGCCCTCCCGCAAATGGGGCACCAGCTGTTCCCGGTATATATCACCGACGCGGGCATCGTTCAAATACCCCTCTGCTCCATATCCGACTTCGATCCATATTTTGCGGATATCGACCACATTCAGGATCAAAACACCATTGTCCTTACCCGCTTTTCCGATCCCCCATGCCGCGTAAAGACGATTGGCATAATCACGAAAATCCTCATCGCCTATGGTGGGCATGGTGCAAATCACCACGGCGACCTCCGCTTTGTCCCATATTTCGATCGCCAGCGCTTCCATTTGCTGGGCTTGTTCAACGGGGATGACATTGGCGAAATCATTAACAGCCCCCCGTCGCTGCGGAAACTCCAACGCTGACCAGCACGAAGTGGCTGCGAAAAGTAAGATGTAAAGGGAGAGCAATTGTTTGCGCATGGTTCATTTTTCCCGGAAAATCATTTTCACTAAAATACATCATTTACTGCGGAAATGCAAGGGATAATCATCAGACACCGGGTCGATCAAGCGGCCAAGGCCATTTGCACATATCTTGCAAGCAGAAACGCAAGGGATGATCCTCATACAGCGGATCTTTACTAACTCAGCAGCCGCTCACAGAAGCTGCCGGGTGTGTCAATTTTCATCCGATGACTCCAATTAGAATATCAGGAAACTGATGCGGGCTGGCAGTTTTCCGGCGATGGCACGGAACACGGCTGTCATGGCCGTTTGCGGATGACGTATTTCGATGTGTTCGCGGTCTGTAACCGCGGCGAAAACGGCGCTCGCACGCTCTGGCGTGATTGCTTTGTAGCGACCCATTTTTTCCTGATTTTATTTGTATGAATGATATATTTTGTTTATTTTAGATCACACCGGATAATATACAAAAAAGCGCCTGAATTTTTATCTTTAATTAATTTGTCAAAAATTGTTCGCAATCACATCTCTTTGCGGGTATATAACAGCACAGAGCGACAGCATATTCACCCCAGGCTCTGCTTATTAGGCAACAGTCGCCAAAAATATTGGCCACGAACCTTCATCATGGGAGGCAGCTTGGAAAGAAATTTTTCGGCCCTTGGCTATTTAGCGATGGTGCTCGGCGCCATTACGCTCATTTTTTTCACGGGGGGAACAGCCTTGGCGCAGAATGCAGCGCTCCGTCCCCTCGCTGACGTATTGCAGCCCGATGGCACCCTCAAATTGCATGATCAGGCCAATATGGCACTGGATCCCACCGGCTTTGAAATGGCCCTCGACGGCCAAGGCCGCCCCCTGTTCCGCTCTACCCGCGATGGCGCCCCCTCCTCTCTCGATGTCATTGAAAAATGGAGTTCGCAATATGCGTATTCCGGCGCCAATAATCTCATCACCTCACTGGCCGTCTTCAATGGCGAACTCTATGTGGGCGGATATTTCACAGCCATCGGTCCCATCTTCGCAAATTATATCGCCCGATGGGACGGCTCGACCTGGTCCCCCCTCGGCGCGGGTGTGGACGGTGCGGTACATGCCATTGCGGTCAGCAGCACCGCGGTGTTCATCGGCGGTGATTTCATTTATGCCGATGATGTCTTTTGCCGTCGCGTGGCAAAATGGGATGGTACGATGTGGTCTGCGCTGGGCAGCGGCTTCAACGCCCGGGTTCGCGCCATGACTCTGGCCGGAGGCTATCTCTATGCGGGCGGCGATTTTACGGCGACCGGCGCCACCACCATCAACTATATTGCCAAATGGGATGGCACATCCTGGAGCATGCCCCAGAACGGCGTCAACGCTCCCGTGCACACCCTCACGCCCAATGGCAGCGAAATCTATGTGGGTGGTGAATTCACCTTTATTGGTTTTAGCACCTCCGCCAACCGCGTGGCGCGTTGGTCGGGCAGCGCCTGGTATGGCATCGGCAGCGGATGCGATAATACGGTGCGGGCGCTGGCCTACGCGGGCGGCGTCCTCTATGCCGGCGGCGACTTTATCACCGCCGGCGGCGTCACGGTCAATCGCATCGCCCGCTGGACCGGCACGGCCTGGCTCGCCCTTGGGACCGGTGCGGATGACCGGGTCAATGCCATCACCGTCAATGGCGGCACCCTCTATGCCGGCGGTCACTTTTCGAATATATCAGGCGTCGCTGCGTATCGCCTGGCGAGCTGGAACGGAACCACCTGGACGGCCGTCGGCGGCGGCATCAATTCCTACGTCTACGCCCTCACCTTCTATGGCAGCAATCTGTATATCGGTGGGGATATCGCCTTTGCCGGCGGCAAATGCGCCAATAACATCGCGCGCTGGGATGGGATTAATTACTATGCACTCTACACCGGCTATGGTTTCCGCGGCAAGGTATATACGATCCTGGTCAATGGCACTGATGTCTATGTGGGCGGCTCCTTCACGCAAGCCGGCGGCGTGGCCGCCAATAATATTGTCAAATATAACGGCTCCACCTGGAGCGCGCTGGGCAACGGCATTGCCGGAACAGTCTATGCCCTCGCCACCGATGGCACCAATGTTTACGCAGGCGGCCGCTACTCCGCTGCCGGCGCCATCTCCGCCAATAATATCGCCAAATGGGATGGCACTTCCTGGAGCGCACTCGGTTCAGGGGTCAGCAATGGCACCTCAAACAGTGGCACGGTATATGCGCTCGCCATGCTGGGGTCCAATGTAATAGCAGGCGGAGAATTTAACACGGCCGGCGGTTCGGCCGCCTATCGCGTTGCACAATGGGATGGCAGCTCATGGAGCGCCATGTGGCTGGGCATGGATAACACCGTCTATACGCTGACCAATTACGGCGGCAAAATCTGCGCAGGCGGAAAATTCAAATACACCCAGGGCGGTGGCTTCTGGCTCAACTATACAGCGCAGTGGAACGGCGCAACCTGGACCTCTCTCGGAACCGGCACCGACAGCACGGTGTACGTCATGGTCGCCACACCGAGCGATGGATTATATGCGGGTGGCAATTTCACCAAAGCGGATGGCTACACCGCAACGCGCCTGGCGCGCTGGAATGGCTCGGTCTGGGCACCCATCAGCAGCGGCGCCAATGCAACCGTACGCGCCATTTCGGTCATCGGCAGTGACATCTACATTGGCGGCGACTTTACCACGGTTGGTTCGTCGGTGGCTGCCAATCACTTCGCCATATGGAACGGCACTTCCTGGTCCAGTAAAGGCAATGGCCTCAACGGCCCTGTCTATGCATTGCAGGAAGGTGATCTCTACGTCGGCGGTTCTTTCTCGGCCGCAGGCAGCAAACCCTCTTTCAATTTTGCCCAGTGGCTGGAAAATAACTTTGTTCTGCTCGAAGCCAAAGCGTTGCTGCAAGGCCCCTACGTCATGAGCGGTGGTCATATGACAGCTGCTTTGAATACAGGCGGCCATCTGCCGCTGGTCGCCCCCTATGTGGACCGGCGCGTCATCGACACCATGCCGGCGGACATCACCGATTGGATCCTGGTTGAGCTGCGCGATTCCGGCAATGCGATGATGCTCCAGAAAAGCGTGCTCCTGCATAAAGATGGCCGCCTGGTCGACGATGATGGCACCACCAGTCAGGTCGTGATCGAGGGACTTGCGGAAGGTTCCTACTATCTCGTGCTCAAGCACCGTAACCACCTCGCTGTGATGAGTGCCTCTATGATCACGCTCAGCCGCACCGCAACGACGCTGTACGATTTCACCACAGGATCTGATAAATATTATGGAACGGGCGGATGTGTCCAGCTTGAATCCGGTTATTGGGGTCTATGGGCCGGTGACATCAACCAGGACGGTATCATCAACACGCGTGATTATTACGCCTGGTACCGTTCCAACATGCGCGCCGAATCGGGATACCGCATCGCCGATGTCGACATGAACGGATCGGTGGGCATCAGCGACTATAACCTGTGGAAAACCAATACGCTTCTGAATGCGCAGAGCACACTGCCTTGATGCTCAGATGAATACATCAAAAAAGGGGTGCGCCTGACAACGCGCCCTTTTTTTGCATGAACCATTTGATGCAAGTTATTTTCGATAAAGGAGAACCGCATGTCGATTAAAACTTGCCGCTGGTGCGGAGACCCCCTCCTGGCCGGCCAAAAAACATTTTGCAGCCACGAATGCCATGACCTCTATCTGGACACGTATGGCCACCCGAAAGTGGCCAAAGACGTCCTGTCCTATGATTATTCCAATTATGACCCCGAAGATGACAAATACGGAGATTTCGATATCGAAGAAGATGGTGAAATCTTTGATCCCGAAGAAGAATAACTTCCTGGCAGACAGAGAAAACAGAACCACCGGCGATTGAAGCTTTTATCCTCCAGCCTCGCCCTGTTGGAAAATAATGAATTATTTGACAATTTTTCGGTTGCTGAATAGCCTCACAGGATGTAATTTACAGGGTTGCAGCCGTATCTGGTAATGAGCCATCCAGTCGATAAATGAGCGCACGATGATGAGACATCAACTGCCCGACACGAAGACCATGTACCGCGCTCTGGTGCAAAGAGACGGCGCCTATGAGGGCATCTTTGTGGCGGGCGTCAAAAGCACCGGAATATTTTGCCGGCCGACCTGCACAGCGCGAAAACCCAAGGCGGAAAATGTGGAATTTTTTCCCACCGCCCAGGAAGCCTTGCAGCGTGGCTACCGGCCCTGCCGGTTGTGCCAGCCTCTGGTTTTTAAGGGAACGGCCGCGAGATGGCTGAAACCGTTGCTGGATGAGGCAGCGTCGAATCCGGGCATCCGTCTCACGGACCACGATCTGCGTCAGCGCGGAGTGGATCCCAATCGGGTGCGGCGCTGGTTCAAAAAAAATCACGGGATGACGTTTCAGTGCTATCTGAGAACGCTTCGCATTGGACAGGCATTTGGACAAATAAAGTATGGAGATAAAGTGACAGCAGCGGCTTTTGATAATGGCTATGAATCACTCAGTGGCTTCGGTGCCAGCTTTAAAAAGACAACCGGGTTTGCCCCTGCCAGCAGCCCGGATCGGCGCCTGATCATAATCACCCGCTTGCTGACGCCCCTGGGGCCGATGCTGGCAGGCGCCATCGATGAAGGAATTTGCCTGTTCGATTTTATCGACCGCCGCATGATGGAAACCCAGATGAAACGGCTGCAACAGTTGCTGCATGCGGAATTGATCCCCGGCGTTCATCCCCTTTTCGAACAACTTGACCAGGAGATCAAGGCGTATTTCGCGGGCAGCTGCCAGACCTTTACCGTGCCCCTCCTCGTCCCGGGCACCCCTTTTCAGCAGAAAGTATGGAAAGCCCTGCAGCAAATTCCCTACGGCGAAACACGGAGCTATGAAGAACAGGCTGCCGCCATCGGGCAACCCAAGGCGATACGGGCGGTGGCGCACGCCAACGGTCTCAACCGCATCGCCATCATCATCCCCTGCCACCGTGTGATCGGCAAGGACGGCAAACTGGTGGGGTATGGCGGCGGCTTGCAGCGCAAAAAGTTTTTGCTGGAGTTGGAACGGACGAAGCGATGAACCTGCGGCGGGAGCAGTTTTTTAACATTTAAAAGTCCACTCTAACCTGTTCTGTTCATAAACCGCCGAGTGCGCCGAGGCCGACAATTTGTTTTTATTGAGATTATCCATAATTTTATGATTTGTATTTCATCTCAGTCATAAAAGTTGCTGTCGAGGCTGATTTTATGCTTTTCTTTTCTTTGCGCGTCTCTGCGTTCTCGGCGGTGGATAAATCAGGCTAAAAAAATGCCCTGAGAAACTACTCTCAGGGCTTATTATTTAAAGCCTGAATCGCAGCGCATCCTCAGGGCAGGCCTGAATGCAGGCGCCGCAGGCGTGACAGTCGGGACGCGATTTTTTGCCATCCAGAATGGACGGCACCGTTGGGCAGGGGCTCTCCTTGACGCAGCGCATGCACATGGTGCATTTCTCTTTATCCAGTTTCACGCGCAGAATGGAAACATGCTCAACCAGCCAGGTGACCAGTCCCACGGGACAGACCAGATAACAAAAAGGCCGGTAGATGAAAAAAGCCGCCACAAAGGTCACCAGCACAGCCGGGATCACCGCCCATTCCAGCTGCCAGTGTAAAAACTCGAAAGGATTGAGATAGGCATAAAGGCTGAAGGCCATCGCGTATAAAAGGACAAGAAAAACAGAGAACAGAAGGATGCGCACGGCATTGGTCCATCGGAAGGGCAATTTCATCCGCCATTTTTTGGGCATGGGCATTGCATGGAGAATCTCCTGTATGGCGCCGATGGGGCAGTTCCAGCCGCAAAATGACTTGTTCGCAATCAGTGTCAGGGCGAGAATAAATGCCAGGATGGAGAAAAAGATGATGGGAACGGCACGCCCCATCTGATTGAAGATGAACGCCTTTTCGATGGTGCACATGGGGCTGGGATGCAAACCCATGCCGTCGGCGAACGCGCCCAGCGGCAAAATCGCAACGATGCTGAAGGCAAAAAAGACCACAAACATGGCCAGCAACCGCACCCATTTGCCGGCGCTGCGCGTCATCAACAAAACCACGCCGATAAACGCCAGAATAGCGCCCACCCAAACCCGCGGCAGCGTCCACACCGTCCAAAAAGTGAAGACTTTTCTACTTTCAGCTTCTTCCGCGCCGAAAACCACGGCGGCTATGCCATGCAAGAAAAGAATCGCAAGAAAAAGAAGCAGAGTCTTGAGATGTCGATGAACCATAAATCCTCCTGGTTAGCGGCGATATATCCGCTGATTAATAGCTAGTCTTGATGCTGATAGTGGTCTTTTCTGAGTGCGTCATCGCAAGCACGCTGAGAAGTGCCTGGTTGTAAATTAACAAGAGAAACAATTATTGCTGAATATAATGGCAAGATGTGAATTGCATTGCGATCATGTAATAGCACAACCAGCTCCAGCCTGGCGGCTTCTGGCGCTTGGCGGTTCCATAAATAACCGCATCAGACGCCTTCGCTGTTAATGACATGTGCGCATTGTCATAATAGATCAGGTGTCAGATTCCACATCGAGATACCACATAAATCAGGGTTTGCGCGACGAAGCCACACGAAAACCGATCAAGGGATAGGCAAAAGCAGGATTCTGGCCTGCCCGTTCAGAGCAGCGGCTGTAAATGGGCCCATCAGCAAATGAGCCTCCGCGCAGAGAACGGGAATATTCCATGGGCAGACTGTTGAATTGCTTGCCCGGCGGTGGCATGGAGCCAAGATATTCCTCATAATGATCGGAACACCACTCCATGACATTGCCGGTCATGTCATACAAGCCGAGTCCGTTGGCGGCAAATTTGCCGACGGGCGCCGTGAAGATGTAACCGTCGTCATACGCCGCGAAAAAAACCTTGAGTTTTAAAAGCGCTGCCGAGCCTCGGTCGCCGACATTGCCGCCGCGCGAAGCGGGGGGAGCGTCGTTGCCCCAGGCGTAGCGAATTTTCTCGCCCTTGTTGCGGGCGGCATACTCCCATTCCGCTTCCGTTGGCAGACGCACGCCAACCCAATCGCAAAAGGCCTGCGCATCCGCCCAGCTGACATCAATGACAGGATGGGCGTCATCCTGCGGGAAACCGGGATTGCGCCAGTTGGCGCCGCGAATGCGGTCCCACTTGTCGCCGGTCCAGGCCCACCCCAGGCCCTCCTTTTCCGCCTGCGTTTTGTAATCTGTGGCCTCAACAAACTTTTTGAACTGCCCGACCGTGATTTCGGTCGCGCTCAGATAAAATGTATTCATTTTGACTGTGGTCACCGGCAGTTCATCGCCGTCACCATCGCCGAACGTATCGCCCATCTCAAAGGCTCCTCCCGGAATTTTTATCAAATCCAGGCCTATTTCGCGCACGTGGCGCTTGTGGCAGGAAGCAACGGTCAGAGTCATCACCAGACAAAACAAAATCAGATTTTTTTTCGCCATGAGAATTCCTTGTTTCGTGAAACATGCAAATAATTTAGGATATTTATAGAATATTATCAACTCTTTTAGGAAAAATGCAGGAATATCTTTGTACCAGATTGTGTTTTTTATTCGTAAACCTGAACTACATAGAGAGGCTCCCATGTCCCGAAATACACTCCTGTGGATTCTGGCAGTGATCATCACCCTGGCATCGGCTGTGTATCAACGCCTGACGGGGCCGACCCATCCTGCACGCGGAAAAATAACCCTTTCAGAAACAGTAGTTTCCTACAAACTCCCGCGTGCGCACATCATCGGCGAACCAGCAGTTATAAGAGTTACAGCTGCTTCCGCACAAACGACCGGCAAACTTGTTTACCGGCGTCATAATTCCAATGATAACTGGACTTATGCCGATTTGGAGAAGGGGGACGGTCATCTATCAGGCGTTATTCCTGAACAGCCGAGCGGCGGCAAGATGCAATACTATATCGAACTCAGCGATCAAACCGCGACGCAGCGCATTCCTCCCACGCACTTTATCATTTCCAGATTTCGTGATGCCGTGCCGCCCTGGGCCCTGATTCCGCATATTATTTTCATGTTCATGGCCATGCTGCTCTCCACGCGCACCGGACTGGAAGCCCTGCAAAAAAAATCATCCCTCAAGATCTGGACCGATTGGACTCTGCTCGCGGTTTTCGTCGGCGGCATGATCTTCGGCCCGCTGGTGCAAAAATATGCCTTCGATGCCTATTGGACCGGGTTTCCGCTTGGCCATGATCTAACGGATACCAAAACCCTGGTGGCGCTGGCCGCGTGGATCATTGCTGCCGTCCACATTCGCAAAAAACCACAAGCCCGTGGCTGGGTTGTGGCAGCCGCCATCGTCACACTGCTGGCCTTTGCCATCCCTCACAGTGCCCTGGGCACTGAACTCAATTATTCTTGATGGATGCAAATAAGCATCGCGTATTCATCGTCCCTTCGTACAACACAGCCCGTTCCCAAGCGGGCTGTGTTTTTGTGAGCCGCCCGCGTCTGTCCTGTTTTTTTGACGTGCGTCGCTTTTCCCATACAGTTTTCTCCGCCTGTATTTCTCTCTCCATGGTTTAACGTTCCAATTTATTGTTTTTATTATTCATTTTTTATGGTGAAAAAGCAAATCCTGGCGCGCAGGTTGCAATGCATTCCTTGAAGATATTTATTGAGGAGATGTATTGTCAAACGCTGAATTTGCTGCCATCGACTTTGCGCGCTTGCTCGCACCTGAGCAGCGCCCCGTGCAGCGCGGGCCCCGGGTAATAGCGGTGAGTTCGGGAGGCCGCGGTACGGGTAAGACTGCCATAGCCTGGCTCCTGGCGCAGACGCTGTCGCATTTGGGCCGCAGGACCATTCTGATCGACACGGACCTGACCGCTGCGGGCATTTACCATCGCGCTAAAAACATGGCGGCGGATAAAATGATACAGCAATTCCTGCAGCAGCGAGAGGATGTCAATATTCTCACGCAATCGACTCCCTGGAAAAACCTCTATTTGATCACCGGTTCGGCCAATGTCAGCTCCCATGCCAGAATGACCTTTGCGGCGAAGCAAAAGCTGCTGCTGCAGTTGCGCCAGCTAAAATCCGACTATGTCATTCTCGATACGGGTGAAGGCAGCAGCTATCTGCATCTCGATTTCTTCCTGGCGGCGGATCTGGCGATCGTGGTCACAGGATTCTCCAGCGCACAACTGCTTGAAGCCTACCAATTTATTCGCACGGGATTCTACCGCCGTATGCAGCCACACGGCCGTCGTTGGCAGGATTTATTCAGCTATGTGACCTCTCTGGGCGAATTGAACCGGCAGGGAAGCGTCCGGTCTCTTCCCGATTTTTTGCGAACCCATGATATTCCCCATGCGCATGTGTGTAAAATAATCAGGGACCAACTGCGCGGTTACCACCCGATCCTGCTCTTCAACCAGGTCGAGGCGGACCAGGACCACTCCAAAGTAGCGCTGCTCTTCAATGTTCTGCAGGAGGTCATGGGCATTACAGCCGCGCATTGGGGAGAAATACGGCGCGACGAACGCATCGGCAAATCCCTATTGCAAGCCAAACCGCAGTTGATGCTGGGCGGCCCTGCAGGCATGGATATCGGCGAGCTGGTGCGCAAGCATCTGATGTCATGAAGGAGGCCTAACCCTCCATTCCTTGCCGGCGGGTTTTCGCCACCCTGCGATTCACCCTGAATAACCGAATTGCACGGCGGGTGTAACCCGCCCAGGTGCATGAGCGCAGCGCAGCCCTGCCCCCCTCCTGCACGATTTCGCTTGCACTTCCCTTCAGATTCCATTATCTTACATCATGAAAAACCTGCGCCAAAATAGTGAACCCGTTTTTCTGCTGGCTCTTTATTGCTTCATTGTTGTGGCCGGATCCCTTCTATCCGTTAGTACTTTTTTATATTTCCACAGTTATAAAGTTACCATAGAACCTTCGCAGGGTAACGCGCCGGGCAGCGGGCAGCCGTCCTGGGTGCAGAATAGACATATTCCAGCGTTTCCCAAGCTGGAAACCAATCCATCCGCACTGGCCCTCCAAGTGCCATTCCCGCAAACCGCCCGGTGTGAATACCTTCACTATGTGCAGCCTTTTCTTCTTTCCTGTACATTCAAATTTTTCCGCTTCCTGCCCCGCGATCCTCCATCAGCGTGAGTCATAATTACCACCCATTTTTATATCCTGATATTCCAGTCCGGAATCTGCTGCACTCTGCGGATTGACTGGAATCACGCTGACTTTTTATTATTTGGGAGGCTTACTCATGAAACCAGAAGAGAAAAAGACCCCTCAGAACAGCAGTGATTTTTCATTCATATACCCCGTACTGCTGCTGGGTGCCATCGTCATCGGCATCCTCGTCCTCGGATTGCGCATGGTTGGTGTTTTTTAACAAGGAGGATTACTCATGTCGACCAGTGCCTGGATCATGATGCTCTGCACCTGGGCGGTTGCCATTTTTTTCGTCGTCAAATTATTTATCAAAGTCCTGCGACTGCCGCTGGACCAGAAGCGTTCTGTAAAAGACAACTGAAATGGTGTGGCATGCCGCGCCATTGAACGTACAGCTGTTTGCTTTGGGAGTGGCAATACGGTGCCCCGGCACCGCTCGAACCGCGCGGACGTGTCGGCGTGGTTCGAGCGCCGTCGTGGCGGCGCACTTCACTGCTGAATGCACAAGAGCTGGATTTTGCGATGAACTTGAGCGAAGGGACCGTTACAGGGATTGCCACATTAGGTAATCGTAAAAGAGGTCAGCACACCTCATGCACCTGTCCGGTATTTCGTGCGGAATTCTGAAGCGATGTGTTGCGTTTAAGGATGGGATTTCGCGGGTGATCGCCCAGCGGCAGGCATGCATCACGCTTCCTTGCAGCAGGACTCCTCGTCCGCATGGCGCAGGTCATGTTCGGCGCAGCGGGTGCCGGTGCTGCAGTGACCGCCGCCGCAGCAATCGCTCTCCGGCCGCTGTTTATATTTACTGAAATGCAAAGCCAGCGCAAGAAATAAAAAGACAATAAAAAACAGACCAACGACTGCCAGAAACTGCATATGCACCTCATTTTTGAACGTACGCAGCAAAAGCTGCTGTACTGATTTCGCTGAAACCGCTGTCCGACTTGACCAGCATAAAGACCGCCAGGGATTCCTGTTCAGCCAGTTCAAGTCCCTTTTCCGGACCAAGCACATCGAGGGCCGTGGCATAGGCATCGGCCATCATGCAGGAGGCATGCACCACACTCACCGAAGCCAGATTGTGGGTGATGGGCCGGCCCGTGTGCGGATCGATGGTATGCGAATAGCGCACACCTTCTTTCTCGTAATAATTGCGATAATCCCCCGAGGTCGCCACGCCGGCGCTTCCCGGAGAGATCACCTTTTGCACGACCTGGTCAGCACGGGGTGAAGAGATGCCGATCCGCCATGGAATCGCCGCGGCATTGTTCCCGCGCACCCGCACTTCGCCGCCGATCTCCACCATGTAATCCCATATATCTTTGGACTCGAGGTACTCCGCGACGCAGTCAACCCCGTACCCTTTGGCGATGGCCGACAGATCGCAGTACATGCCCGCCGTCCGTTTCATCACCTGCAAAGAGTCTCGCTTCAGGAGGAGGTTGCTGAAACCGACCATGGATTTGCGCGTCAGAATGGCCTGAGAATCCGGCAGAGCATCCGGGCGTTTTTCCGGACCAAAACCCCACAAATTGACCAGCGGTCCAACGGTGACATCAAAAGCGCCGTTGCTCTTTTCACTCATCTCCTGTGCAGCGGCCAGGACCAGCATCAGTTCACGCGAAACAGGATGCCAGGCGCCGGGGGCTGCACGATTCAATCGCGACAGCTCCGAGTCGGCAATATAGGTGGACATCACCTGATTGATCTCTGTCAGAAGCGCATCGATTTGGCTTTGCAGTGTATCAGGTTCAATCGTCCGTCCGGCGGGTGCAACAACCTTGACGCTGTAGATGGTGCCCATGGTCGTACCGCGGAGGCTGTAAAGCGTGCGTTGAGGTTGCGGGGATGTGCAAGAGACAAAAAGTAACGAAACAATGCACAAAACAACACATGCGGGCCAAGTGCGTCCGCTACTTTTTCCAGCGCCAGTTTTCATAATATTCCCAGCTGACCATGTGATTCAATTCATCAAATTCCCGTGTTTTTTCCAGCAAGGCCGTCCGGATGACATCACCGCTGGAAAGGACACCGATGATCTTGCCGTCCTTTTCAACCGGCAGATGGCGAATCCGCAAACCCAGCAATTTGTCCATGAGGCGATAACACGGTTCCGTATGCGGGACGGTGATCAGTGGCTTGGACATGTGCTCGGCGATCGGAATGAGGCGTGGATCGAAACCCGGAATCAGATTGGCGCGCAGCAGATCGCGCTCGGACCAGATTCCCACCATTTCACCCTTGTCTTCCACCAGTATCGCACCAATTCGCTGCGCAATCATGATCTCTATCGCGTCGTGCAGGGTCGCTGTGATGGGGACGGCGTGGACATACCCCCCTTTTTGCTGGAGGATATCTTCAGCTGTTTTCATAGACAGGTCTCCTTTTTTCAAGGTTATGGAACCATGGGCCATGCTGCATTTGGCTCGAACAGGCCCGTCGGGCACGCGCACAGCAGCGGCGCCTGCAGGCGCCGCCAAGACGGTTTGTTTGTTGGCTGATCACTGTCAGACGCCAAAATCGTCGAACAGGATATTTTCACGCTCGACGCCGAGATGATCGAGCATCCTGAACACGGCCTGATTCATCATCGGGGGGCCGCAGAGATAATATTCACAATCCTCGGGCGCGGGATGATCCTTGAGATAGTTGTCATGCAGCACCTGATGGATGAAACCGACATAGCCGGTCCAGTTATCCTCGGGCAGCGGTTCGGAGAGCGCGAGATGGAACGTGAAATTCGGATTTTCTTTGGCAAGCTGTATGAACTCGTCATGGTAAAAGCTCTCGCGCATGCTGCGGGCGCCGTACCAGAATGACATTTTGCGTTTCGAATGCAGCCGTTTCAGTTGATCAAAAATATGGGAGCGCATGGGCGCCATGCCTGCGCCGCCGCCGATGAAGACCATTTCGTTATTCGTGTCGCGCGCAAAAAATTCACCGTAGGGACCGGAGATGGTGACTTTGTCTCCGGCCTTGAGGTTGAAAATATAGGAAGACATCTGTCCGGTCGGCGCCTGGGGTTTGTTCGCAGGGGGCGTGGCAATGCGCACGTTGAGCATGATCATGCCAAGTTCTTCCGGATAATTGGCCATGGAGTAAGCGCGCACCACCGGCTCATGTACTTTGGAGTGCAAGGAAAACAGCTTGTATTTTTCCCAGTCCGGCCGATACTGTTCATCGATGATGAAATCCGCATAATTGAGATGATGCGGCGGAGCCTCGATTTGAATATAACCGCCGGCGCGGAAATCGACATGTTCCCCGGCTGGCAGATCGAGCACCAGCTCCTTGATAAACGTCGCCACATTGCGGTTGGAGCGGACCGTGCATTCCCATTTCTTGATCTCAAACACTTCCACCGGGACGGTCAAACTCAGATCGCTCTTCACAGCGACCTGGCAGGAGAGGCGGTATCCTTCGCGAATCTGGCGGCGATTGAGTTTGCTCTTCTCCGTCGGCAGGGCGTCGCCGCCGCCCGAAGTGATGATGCACTTGCATTCGCCGCAGGTACCGCCGCCGCCGCATGCCGAAGGCAGGTAGACGCCCTGATCAGAGAGCACATTGAGCAGCTTGCCGCCTGTCGGGACATGATACGTATGATTGGGATCGTCGTTGATGACAATGACGGCATCGCCAATTTTAACCAGTTTACGTTTTGCCAGTAAAATGATGGAGATGAGCACCAGGACAATGAGGGTGAACATCACCACGCCGATGAGTGCCAGTCCAGTATTAGACATCAAAACCCTCTATAATTGGATTCCAGAAAACAACATGAAAGCGATCGCCATCAGACCGACCGTGATAAAAGTGATGCCCAGACCGCGTAATCCCGCGGGAACATTGCTATAGCGCATCTTCTCCCTGACACCAGCCAGGGCGATCAACGCCAGCGCGAAACCCGTGCCCGAGCCAACGCCAAACACCGCGCTTTCAGCAAAGGTATAGTTGCGTTCGACCATGAAGAGCGATCCGGCCAGAACGATGCAATTGACGGTGATCAACGGCAGGAAGATGCCCAGCGAATTGTATAACTTGGGGAAAAAACGGTCCAGCAGCATCTCCAGGATCTGCACCATGGCGGCGATGACGCCGATGTAGGAAATCAAGCCGAGGAAGGTGAGATCAACGTCTGGCAGCCCGGCCCATGTCAGGGCCCCTTTCTTGATGATGGCCGTATAAATGAGATTGTTGACGGGTACGGTGATGGCCTGAACCACGATCACAGCGATGCCCAGTCCAAAGGCCGCTTCCACGCGTTTGGAGATGGCCAGAAAAGAGCACATGCCGAGAAAAAATGCCAGGGCCATATTCTCCACAAAAATCGATTTGATGAACAGACTCAGATAATATTCAAACATACTCAATCCTCTTCGACTTGCTCGGGTTTGAAGGTGCGCACAATCCAGATAAAAAAGCCGATCAAAAAGAACGCGCTGGGCGCCAGCACGAACAATCCATTGGGGACGTACCAGCCGCCTTCGGTATAAACCGGCAGTATCTGATAACCCAGAAGTTTGCCGGCACCCAGCAGCTCGCGGATGAACGCCATGACGATCAACACAAAACTGTAGCCCAAACCATTGCCGATGCCGTCGAGAAAGCTGGGGATGGGTGGATTTTTCAGGGCGAACGCTTCGGCCCGGCCCATGACGATGCAGTTGGTGATGATGAGTCCCACATAAACGGAGAGCTGTTTGCTGATATCGAAGGCGAAGGCTTTGATGATCTGGTCGGCGATGATGACCAGCGAGGCGATGATGGTCATCTCCACGAGGATGCGAATGCTGCTGGCGACGTGGTTGCGCACCATACTGACCGCCATATTGGAAAACGCGGTCACAAGGGTCACCGACAACGCCATCACAATCGCGGTCTCCAGTTTGGAGGTCACCGCCAGCGCGGAACAGATGCCCAGAATCTGCAATCCGATCGGGTTGTTATTGAAAACAGGATCCAGCAGGAGTTTTTTAACCTTCATGGTGAACGCCCTCTTTTAACGAATTCAAAAACCGTCCGTAGCCGTCTTCGCTCAACCAGAACTTGATCATCGCATCGAGGCCGCGGGTCGTCAGCGTCGAACCGGAAAGACCGTCGATCTGGTGAATGGCGCCGGGCTCGCGGGGATCCACTTTGCCCTTGATCACCTCAAGAACCAGTTTGCCATCGGCCGCAAAGGCCTCCTTGCCTTTCCAACTGGCTTTCCAGCCTGGATTATCCACCTCGCCGCCCAGTCCGGGCGTTTCACCGTGTTCGTAGAAGGTGATGCCTCTTACCGTGCTGAGGTTTTCGCCCAGCGCGATGAATCCGTACAGGGTTGACCACAATCCTTTGCCGTAAATGGGGAGAATCACTTTATCGATGCGTCCTTCATGGATGATCTCATAGAGCGTCATGTAACGCGGCATGCGCTGAACGTTAATGATATCCTTATCGGCCGGAATAGCCCGGCCATACTCACGGCTGTCCGCGATCTCTTTGATATTGAATTTTTCCGGATCAAATCCGGCCGGATATTGATCCGGTGTAAGCATCCGGCCGTCCTCGAGATCGACCACCACGGTGCGCACCTGGTCGCGGAAGACCTTGATGACATCCACACCTTTGGTCGGGAGATCGCCGGCTTGCAAGATATTTTTCACTTTATCCAGTTCCTTGTTGCGCTCCTGACGGGCGTGCAGACTCACGGCGGCCGCCGAGACCAGCACCGAACAGACCAGACAGACGCCCAGCGCAACCAGAAGAATTTTTTTGGTGGAATCATTGGACGGCATGGCGGGCGAGTCTCCTTTTAATATTCGCATTCATTACCAGGCGATCGATGATCGGCGCGAATACATTCATGAACAGGATGGCCAGCATCATGCCTTCCGGGAAAGCGGGATTGACCACCCGAACCAAAACAACCAGAATGCCGATCAGAAATCCATAGATCCATTTTCCCGTTTCAGTGGCCGTGGCGCTGACCGGGTCGGTCGCCATGAAGACGGCGCCAAACGCAAATCCGCCCGCCACCAGATGCCACAACGGCGTGACCTGAAACATCGGGTTGGTGCTGCTGCCGATGAAATTAAACAGCGAGGACATGGCGACCATGCCGATGAGCGTGCTCAGCATGATGCGCCAGGAGCCCACTTTGGAGATGATTAAAATCAGGGCGCCGATCAGGCAGGCCAGCGTCGAGGTCTCCCCCATGGATCCGGGTATGAACCCGAGAAAGGCGTCTTTCCATGAGTAGGTCATCTCCAGCAGCGGATCGGCCATTTGCGCCAACACCGTGGGCTGGCTCAATCCATCGACCGCCACCCAGACCTTGTCACCGGATATCTGTGCCGGATAGGCGAAGAACAGGAACGCGCGCGCTGTGAGTGCCGGATTGAGGATGTTCATACCCACGCCGCCAAAAACTTCCTTGCCGATGACCACGCCGAAACTGATGCCGATGACCACCTGCCAATAGGGAATGGTGGGCGGCAGAATCAACGGGAAGAGCAGGCTGGTGACCAGAAAGCCTTCGGCCACTTCATGCTTGCGCACGACTGCGAAGAGCACTTCCCAAAAACCGCCCGCCGCCAGCGTGATGATGTAGACCGGGAAAAAATAGAGTGCGCCGTGCACCATGCAGGCCCAGATATCGGCCGGGTTGAAACCGATATTGAGGAAACGCAATACATCCGCCTGCCAGGTCGACGACGCCGCCCCGGCGGCAATAGCCAGGTTCGCCTGATACCCCGTATTGTACAGGGCCATAAAGACCGCCGGTATCAGGGCGTAGACCACCATCATCATCATGCGTTTCAGATCCATGGCATCGCGAATGTGGGCGCCGGATTTGGTGGTGGCGCCGGTGGAATAGATGAATGAATCGATGGCTTCCCACAGAGGGTACAAGGATTTGAGCTTGCCCTCGGTGAAATGCCTTTCCTGTTTGTCCATGAAACGTCGTAGTGCCTTCACTATCCTTCTTTCTCCATTAAGGTCAGTGTGTTGCGCAGGTTTTCACCATGATCGATTTTCGAGGGGCACACATAGGTGCAAAGCGCCAGATCTTCTTCCACCAATTCAAGACAGCCGAGTTTCTCGGCCTCTTCGACATCGTTGATAGCCAGAGAGCGCAATAGCGGGGTGGCGAGCAGATCGAGGGGCATCACCGCCTCATAACTGCCGATTGGCACGATGGCGCGTTGGCCGCCGTTGAGCGCCGTGGTGAATGCAAATTTTTTACCGGGGAACAGTTTCGAAGCGACGATGTTTTTGATCGAATAGAGATCAACACCCAGGCTCAACCAGCCGAGGAA
The DNA here is from genome assembly GCA_963169875.1 of Candidatus Zhuqueibacterota bacterium. Lineage (GTDB taxonomy): Bacteria > Zhuqueibacterota > Zhuqueibacteria > Residuimicrobiales > Residuimicrobiaceae > UBA2214. The sequence continues at coordinate 104,353 of CAUJEL010000040.1, forward strand.
GCGGCGTTCTCCGCCTTCGCGCAGGGCCGTGACCTGCTGATGGTAGCGGCCGAGAAAGCTGTTAAAGGGGCCGGCCATGTGTCCGGTGAGCACGGAACCGGACAAGAGCCGATGCTGACCGTCGGCCAACTCGCCTTCCACAAGCGCTGTCAGATCCGCGCCGAGCCGCGTGCGCAGCAGGCGTGGATTTTTCACCGAAGGCCCGGCCAGAGAAACAATGCGGTCGACATCGAGCCGGCCGCTGGTGAAGAAGCGTCCGATGGCGATCACATCCTGGAGGCCAATGTGCCAGACGGTTTTGTGGCGGTCCACCGGATCAAGAAAATGGATGTGGGTTCCGGGCAGGCCGGCTGGATGCGGACCCGCGAAGGTTTCGAGGGATATTCGTTCGCCGCTGACTTTGACGCCGGCCTCCGGCTTCGCGCAAACATACACGCGGCCTTCCGTGAGGTGCGTCAGCGCCGTCAACCCGTTGTGGAAATCTTCTTCACGGCCACGGAGAATCACGGCCATGTCCGGCGCCAGGGGGTTGGTATCCATGGCATTGACAAAGATCGCGTGCGGCTCGACGTCCGGATTCGCCACTCTGCCGTAGGGCCGGGCGCGCAAAGCGGTCCACAGTCCGGAATCGATGAGCTGCTGGCGCACTTTTTCACGGCCCAGGCGCGCCAGAGCGGGCGCGTTGTGCGCCTCAAAGGGGATTTGTTCATCCCCCTGCAGCTCAATGACGACGGCGATAAGCGCACGTTTATCACCGCGATGTATGGCGCTGATAGTGCCGGCGCCGGGCGCGGTATATTTGACGGCCGGCATTTTTTTGTCGCTGAACAGCACCTGGCCGGTTTTGACCCTGTCACCGACGGCCACTTCCATGGTCGGCTTCATGCCGACATAGTCCTGACCCAATAAGGCGACCTGCTTGACATTTTTTCCATCATGGACAGCCTGTTCAGGCGTTCCACTCAGGGGGATATTCAACCCCTTTTTGATTTTTATCAATCCCATAGTTTTCTTTCCGACTCCGAGGTTGTGCTCTCCTTCACGTTTTACAAGAACTGCATTTTTCATGCAGGGAGGATTTTTGTACGGCAACGAGTCATGATTCGACCGCGGGGCAAATGGCACATAAGTCCTGTACAACCATCACCCCAAAATCTTTTTTTCACGCCCTAAATTATCACATTTTATTCAATAATTCAATTTATTTGTTTTTTTTTATGCAGACCATGCGAAATATTCACACAGGTTCTTGCGTGGGGTGGCGTCGTCCATGCACGTCACATCTTTTGGGGAGTTACAGGGATTGCACGTTATGACCAGGTAAAAAACGGAGGGGTATAGTACCGGGATGGAGGAGACGATGGACTAAAGAGGCCAGGCGGGCAGTAATAGACAGAAACTGATTTTTTTCACGACGTATAGGCGACTGCCAGGAGACCATCTCGACCCACACGCAGTGATGTGCACGACCTAATTCATATTTTTCACAGGGCAGACATTGCCGGGATTCTGAAAGTTGCACTCGCCCCAGGAAGGACACCAGGTGCCACAAATCAGCGTCGCCGCATCGATTTCCGCCACGCGAACCTGTTTGAGTTCAAAAGCGGCTGGTACGCGATTTTTGCAGTCCAGCAGATCATCACACATCTTTTCCACATACTGACAAGTCGTGCTGGAGGCAGGGGACAATTGGATCAGGGAATTGCTTCGCACCGCTTGACGCAGGGCCATATCAAACGGGACTGCACCGGCCAGCATGAGTTTAAAGCCGACTTCCTGCTCCAGATGAAGATTGAGCAGTTTCATGTCCTTCAAATACGTCTGGTCCGTCACCTGATTGAAAATGATGCGCAAGTTAAAGCTGCCGACGATGCGGCGCATCAACTCTTCGGCGGGCAAATCCAACGCCTGCATATGCTGGATGGCCTGGTGCAAAAGCGGCGCATGCTCATTCTGAACGAATTGCTCATCCAGCCCGCGCTGACTCAGACTGTCCACAGCCAGTTGCAGTTTCTGTTTGACGATGGTTTTGATGAATTTGGAAAGATTTTCCAGTGCAGTGGGTTCCGGTGAAGTCACCACCAGGTTCAAATCGGAGGTGAGAAAGTAGCCCAGTTCGCGAAAATCGGTACGCGGGCCAAAATCGAGCAGCACATATTCAGCGTCGAGTTTGCGCAGGGCGCGGACAAAATTTATGCGGCGGAGTATGGTGGTCTCTTCCGCGTCATGCCCGTACTCGGGCGCGGTGATCAGGCGAATATTTTCAATAGAGGTGGGCAAAGCTGCTTTGACAAGACTTTCACCCTGGTCCACGAGATCCCAGAGATTGGGTGATGAGTTGCGCATGCCAAAAAGCTGCCGCTGATTGGCGCCATCAAAATCGGCGTCCACGATCACCACGCGCCGGCCTTTGCGTGCCAGGGACATGCCGAGCAGGGTGGTGAGTACGGATTTACCGACGCCGCCCTTTCCGCCTGCGATGGACCACAGCTTGGCGCGGCGGAGATGTCCATTGTTGCGGATGAACGGCTGCATCCCCTGTAAATAACCAGCCAATTGATGATGTTGTCCATTGGTGATGATGTCGTTGGGATAGAGCAATCCTTGCAAACCCCACAACGCCAATGCGTAGGAGCTTAACGGGCCGATGTGGCCATCCTTATGCTCAATAGACCACATCCGCGTCTGTCTGCCAAAAGTTGCCGTTTTCATAGTGCGCCATTTTGAAACAATGTACTGAAACAAACCACAGTGCCAACTAAATCAGACCCACCTCTGACGTGGCGCCTGGCAGTAATTAAAAATGCACCACGTTAAATAACAGAATAACAACACTTCCCTGAGCAGCCATATTCCCTGTATGGATCGGATATGGATACTCCCCATCTCCGCGCAAAGATATGCAAAGTTCATACCAAAATAAAAAAAATTATCTCGTCACCCCCAGGCAGGTGCCGACCGCCTCAGCCACGTCGAGCATGGGAGAATCCAGAGGTACTTTCCGGGTTCTCCCGCCCACTTCTTGCAGCGGCACGGCGACAATCTGATCGCCGCGCAGAGCGACCATCTGGTTCAACCGCCCCTGCACCAGAAGATCGGCAGCGCCGACGCCGAACCGGGTTGCCAGGATACGGTCATAGGCTGTCGGCGATCCGCCGCGCTGCAGATGTCCGAGCACGGTGGCACGGGTTTCCAGTCCGGTGCGGTCCTCAATTTCGTTGCCCAACTTTAACGAGATGCCGCCGAGGCGGACCGCTTCCACACTGTCCTTGACGATGCGGCTCACCACCAGCTCCCCGCCTTTGGGTTTGGCGCCTTCGGATACGGCAATGATGCTGAAGCGGCGGCCGATGCGGCTGCGTTCTTCCACCTTTTCACAAATAATATCCAGATCATATTCCAGTTCCGGAATCAGAATCACATCAGCGCCCCCTGCTATCCCTGCCCCGAGGGTGAGCCAGCCCGCATAACGCCCCATGATCTCCACCAGCATGACGCGATGATGGGATTGCGCCGTGGTGTGGATGCGATCTATGGCCTCAGCGCCGATGGAAACAGCCGTATCATAGCCAAAGGTCACATCCGTGCCGTAGAGATCATTGTCGATGGTTTTCGGGACGCCCACGACCGGCACGCCATGTTCCATCAGTTTGCGGGAGATGGTCATGGTGCCGTCGCCGCCGATGCAGACGATGGCGTCCAGTTGCCATTTTTCAATATGTTTGAGCGTTTGCTCAGAGAGATCGACGATGACGATTTTGCCGTCTTGCATGACAGGATTGCCAAAGGGATTTGCCTTGTTGGACGTACCCAGAATGGTACCACCGCTTTGTAAAATGCCGGAAACATCGCCCCATTTGAGCTCCCGCATCCGATTCTCGATCAGTCCCTGGAACCCATCCTCGATGCCAATGACGCTGATGTGTTTTTTCACCATCAGCGACTTGGCCACGGCGCGAATCACGGCGTTCAATCCCGGACAATCACCGCCTCCGGTGAGGATGCCCACCCGTCGCAAGGATCCTGTTGTCATTGAAACACCTCCTGTATATGTCTGCGAATTATTCATCCGGTTAATGTAGCATTTTTTCCCGGCAAATCAAAATAAAAAGCCCCGGACAACCTGCGACGGTTGCCCGGGGCTTGTATGAAAATATCCGGGTGATACCAGGAGAAAATCGCATCCAGGTTCTAGCTTGCAAGCCAGGGGGCACCTGGATACGAGAGATTCATGCCAGGCCTCAGGTTACGGCTTGACATACTCCACATCCAGTGCGGCCACATCCTTGCGCACCGCCTTGACTTCCCAATAGAATTTCTGATCATTTTTGCCACCGGGGGCGGTTTTGACGGTAAATTTGCCCGCCGCGATAGCGCCATCCACATAGAGCGGTGACCAGCCGTTTTCGCAGGTGAGCTGTACCGTGCGCTCCTCTGTGCGGGTCAGTGCTTCGAAATATTCCGGCAACGTGACAACCGCCGCGCCGTTGCTCAATTCGGCTTTGCCGCGATAATAGACGCCAGCTTCCGCTCCTTCCAGACTCGCATGCACCAGGCGACGGCCTTCATCTTCATAACGCGGATCGGCGATGTCGAAATTCTTGGTGCCGCTGGCGGAGAGGTTCCCGGTGATGGTCACATTGCCCCCGAAAGTTGATGCCCCGCCGGTGTTGATGCCCCCATGGTCAATGGAGAAATTCCCATCCGGATGAAAAATAAACCAGCGTTGTGTACCATCTGTGCGCTGAGCAATCACGCAATAAGGATCCGCTTCACCCAGCCGATCATGATCATTATAGAGGTGCCATTTAACCGCACCTTGATTGTAAAGGCGCATGCCGGTATCGCCATTCAACTCTGAATTTGCATCCAGATAGATGAAATTGCCGGGCCAGCCATTGGAGACGATATGAATGGCGGCCTGCGGACTGGTCACACCGATGCCGATGCCGGCTTCCTGCTCCATGAGCAGATTCATGACGCCCGCGGTCTGATTCACCAGCCATAGATTGGGTTGATTGTTCGAATAGGAATGAATGGCAAGGTAGCCGTTTGTGGTATTAAATTGCCCGATGTCGAAGTCATAGGTTGGCGTGACCAGATCAAAGGGATCATTCAGACGCAGCTGGGCATATCCACCTCGCTTTATTTCAAGGCCCGTTGTGGGCGCGGTGGTGCCAATGCCGAGGCGTTCATTGGTATTGTCCCAATACAAATCCGCATTGGAAGTGATGGAAGTGGTCCCATTCCAGAACGCCACGCGGGTTGCGGCACCGCTGCCGCTCACATAGGTTGGCAGCGTTACCGAATTGCCATCGAGAATGGACAAGGTGCTGCCCGAAATGCTTAAAGTTTGATTGTCCCCGTCCCAGACATTGGCGGGCAGGGCGCGCGGGACAACATCTCCAAAGGTGGTTTTGCGCACCAGAACATTCATATCCGCGGTCGTTGCTGTTCCCAATGTACCGGAGAGTCGCAAGGTACCGGTGCTATGAATACTGGCTTGCGGAGCCGTCAAGCCAATGCCCAGGCGTTTGTTGGTGTTATCCCAATAGAGAGCCGCATCAGAGCCCAATGCGCTGGCGGAGCTCCAGAATGCCACGCGCGTGGCAGCGCCCGCACCACCAACGCCAGACGGAAGGGTTACCGAGTTGCCATCAAGAATGGACAGCGTCGTTCCAGAGATGCTCAATGTCTGATTGTCCCCATCCCAGACATTGGCGAGCAGGGAACGCGGCAGAACATCACCATCGCTCTGGCGCACCAGGGCAGTCATATCCGCGGTCGTTGCGGTTCCCAACGTACCCGCCAACCGCACCGTTCCACTGGTATGCAGCCGCGCGGCTGGCGTGGAAGTACCGATACCAATACCTACGTCTCCTCCCTGGGTGATGTTCATAATGACACTGGGCACTGAATTCTTGATCTGCAACTGTGCGAACATAACCTGACTGGCCAGCAGCAGTACGATCAAAAAGTAGAAAAAGAGATCTTTACGCATACTCGAATCCTTTCCAAAGAGTACACCATCTCCCCCCGTGAGAAACATATGAATGACACGTGTAATAAATTTATTACAGTCAATTACAATTGACCGGGATAGCAATGACGATTTATTGTGTTGATTATAATTGAGTTGATTTGTGTCGAACGAGAATTGGAGGATATCACAGAAGTTAAGTAAGCAATAAATGTGCCGTTGCCATGGTTGCGGCCCCCCATGGGTTGCGACATCTTCTTGACCCTCACAGCCTGCAGAGACGCCGCATCCTGGCAAAGCCTAGAGAAGTGGATTGCGTATCTCCGTCACCTTGCCGTCGCGCAGGTAGACGCGCGGCAGCCTTCTGCCCCAGCGCGCCAGCACCTCATAGGAGACCGAATCGATCTTGCGGGCGATGTCATGGGGCGAAATTTCTTCGCCGCCTTCCCGGCCCATGAGCGTGACCTCATCGCCGGGGCGCACGTGCGGAAAATCCGTGACGCGGACGAAGCAGGCGTCCATGCACAAGCCGCCAGCCAGTGTGGCGCGGCGGCCCTGAATGAGCACCTCGCCGATATTGCGCAGTTTGCGGTCATAGCCGTCCGCATAGCCTATGGGCAGCACGGCGATGCGCTCCTCTTTTTCGGCCATGAAACGGCGGCCGTACCCCACCGTGTCGCCGCGCTGGATGGTGCGCAACGCCGCAATCCGCGTCACAACCCGCGCCGCCGGCTGCAACTGAAACGGCCGGTTGACATCGCTGGAGGGATAATAGCCGTAAAGCAGCAATCCGACCCGCACCATGTCGAGATGCGCCTGCGGCAAATCCAGAACCCCGCCGCTGTTGCACATATGCCAGAGGGGGATTGAAATGCCTTTTTTCTGCAGCGTCGAGCGGATGGCTTTGAAGCGCTCCATCTGCAGCAGCGCAAAGCTCTTGTCCAGGCCATCGGACATGGGGAAGTGCGTCATCGCACCCGCCACGCGGATACTACGAAAATGAGAAAACGCTTCCACGGCCGCAATCGCATCGCGCCAGGATACCCCGTAACGGCTCATGCCGGTGTCGACCTTGACATGCACCACAGCCTCTGTGCCGCAGGCAGCCGCTCTGGCATTCAGCGCTTGCATGACGTCGGATTGAAACGCCATCTGTTCGAGATGGTATTCGACGACCGCCTCTGCCTGGTCCGGGAAAATGGCGCCCATGTTGAGAATGGCACAGTGCACGCCGGCGCGGCGCAGTTCAATCGCTTCGTCCAGGGTGACCACAGCCAGCCGCTGTACGCCCTGCTGCTCCAGCCAGCGCGCCACCTCGATGGCGCCCAGGCCATAGGCATCCGCCTTGACCACCGCGCACAATTGCACCGCGCCAAGGTTGGCGCGCACCTGCGCCAGGTTGGCGGCAATGGCATCCAAATCCACTTCCATCCAGGAAGGACGGTAAAAGTACGTTTGCGATTGTGTTTTTGACATCTTGATCCTCAGCACCGGTTCCATTCCAACCACTTAACCATTTTCAAACCGTGCGTTTACATGAAAAATACGCAGGCACGAAGCTCATGAGAGCACAGGGCAGGTTACGGCGTTTTCTTATCGCCACAATCATGCCAGCCAGGGAAATATGAAGGCCGGTTATTAATATTCGCGGCGCTCAAATCAGAGTCACGACAGATTTGCATGACGAATGCGTTTCACGACGCCCGGCAGATAAAAAGAGCGGCTGAGCAGCCGCAAGTTCGGCCACGCCGCGCGCAGAAAGAAAAGACCGCCATAAGCCGCCGCCGCATAAGAGATAACTGTTGCCAGGGCGGCGCCTTTCAATCCCCATAACGGTATTAAAAACATATTTAACCCGATATTGAGAACCGCACCGCTGAAGTGCAGCAGCAAAAGATAGCGTTGCCGGTTCTCGGCCAAAAACCAGCGGCTGCCGGCCTGCGACATGAATACGAACAGCAGCGACGGCACATGCCAGCGGATGACCGCACAGGCGGGCAGATAATTTTCGCCATAGAACCACAACAAGAGCCGGGGGCCAAACAACCACAACGCCCATGCGATGAACATGCCGCTCCAGATCATCAAGTCGTAGAAATACTGCAGCCGCCTTTGATAGCGCGCTTCGTTCTGTGCTTTGGCGGTCAAAATCGGCGGATAAAAAGTGCTCGTCAGCGCCGCGGGGATGAAAAAAAGAACCTCGCTGACCCGCACCGCCGCGCTGTACTGTCCCACGGCATCCAGTCCCAGCCAATGCTGCAGCATGATCTGATCCACTTTCAGATAGGCTGCAATGGCGATGCCGGTGAGCCATACCGGCCAAGCCTCTTTGCACAGCGAAAAAGCGATTTCACCCTTCCAGCGCCAGGCACGAATATGCTGCCCGAGGCGGTGATAGTTGAACACCAACCCCAAGCCGAGCAAAACCGATTCCAGCGTCAAAACCAGGGCAAAATAAAAAACCGGGGCTTGGGTCAGAATGAGTGCCACTTTGCCCAGCGATGAACACAGCAGCGCGATCACCTTGGCCTGCACCGAAAGCAGCGCGGCGACGCGATGCTGAAAATAACTGTCGATGATGCCAATGGCCGGCGAGATCAGGCTCAAGGACAGGATGATGATCATCCCCTGGACCGGATCGATCATGGGCCGGAATACGAGCACGAGACAGAGGAGCATGAGAAGCAGGAGCGCAGCCAGCAGGCGCAGGAAAAAAGCGCTGCCCATCCAGAGATGGTGCTGATTCGGGTGGCGAATCAATTCGCGCACCAGAATCGCGTCCAGGCCGAGCGTCGCAATGGGCGCGCACAGACCGACAATGCTCAGGGCGTAGCTGTAAGCGCCGTAGGAAGCCGGCCCGAGGTAGCGCACCACCCAGATGCCAACGGTGAAGCCGATGCCGAGTTGCACGGCGCGTTCGGCAAAAATCCACAAGGTATTCTTTGCGTATTTACGTGCATTTGTCATTGTAACCTGGTCTGGTCATAAACCGCCGCGCGTGGAGCCTGCCCGGTTGCTTTCGTTTGCATCATCGAACAAGTTTTACTTTGAATTTAGTCTCGGTCATTTAGTCGGCGTCGATACTTTTTATGTTTTTCTCTTTTTGCGAAACACGCATTCCTGGTGAAAGGCAATTCAGGTTGATGCCTTTTCAACGGTGTTGCTGTTGTTTTGCAGCAAAGACATACAGTGTGTATTCTCCAAGATTCCAGAACGGTGTATGGTTGAGCAAGCCATCCAGCCGCCACAACATTTTTCCCAGCCGGCCCTGTACGGGGATGAAACGGTGCCGGTACCAGGCCGGGTAAATGATGGAATAGCCGCGGCGTTTGATGAGCCGGGCGTGCGGAGCAAAGAGCCTTTTGATCTCGCTGGCTGAGCGGCACATGCTGTCCAGCGGCCGTTCCGGCGCATATCCCGCCCATTTTTGCGTGACGCGTGCCAGCGCGCGTCGCGGCCGGCCCCTGAGAAAATGCCACAGGATATCGAACAAATACCAGCGGTTCACAAAGGTGAGCACCATGACGCCGCGGGGTGAAAGCACCTCTGCAAGCGCCGCTGCGGCCGCGCCCAGATCAGTCACGGTATTGAGGGCTCCGAAATAGCAGTAGACCAGGTCAAAGCGCTGCCCGGGGAACAGGGTTTTCAACATTTCGGGGGTGCCAGTGGCAGCCCGGACGTCGACCGCATCGAGCGCAGCCAGCTTTGCCTGCGCCTGATCCACCATGCCCGGTGAGACATCGATGCCGCGCCACAGCAATTGAGGATATTTGCTGGCATAATAAAAGAGGTCTATGCCCGGACCGCAGCCGATCTCCAGACCCGATGTGAAGGGATAGGTCTCGGTGATTGCGCGAAAATCAGTGCGAATGCGCTGCAAAATGGGATTGTTGTCGTAATGCCTTTCAAACGCAGCGGCTTCCTGATCATAATAACGCGCCACCTCGGCATAATAGGCAGGGTCCTGCAAACCCGCTGACCGGCGTTTCATGGCACCTCCTGTTCCTGCAAGCGGTTGGCAAACGCCCGCATGATTTCTCCTTCTGTCGGATAACCATGTGACTTGCTGTAGCGCTCACTGATGCCGCGGAGCAAGGCATCGCGCGTCTGCGCGTCATGACGATAACGCCACCCCCAGACCATCCGCCATATCCGCGGTAAAATCGACTCGATGCCATCCACGATGAAATTTTTCAGGGGCCATTCCAGGGCTCTTTGCAATCGGCTGGCGCCATGATAGACGCAGTGCCCGGGATCGGGTGCCAGATAATAATTGGGGAAAAAGCCGGCGACCCACTGATTGCAGCGCATGAATCTCTGAAAAAGTTGCATGCCATAGAGAGGCGCCAGTCCCGTGACCTCGGCCGCGGTATAGAGATTTTTGTGTTCCAGTTCAAGATGGCTCTCGGCGAGGAGGTAATTAAAACAGAGCAGTTTGCGCGGGTTTAATCCCGGGATGCGGCGAAATAGAGCCAGCGCCACCTTGCAAATCCAGACCCTGCGTTCGGCCGTGAGGATGAAAAAATCGATGTCGCTGTCCGGCCCAGCGACGCCCTTGGAGAGGTCGCCGGACAAGCAGATGCCGCGCACAAAAGGCAGATGACGAATCCGGCCTGCGGCTTTGACCGCCATTTGCCACAACTCCCGTGCCTGGCGTTCCATGTGCAGACGCGTATCAACCAGCTCAGAGCGTCCGCGCAAGTAACAAAAACCATTGCTCCTTTCCAGAGACTCTTCCAGGCCGGAAGCATTGAGCGCTTGCCGTATGGCCTGGCGGCTTGCTTTCTGCTCCATGAGGAAAAATACCAGTTGTTCTTCGGTCAAGGGATAATCGAACACATCGAAATAAAGAACCGTTTTGAGTATCGCCTTTTCCGTGTTTGTCATTTTCTTCATACTCGCGTCTGTATAATCAATCCCTGATGAAGCGGTTGCGGTGAACCAACCAGGTTAATCACGCGGGTCTGCTGCAAAGCAGTGACGAGGTTATGTTCCTCGGCAGAGACTCGGCTGCAATACTCGCGTGTTCGCGAGCGCCGGCAATCATGAACGAGTGATGCCAGCAGACCCGCGCGATTCGCCGGCACGCGAAAGCGTATCAGCGAATACAATTTTGGATAATCCCAATATAAAATAAAATTGCGAAAAAGTAAATATTTTCCCATATTATCCCGGACTTATCCGGAACCAAGATCTTTTAACTTCGCCAAGAAGGACACCATGAAAAATTCGCTATCAGCACCCTATCTAACCCTATTGATCGCGCTCGCTGCGCTTGTTGTTGCTGTGATTGCGCTGGTCACCGCGAAAGGTGCCAAAGAGATGGCACTCTCTGAAGTGACCATCGAAGAGGGCGAGACCGTGACCCTGCCCCTGTTCGATGAGGAGCAGAACCGTTTCAGTTTTCTGGTCCTGGTGGAACTGCACATCAGCAATCAGGGCGGCCCGGCCGTTGAACTACTGCAACTGAGCCGCAACTTAGCGGACGCCGGGTTTCTCATCGGCCTGAAGAACCAGGAAATTCAATCCGGCGACCTGAAACCGCAGTTTTATGCCATCGAGCAGCCCTTTTCAGAACTGCAGGCCAACCCGCGGCTGCTCAAAGACGTACTCAAACAGAGTCCTGTTCAGGACATTCCCATCCGTCATACCCTCGAATCCGGGCAGAGCAGAACCGTGCGCTATGCCGTGCACTTTTTCCCCTATGATGACGGGAAACGGACTTTGGCTGATCTGGTGCTGATATCGACGCGATTGACCTTTGCCAATGGCGCGATCCGCATGATGCGGCACGGCTATCCGATCCTGCCCCTGGTGCCGTAATTCCTTTCATCCATCAACACACGGAGCAGGCAAAGTCAATGATGGCAAAAGCAGCAAATCGCCTGGGCATGAAGGGATTATCCCGCAACGTGATCATCCTGGGAGTGGTCAGTCTGTGCAATGACGCAAGCAGCGAGATGATCTATCCGCTGCTGCCGCTTTTTTTGACCGCGACTCTCGGTGCCACCACGCAGATGCTGGGGTTTATCGAAGGCGTAGCGGAATCGACAGCCGCCCTGTTGAAGCTGTATTCCGGCTGGCTCTCCGACCGCCTGGGCAAACGCAAGGCCCTCACCGTGGCCGGTTATTCGCTTTCAACCGTGACGCGCCCCTTGATTGCGCTGGCGACCGCGAGCTGGCAGGTCCTCGGCATTCGCTTCGGCGACAGGGTCGGCAAGGGCGTGCGCACCGCACCGCGCGACGCACTGATCGCGGATTCGACCGCGGCGGATGCGCGCGGCAAAGCCTACGGATTCCATCGCGCCATGGATCATGCCGGCGCGGTGATCGGCCCTTTGCTGGCCATGGCGGTCCTTGCCCTGTCAGCCAATAACTACCGGCTGGTATTCTGGCTGGCGGTGATTCCTGCGGCCCTGGGCGTTATGGTCCTCATCCTTGGCGTCAAGGAAATTCGCCCGCATCGGGAGGCGCAGCGGCCCTCCTTTCGCCTGGCCCTGTTTGATGGGAATTTTCGCTATTATCTCTTTGTCATCATCCTGTTCACCCTGGGGAATTCCAGCGACGCCTTTCTGCTGCTGCGCGCCAGTCAGATGGGACTCTCGCCTGCCTTGATTCCGCTGCTATGGGTATTTCTGCATCTCGTGAAAATGCTCTTTTCCACCCCGTTCGGCGGCCTATCCGACCGCATCGGCCGCAAGCGTGTGATCATCGCCGGCTGGTTCATCTATTCACTGGTCTATTTCGGCTTTGCATTTTGCAGCGCCGCCTGGCACATCTGGCTGCTCTTTGCCGTTTATGGCCTCTTCTTCGCGCTGACCGAAGGCGCCGAGAAAGCGCTGGTGGCGGATCTGGTCAGCCCGGAGCTGCGCGGCACGGCTTTTGGCGTTTACAATTTTGCCATCGGCATCGCCGCACTGCCCGCCAGCGTGATCATGGGATTCCTGTGGCAGGAAGTATCCATCGCCGCCGCCTTTGGATTTGGCGCGGGCATGGCGTTGCTCGCAGCCGTGCTCATCGTGCTGGTCCGCGTGCCGATGGTTCCACAAAAAAGTGCTTGATGGATTAAACTTTTTAAATTTTTATACGTATAATTTTAGATTCGTGAAAGTATGTAACCTTCGCAAAGGTGTGTCAGGCAGGACAAATCGCTTAATGTAGCCTGTTTTATTCTTGAACCGCCGCGTGCGCAGAGCCCGCCGATCTGGTTTTGTCGGGATTATTGAACAAATTTTGATTTGAACGTCCATTCAGTTTTAAGAGATGCCATCCATACCATTTTAAATTGTTCTTTTCTTTGCATATCTCCGCGTTCCTGGCGGTGAATAATTCACGTTCGCTATATAATCGGAGGAACCCATGACTTCTCACGTGCGCTTCACAATGATCCTGACCCTGGTGCTGGGTTTATTGGCTCTGACCCTGCCCTGCGCCCAGGCACAATCCACGGTTCAGGCCGGATTCGGCGGCCAGCTCGCCTTCCCGCAAAACGAATTCGCCAAACAGGTAGATCTGGGCGGCGGTCTCGGCGGCGAATTTCTCTATTCACCGGCTGCGGGTCCCTTTGGCATCGGCCTGACGGTCAATTATCTGATCTATGGTTCTGAGACCAGACGCGAACCATTCAGCACCACCATCCCCGATGTCGAAGTCGACGTCACCACCGAGAATCAAATTGTGTTGGCCCATCTGCTCTTCCGCGTCCAGGCCAAAGGCGGTCCCATTCAGCCGTACGCAGATGGATTGGTGGGATTGAATTATCTCTATACCCAGACCCGCATCAAGAGCCTCGATTGGGTCGATGATGATGATGATGATGTCGCCTCTTCCACCAATTTCGACGATACCGCCTTCAGTTACGGATTCGGCGGCGGCGTGATGGTGCGGGTATGGCAGGGTGAAGCCAACAGCGAATCGGACAATCCGCAGAAGCTGCAGGTGTTTGTGGATTTGCGCGGTCACTATATGCGCGGCGGCGAAGCGGAGTACCTGAAAAAAGGATCGATCCGGCGCGTCAATGGCAAAGTGTTGTACGATATCAGCAAATCCACCACGGACTTGCTGCTGTTCAAGATCGGCGCGACCGTGGCGTTCTGATCGCTTTTCATGGAAAAATAGCAGACATAGAGCATGAATACGGACCTTGGTTGCGATACTGCAGGACATGGAGACCTGGCTATCTTATAGAAATGGTCTCAAGTATGTAATTCGATCACATCCCGGTCCTGGAGGATGTAGTCGCGCATCACGCGCTGGCCCTCGAACTTGCCATGCCCCCAAAGCCGGGCGAATTTGAGTTTATCGGCAAAATCGCGATGCACCGCGCGGGCGAACTCGACCACCGTGCTGCCATGCGGCAGCAGATAGGGCCGCTCGTGCTCCACCTCCGCGCCGGGTTTCTTGGAATAGACCCGGACGATCTCCAGGGCGGAGAACAGCGCGCTTTTTAAGGCCTGCATATTTTCACCGGAAGTTGAGGAAACGGCAAGGGCAGGATATTGGTTGCCGAAAGATCCGCGCAAGCCGCGCCAGCGCGCCGCTGCTTCGGGGAGATCGGATTTATGACCGATGAGAACGGCGCGCTTTTCCGCCACCCCCGCCCAGTGATCCGGCAGGGGCCGCTGCGCCACCAGTTTCATCTTGGCGTCGGACAAAATCTGGATTACCTCCTGCGTCTCCGCGACGACCGCCGCACTGCCGAGGTCGCAAACCAGCAGCACCAGGTCAGCCGTGCGGATGATATTGGGCACCCAAAACTCCATGTGCTGCCGCGAAACCGGCGGCAGATCGACCAGTTGGATCTGAATGTCCTCGAAAGGCATCATCACCGGCTGCGGGTGCCGCGTGGTGTAGGGATAGGGTGCCACTTCAACGCTGGTTTGGCTCAACACGGCGGCCAGCTGTGATTTTCCCGCGTTGGCCGGACCGACCAGCGCCACCTGGCCCGCCCCCTCCCGCTCCACTTTGACGCCGAATCCCTTTTTTTTGTCCCCCTTTTGAATCTCCTCGCGCAGGGAGGCCATGCGGCGTTTCAGATCCGCCTGCATCTTCTCGGTGCCTTTGTGCTTCGGCAGTGCCGCCATCATCCGCTTCAAGGCTTCCAGACGATCTGCGGCGCTGCCCGCCTTTTTGTAATCCTCTTCAGCGCGCAGATAATCCGGCGTCAAATTCGCAGGCATCTCGCTCTCCTCATTAAAATCAAAGGGCATCCCATCTGAGTCATTCACCGCAAAGGGCGCAGAGATACGCAAAGACAAGAAAAGTAGGGCTCTCTAAAATCGAAACCGGAATGAGATCGATACCTAACCAGAAATATTCACCGCCGAAAACGCGGTGGAACGCAAAGAAATATAGCATATTTTTTTCTTTTTGTCATCCTTTTTATGCTTATATTTCCATAAAATGGATTCGGGATTATTGGAGGATTTATGAACATCGCTTATGAAAATTCGCAGACGGGCTATATCATCATCGCCGTCATCGTCATAGCGCTGCTGGTGATACTCTCCACGCTTTCCCTGGAGCAGATCGCCCTGCACCAGTATCTGATCATCGTGACGCTTGTCATCGGTCTGGTCCTTTTTTACAAACTGACGGTGCGCGTGGACCGGGGCATCATCACCTGTTCGTTTGGTCAAGGCATGATCAGCAAGCGCATCCTGGCCAAAGAGCTGAGCAGCTGTCAGGTTGTGAAAACCCATTGGTATGAGGGACAAGGCATTCGCCTGACATCCAGGGGATGGATGTACAATGTGGGTGGCACCAAAGCGGTGGAATTGACCTACAAATCGGGGAAAAAGTTTCTCATCGGCAGCAATGAAGCGGAGACGCTGTGCGAGGTGATCACAGAGGAGATTCAACGGCAGAGATCATGATGGACGGGGCGCGATCTCGGTAAAAAAATCGATTCTATCGTTTGTGGTTAAAACAGGAAATCGATCGATTGGCGCATTTTTGTTCAGGCAGCGCCAGCGACAGCCGTATCGCCGGTAATCGTGAAAACCTTCCGGGAGTAATTTGACCTCGTGCCCGTAAATAATTCAGCCGGGCAAAAAAATGCGCCCGGCTGGATAGAGTCAGCAATCAATTTGCTGAAAAGATTGCCCTATGATGATTAAAGCGTATTGAGTATGGCTTGACTCAAATGGCCGCCGTCATGAGACCAATACCGTATGATGACATCTGCAGAATTATGGTAATTCTGGCCATACGGGTTAGTGCACCAAAGTTTGAATCGAATGAGTGTCATATCCGGTATTTCCGCATCCGAAAGCGTCCACTGCAGATAAAACTTATCGTCTACTGAGATATCATCATCCTGTGCATAGACGGATCGCTCGGCATAATAGGGGGTCGCCACCCAGGATGATCCATTCCATTTTTCAATGGTCAAGTGGGAGACGTTCCATCCACCGTCATCGTCTTCGTCAACTCCACCATCGTCTCCATCATTTTGTGCCGAGGTAATTAAAAACATTTCGAGATAATCATGCGTCTTCACGCCAACTTCGTATGCCGTTGCCAAATAGTGAGATACAATATCTGCATCGTCGATACGATTCCCAGTAGAAAGACTCGAAGCATCGCGATAGCGGACGTTGCCGGAATTGTCAACCGTGAGGAGCCGGGTGTTGCTTGTGCTCGCCGTGATGCCGTCGAGCCGCAGCACTTCGGTCTGCGCGCCCCTCGTGATATGAAGAGGTGCGGAGGGTGCGGAGTTACCGATTCCAATATTTCCACTTGGATTCAGATAAAATGTTGCTGTGGCACTCGCACCGCTGCGCATCTGGATGGCAGACCCTGAACCGGTAGCCAGATCAAGGATGCCCTGAGAATAGATATTGGCAGTTTCGGTTCCCGAAACATGAAGCTCATTACCAGTGTTTGAAGCAATACCAAGGCTGCCGCTTGGATTGGTCTGGCCAATACCCAACCGGCTGTTGGTGTTATCCCAGTACAAGTTGGCATTGGACGAGAGGGTCGTGGAAGCTGCGCCGGCGGTGCCGCTCCAGAACGCCACCCGCGTCGCCGTGCCGCTGCCGCCGACACTGCCTGACGGCGGCACCTGCCAGGTACCATCGCCACGCAGATATTGTGCCGTCGTTCCAACCCCCAGGGCCGAGAGATCGCCGCTGGCATTGGCCAAGACCACCTTGTTGCCCGTCGTCGCCATGCCCGCCACCCGGATCACGCCTCCGGTGCCGATGTGCAGTTTGGTGGCAGGACTGGTGGTGCCGATGCCCACATTGCCGGACTTGGCAATGTTCATGGCATAAATGGGAGAAGTGGTTCCATCGGCTACCGTGAATTGGATGTTGCCTCCCGTTCCTCCATCAATATACTTGTTCGACAGGATCGTATTTCCGTTACTGGCCAGCAGTGTCAGTGCACCCACATTTTGATTTGCAGGAATAAATTGGGGCGACGAGATGCTTTGCGCGATATCCAAAGCAATGTTCCCCTTCTGGATATAAAGCTTGGGCAGATAGAGCAAATCGGCCGTGGTGCCCACCGCCACTCTTCCATTTTGCTCAATTTGCATGAGCGTTTGGTCCAGACTGTTTTTTACAGCCATCTGAGCAAAAGAGTCTATGGCAGATGCAGCGATGACCAGTAGCATGAAAATGAACAAATGCTTCAACTGAATCAGATTCTTTGCATGAACACCAGATTTCCGATAGCGTTTGAGTTGAATCATATTCAAGTCCCTTTCGATTTTTTTTAACCTGGTTCTGGTCATTTAACCACTTTTTCGGCAAATGACCATCAATTTATTTATTTATGACATCCCGTCACAAAAAAAGGACATACTCTGCTAACTTTGGCGTTGAGCCATTAAATATTATCTTATTATTATTATTATTATATTTATAAAGTTGCATGTCCATTGCTTTTGGCGATGGGCTCACGCATGACAATGAGGAAGCAAATATCGTTCCAATACAAACGCAGGATTGAAAGGCTTGTAGTCGATGGTTGGTTTCCGTGTGTAACGATTAGCAACACGAGATTACAGTCAGGCTTCCTGGCCCATACCTCATCCCACCCGGTAGCCAATCTTTTGCAGAAAAACGCGCCGAGCCTGAACATCCGCTTCGGTTTCGATGCCGAGGGGTGATTGGCCGTCGATGACGCCGAGGATGCCTCTGCCCTGCTCGCTTTCGGCCACGACAGCTTGCACCGCATTGGCGCTGGCGCAGAAAAAGCCGACGATCTCGGGCACGTCCCGGAGCACGCGCAGTACGTTGATGGGATAGGCATTGCCGAGGAAGAGGATGAAGGAATGCCCGGCGCCGAGGGCGAGGGCGTTGTCGCGCGCCAGTTCGATCAGATGCGGATCCGTTCCGGTCAGACGCACCAGCCGCGGGCCGGACGCTTCGCAAAAAGCCAATCCGAATTGGATGCCGGGCACCGCCGCAACCAGCGCCTCATGAACGTCATCCACGGTTTTGATGAAATGCGTTTGTCCGAGAATGAAATTGAGGGCATCGGGATTCTTTATATCGACCAGTTTTATATCCATGGTGTCTCCATAGTATTTATCCTAAAATCTCCAAAACTTTGGGGAGATCGCTGAGATCCGGGAGGAGAAAATCGGGATTATAGGGCGCCAGATCGGCGGCGCTGTGATGGGCGGCGGCCACGGCCACGGCTTTGGCGCCATGGGGATGGGCGCAGAGGATATCCGAAGGCGTATCGCCCACCACATAGACTTCTTCAGGGCGCGGCACCAGGTTATGCAGACGTGTGAACCGCTCCACCGCGTAGGGCAGCAGATCTTTGCGGATTTCCGAGTCATCCGAAAAAGCGCCGAAGTGAAAATAATGGTCCAGGTTGAAATCCGCAAGTTTCATATACCCACTGGTGCGCCAGTTGCCGGTGAGGAGGCCGAGATAGACCTCTTGCCGCTGCGCCAGCGCTTTTAAGAGTTCGGCAGCGCCCGGCATGATGCGTTTTCCCGGATGCGGCTGTGGCATCTCCTTGCGAAGGTACTCAAAATAGAGTTTTTGAAAATCGCCCAACACCTCATGAGAATAGGGCAAACCGTGGACGCGCAGGGCATCCTGGAGAATGGAGGTATCGGTGCGCCCCGCCAGCTGCACGCCCAGGAAAGCATCGGCAATGTCGAACAGCTGGTCAAAGGCCTGGGTCATGGCGCGGAGGCCTGCTCCGCCCGATAAGATGAGCGTGCCATCAATGTCGAACAGTACGAGTTTCACATGCGCTCCCTTGAGTTATAGTGAGAAAATAAAAAAAAGAAACGCATTCTGCAACATAAAAAAAATGCCCCGAATCGGGGCATTGGTTGAAGTTTCATGCTTGCGTCATGGCAGCCGTTTCTTCATTTCCTCCATTTCGGCTTTCATGGATTTCACAACTTCGAGCAGATAGACACTGACCTTTTCATAGCTCACCCCATCGGGACGGCCGTCATTGTCATAAACCACCAGGTTTTTCAGTCCCAGATCTTCCAGTTCCTCGGCGATATAGCCATAATTTTTAACACCACTGTCTTTATACGTGAAGGAAACAGGCCTGGCCTGCAGAATGGCATCAAAGTTGTCCTGCAAGTCGCTGACCTTTTCCTTGTAACGAATGGATGATGACTGTTTGACAATTTTCCCGGAACTCACATAGAGAATATTCCCGGTCCCATTGTCCAGGCCGGTAAAATTGACGGCGTTTGAAGTAACCGTGAGAGGACCCGTCGACACCGATGCCGAGCTTATAGCACCGGTGGTACTGATGCCCCCGGTGCCGACGGACAGCGATCCGGATGGATGCGTGGTTACATTTCCGTTTTCATAGACCGCGAAAATTTGCACGCCGGCATCTCCATAGTTGGCGCCATCATGGCGGATTTCGAAATACTCGCCGGTGTTATTCTTGTCGAAATCGAGCCAAAAAACCCAATTGCCGTTCGAACCGAGACGGTTCGTATTTGACAGCGCGGACAGAAACATGATCGAGCCATCGGGATGATCCGTACGAATGCCGGCATCAGATGAATTGATATAAAGGCCAGCCCCGGTCTGCATGGCGGTCGTGCCGATGGCCAGATGACCCACATTCAGAATATCCTGCAAGGTGGCGTTATTGCCAACGGTCAACACCTGACTGAGATTCTGAATCTCATTGCTGGCGCTTTGGTCCACGGCGGAGACGGTTCGGCCGGACACCGTGATGCCTGCCCCTGCCAGAGGCGTTTCATTGGTGATGCTCTGATCAACCGCGGTTACGGTGCGCCCTGAAACGGTGATCCCTGCCCCGGCCAGGGGCGTTTCATTGGCCGGATCGGCATCGGCATCGTTGATCAAATCCGTAAAAGCGATGGTGACATTACTGCCAATGGTTCTCGTTAAGGTCAGGGTTTTCGACGTGGTGCCGCTGACACTGCCACCGTTGACCACGCCATCAGCGCCGGAAGGCGCTGCGGCCCAGCCGCCATTGCCAAGCCCATCCGTGGCGGTCCACACATATCCGGCGGTGGAAGTGCCAATCTGCAGGCTTTGCGTTTTGGTCTTGCCCTGAACATCCAGCTTGCTCGCCGCATCCGGGGCAGCGGCGCCAATGGCGACGCCGCCTGTCTGCGTCACCTGCATCAGGAGATTATTATTCGAATTCTTGATTTCCAGCTGCGACCATGCACTGCAATACGATACCCCAAAAACAAAAAACAGTATGCGAATTTTCATGATTTTCTCCACGTAAAAATGTCATAAAAAATTTACACTTGTCGTAAATCAAATACAGGTTGATTTACCCACAAATGTTGGATATAATTATTTTTATTATGTTTAAGATGTTCCTCACATGAGATGCATTGCCAGAAAAGCAATTTTCGTACCATTTGCCTGTGCATACAAAAAGAAAAAAGCAAGTTTGACGAAACAGGAGCAAGTACCGCATCTGATAGATTGCAAATAGTGGATAGAATGGTTGGGTAAAATCGTTTGAGTGGAGTAAAGCCGGCAAGTCCATGTTAAACTTGCCGGCTGAAGATAAGATCAGAACTCGCCTTCGACGCCCAGGCCCGGCTTGTCCGGCAGAATCAACCAGCCGTCTTTCACCCGTACGCCCTTGAAGGGGTCGCCGGCCAGGAGCAGGTTGCCGTCGAGATCCGGATAGTCGGTCAAGGGTGACAGGTGCGCCGCCGCGGTGATGGAGAGCGAGCTGGAAACCATGCAGCCGAGCATGATCTTCATGCCCAGCGAACGCGCCATCCAGATCATGCGCAGCGATTCCTGCAAGCCGCCCGCCTTGTCCACTTTGATGTTGATGCCATCAAACGCCTCGGCCAGTTTGGGAATGTCGCGGCTGGTTTTCACCGATTCATCGGCGATGATGGGTATCGACGCGCGTTCCTTCACCCAGGCCGTCTCCTCGAGCATATCGGAGGGCATGGGTTGTTCGACGATATCCACGCCATTCTGCGCCAGCCACTCCACCTTGCGCAGCGCCAGTTCCTTGTCTTTCCAACCTTCATTGGCATCCACCCGCAGGGTTTTATTGGTGACGCTGCGTACTGCAGCCAGAATCTCTTCGTCGTTCTCCTTGCCCATCTTGATCTTGAGCAGAGGATAGGGCGCCGCCTCTTCCACTTTCTGCTTGACCATGTCCATGGTATCGATGCCGATGGAAAACGTGGTTTGCGGCGCTTTGGACGCATCCAGACCCCACATCTGATAGAGCGGAATGCCCAGCGATTTGCTCACCCAATCCATCAGCGCGATATCGATGGCCGCCTTGGCCGCAGTCTGGCCTTCGCACACCGCCTGAATGGCATCATTGACATCGACGAATTTCCAGGGATCGCACGCCGCCAAAATGGGCCGTGCCTTTTCAAGCGTCGCCAGAATGGATTCCAGCGACTCGCCGTAACGCACGTTATGCGCGGCTTCGCCGAGTCCGACCACACCGTCTTTTTCGAGTTTGACAAACGCATATTCTTTATAGGTGCTGGTGTTGCGGGCGATGGTCCAGGCGTGGCGAAGGTCGAGACGCTTGGTCTTGATCTCCATCTTGAATCCGCCCGCTGATTTGCTCTTTTTCGCCTCCCTGGCCAGCAAGGGAGAGGCTGTGGCAGCCGCGCCCGCGGCGAGTACGGTCTTGCCCGTTGTTTTCAAAAATTCTTTTCGCGACATGGACATTCTTATCCTCCTGAAAAGTTTCACAAAGTTACGAGATTCCCCGCAAAAAGGCAACTGATATGTTGTATTCTGATTCGCGGTCGTCGCCCCTGTTTACGAACCGCCGAGTTGCATCAACACCCTTTTATTTTGCCAGTTAACAGCAAATCTGGACTAAATTATCTTTCATTGAATGTGTTACTTTTTTAACTTGGTTACGTATGAAAAAGAGAAAATTTGAGGTGTATATTGACTTCTTCAACCCAACAATCTGAACAACAGCCTCTGGGCAGAGTGATACGCGACGATCTGCGCCGCGGTGGCTATTTCACGCAGATGCGCCGCGAATACGCGGAGCTGAAAGAGTTCTATCTGACCGAAGAACAGCATGCCAAACTGCGCGCCTCCTCGGCGGTCAAAGGATTCTTCTTAACCAGCTGGTGGCTCTTCAAGAGTCTGTTGTTACACATGAATTCCTTCCGCAGGATTCTGCTGCTGCTCACGCTGCTGCTGCTGGGACTGCCGCGCTGTGAATATCGCGGCGAGCAGGTGCAAACCGTGGCCGAAACCAGCGGTGCCATCATTGTCGTGCTGCTGCTGTTGCTCATGATGGAAGTAAAAGACAAGATGCTGGCCCGCAGCGAATTGCAGGCGGGACGCCTGGTGCAAAAAGCCCTGATTCCGGAAACGCCGCCCGTGATCCCGGGCTGGTCCATCTGGCTCTATTATCACCCCGCCAACGATGTCGGCGGCGATCTGCTCGATTATCTGCCGCTAAGCGACAAACGCCACGGCCTCGCCATCGGCGACATCGCCGACAAAGGCCTCGGCGCCGCTTTGTTGATGGCCAAGCTGCAGGCCACCCTGCGCGCCCTGGCGCCGGAGACCAAAAATTTATCGCAATTGGCCCACAAAATCAATCAGATCTACGTCCGTGATACCCTGGCCAACCGCTTTGCCTCACTGATTTATCTGGAAATAGCGCCGGCATCGAGCAAGGTACGGTTCGTCAATGCCGGTCATCAGCCGCCGCTGTGGATCAAATCTGATAGGATCGAAGAATGGCACAAAGGCAATCCGGCGCTGGGCATTCAGTCCAATCTGGAATTCGCGGCGGACCGTGTGGAAATGGCGCCTGGAGACATGCTGCTCTTTTATTCGGATGGATTGGTCGATGCCCGAAATTGGGAAGGCGCCTTTTATGGCGAGGAACGGTTGCGGGCGGATCTGGAACGCTATAAAACCTCGGATGCGAAACAATTGGGCGAAAAGCTGATCCGGCGGCTGCAGGCCTTTGTCGGCGAATCCCCCACCCACGATGACATCACCATGATTCTGCTGCAAAGGGTATAATCCCCGTCAATCCTTATTTAAAATACGATCGTCCGGGGACTCTTCCCCGGAGGGAAGGACGGTGCCCTGAACGCAGCGGAGGGTCTCCTGCACACAGGTACGACTTGTTCTTCCGCCCAGGGAAAGAATTCGCTGGGCGATGGGGTTCTTCCTTTTTCTCCCGCAGACGCAGACGCTGAGAAAAAGCCAGCTTACTCTTTTCCTCTGCGCCTTGGCGTCTTGGCGCGAGTTGATTTACATAATTGGTTCCGCCCAGGGAAAGGACAGGCTGTCCAGGAACCTCGGGAATCGAGTTTAGACGACTGAATGTGGTGCGAATACTGTTTTCTTGATCCACATATAGTTGATTTTGCTCAAAACAGCTAGTTCCTGGACAGCCTGAGGATTCCTTGGGCGATCGAAATCGTGAGATCCCGTCGCAGGACCTAAAAGATGCTTACAGCATGACAAAAATGCTCAATCCACGCCCGAAATCTGCCGGTCGCGCGGATAACTCACTTTAAAATGAAGGGTTACTTCCTTCTTTTCCTTCGGCTTGAGTTCCACATTCCAGCTCAACTTCTGATTTTCTTTATTCCATTCGCTCGCATCCGGAACCAGTTTGACATCCTCGACCTTGACTTCTTCCTGAAGCGAACGCGGCAGCTGATCCACCAGCGTCAGGCGCACCGCCTGGGCCTTGTAATTCTCCAGCGTGATGCGATAATCGTATTCCACTTCATGCTTTTTACTCACCACGCCGGCATTGCTGTCGTATTTTTTCACCAATTCGCGTTTGACTTTCATGCCCTCATCAATGCCCAGTGACAAATCCACTTTTTCGCCGGGCGCCAGGGCAGTAAACGCGCTGCGGCCGACAAAATCGCCGTCCACATAAACCAGTGCCTCGCCGCTGAGCATGGGATAGGCGCTGCTGTTGGTCAGCTTGCCCTGCAGATAAACAAAAGGACTCAACCTGGGGATTGTGATATAAGCCATCTCCGCCGGGAACGTCTCACGGGAGATCAAGACCTTGGCCGGTTCTTCACCGCTCAGAACATCCCGTTTGCCGGTGACCGCAAACTGTGCCGTTATGGATTTGCTCTCCAGCCGTGTCGGCGCGGGCGCCATCACCATATCCAGCGTACCCGTTTCTTCCGCCTGCTGCACCGCCAACGCCATCTGCTCGCGATTTACCTTGTGCAGCGAAACGGGCCGTTCTTCCCACAGCCGCACATCCCAGGGCCGCCATTCCGGCGCCCTGGCACTGCGATGCGGCGAGGCTGTCGACAGCACCACATCCACCTGATTCCAATCCTCGCCGCTCTTTTGCCGGATATGGCCGGAATAGACAACTTCCACCTTGCCCGATTGCGGCAGCGCCCTGACTTCATAGCTCGGCCACCAGCTGACATCCTCCACCAGATAGGAGATCAAAACATCCACCGGCCCGCTCCTGGCGGCGCGCAAAGAAAGCGTGATCGATTTCTCCTCGCGCGGTTTGGCGGATTCCATGTCGCTCATCTGCTTTTTCAGGACCTCCATCTGCGTCTTGAGGTCCTTGCGCTTATACTCCAACCCGACTTTCCGGGTGTAAACTTTGTTGAGATTCTCCGCGATGAATGACATGCTTGAGGACCAGGCCGCTGTGGCGGGTTTGCCCAAAGCCACCTGCTTGCCGGCTTCTGCGCTGCTGGTGGATTGAATGGAAGTGAGAAAAGTCTCCTGAGCCGCCAGCGTTTTCAGCTCCGTCTCCAATAATTTGTCCTCTTTTTCGAGATCGGCGATCTCGTCGGCCAGCTTGCGCACCTGGCCTTCTTCCGGCTTTTCCAGGTACCAGTGCTCGACCACCACATCTTCCAGCTGCACCTCGGCGGCGCCCTCCACTCTGGCATAAACCGATTCGTCCTGCAGGATGGCCGGCAAGTTCTGGATCGTCACCTCATTGAGACCCGCCTGCAACCGCACCGCCGCCTGGCGCTGTACCATGGCCATCTCCGGATAGACGATGACCTGGACGATTTCCGTTTTGATATCCGCGGCAACAAGCGCGGTTGCCGTCAACAACAAAAGCGCCATGTTTTTGAACATATTCACGCTCCAAATTTATTTAATGATAGGTTTCTTACCAGCCTTTTTCAGCCACAACCAGCAGTTCAAAGTGATCTCCGGTCAAGGGCCTGTCCACTTGGAAATCCCCGGTATCGCATCCCCATATTCTGATATTGCGGCACTGCAGCGTCTTCAACATCCAGGTGATTTCCGAAGGCGCATAGTAGCGCTCATTGCATTGCATGGTGCGAACCTGACCGTCATCATCCGCGCATTCAAAAGTGGAATGGTCCCGGAAGGTCATGAGATCAAACTGATGTTGTGAACTTTTACCCTCCACCGTGTTATCGGCCATAAACTGTTCGGTTGAATGCGTCAGCGGAAAGAGAGCATTGAGGGAAGTGAAGATGAGCAGGCCTTTGGGTTTCAGGGCCATGACGGCGCTGGTGAGGATGTTGAAATTCATCTCATCGGTTTCCATGAGGGAAAACCCGCCTTCGCAGAGCATAATGGCCACATCGAATTCTTCGCTGAACTGCAGATGGCGCGCATCGGCGACGGAAAAGTCGACCTGCACGCCCGCGGCAGCGGCTTTTTCCGCAGCGCGCTGAAGCTGCGAGGGGGAGAGATCAACGCCGGTCACCCGATAGCCGCGTTTGGCCAGTTCGATGGCGTGGCGGCCCGTGCCGCAGCCGATAACCAGAATGGTGCGGGAGCGATCCGCATGGATGAGTTTCTCGATGAACTCCACTTCCTGCAGGGTGCCCTGGGTGAAATGCTCCTGATCATACGTGCGGGCATAATTGGTGAACAGGGTCTGATACCATTGTGTCAAGGGAAAGGCTCCTTATCGATAACGCGTTTGCCTGCCTCTATTTGCTAAAATATGTTGGGGGTGCTTTTCCGGAACGAGCACACTAGCGAAAAAATTGCCGCGCCATGTGTATCAATGGCCAGAGAAGCAATAGCAGTATAATGAACACCGTGATCTTGTATCTCATTCGCAGGCGCGGAAATTCATAGCCGCAGATGGGACAGCGCCCGGCGTCGCCACGGATTTCCACTGCACATGAAGGACATTCTTTCCGCATCACCACCCCGTTTATCAAGGAGTCATCTAGCCATAAGGCAGGTATTTTAAAGTATTAAACAAACCCTAAAATAGCAAGATAAAATTGCGAACGCAGCCGGATGCATGAGCTGTTGACTCTGTGGCAGTAATTTGCTATATTAATGGGTCTTACGGCATTGATTCATGAACAGGATTGAAAACCATGCAGGATCCGCGTATTGAAAAACTGGCGCACATCATAACGACGCACTCTTTACGCGTGCAGCCGGAGGAGCGCGTCTTTATCGAAGCCACCGATGTGCCCGAGGAGATCGTCATCCAGCTCATGCGCCGGATACGGGATGCGGGCGCATGGCCTTACGTCCATCTCAAAGGTAATCGCATCCAGCGCGAAATTTTCCGCCTCTGCGACGCAGCAACGCTGGAGAGAATGGGTCAGTGGGAGGCGGCACAGATAGCGGACATGCAGGCCTATATCGGTCTGCGCGGCAGTCACAACGTCAACGAACTCTCCGACGTGCCGGATGCGCAGATGCGCCTCTATCGCGAGTTATGGTGGCAGCCCGTGCACCAGGCCATCCGCATCCCCAAGACCCGCTGGGTGGTGCTGCGCTGGCCCCATGCCGCCATGGCGCAGCTGGCGCAGATGAGCACCGAGGCCTTTGAAGATTTTTATTTCCGGGTCTGCACCCTGGATTATGCCAGGATGGCAAGCGCCATGGAAAATCTGGTCGAACGCATGCAGCGGACCGATCAGGTCCAAATCGCCGGACCGGGCACTGATTTGCACTTTTCCATCAAGGGCATGCCCGCCATCGCCTGCGCCGGCACTTACAATCTGCCCGACGGCGAGGTCTATACCGCACCCATCAAAACATCGGTTCAGGGACGGGTTCGCTTCAGCGCCCGTTCCATCTATCTGGGCGTCGTTCATGAAGGCATCGAGCTGGAATTCAGGGACGGCAAAATCATCGCCGCCACCTCGGATAAGGCTTCGTTGCTCAACCAGATCCTCGACTCGGATGAAGGCGCCCGCTTCATCGGCGAGTTCGCGCTGGGCGTCAATCCCCATATCACCCGGCCCATGCTCGACATCCTCTTTGACGAAAAAATCGCGGGCTCTTTTCATCTCACGCCGGGCAGCTGCCTCGATAACACGCCCAACGGCAACCGTTCGCAGATACACTGGGACATGGTCTGCATCCAGACCCCGGAGTACGGCGGCGGCAAAATATTCTTCGACGATGAACTTGTCCGCAAAGATGGCCTCTTTGTTCCGGCCGACTTGCAGGAATTAAATCCACAGCAACTCGTTTAAGGAGATCCTCCCATGAAAATGACCATCGAATATTGCGCCCAATGACACTATGATCCGGAAGCGGCCAGGTTGGCCGACGCGCTAAAAGACAAGTATGGCGTAAAAGCAGAACTCATCCCCTCCGGCGGCGGCGTCTTTGAAGTACGCAAGGACGGCGAACTGATTTTTTCCAAAAAAGCCAGCGGGCGATTTCCCCAACACGAGGAAATTTTTAACAAACTGGATGGAAAATAAACATGTTAAAAATTCCAGGCATCATGCTCATGGCATTTTTTCTAAACTTTTCCCAATTGACTCAGGGTTTTGCGATGGAAAAGAACGTGTCGCATCTGCAACAACAGATAGTAGACCTCACCGCCCATGAAACCGCTCACTTTGCGGTCGCTTATCGCGATCTCGGCAGCGGCGATTCGTTGTTCATCGATGCGGATACGTTGATGCACGCCGCCAGCACCATGAAAGTGGCGGTCATGATCGAAGTCTTCCGCCAGGCGGATCAGGGTCTTTTCAATCTCGATGATTCATTGCTGGTCAAAAACGGGTTCGCCAGCATCGTGGACGGCCAGCCCTACGCCATCGAGCTGCCGGAGGCGGAATGGGATCCCACCGTGGGCCGGCTGGGGCACAAGATGCCCATCCGCGAACTGGTGCTGCACATGATCACCGTGAGCAGCAACCTCGCCACCAATGTGCTGGTGGACCGGGTCGGCGCATCGAACATACAAGCGACCATCCGCAATCTTGGCACAAAGCATATGCAGGTGCTGCGCGGCGTCGAAGATCCCTACGCCTATGAAAAAGGACTCAACAACCGGGTCACGGCGGCAGATCTGGCCATTCTGCTGCAAGCCATCGCGGAGCATCGCGCCGCAGCGGCTGCGGCCTGCGATGAGATGATCCACATCATGCTGCAACAAAAATATCGCGATTGTCTGCCGGCGCTGCTGCCCGCGGAGGTGCAAGTGGCCAGCAAGAGCGGCTCGATCACCCGCATCTGCCACGACGCCGGGATCATCCTTCTGCCCGACGGACGGCGCTACGTCCTGGTGGTGCTCACCAGGGGCGAAGACAATCAGAAAAAAAGTTCAGACCTTATCGCCCGCATTTCGCGTTTGGTTTATGAGTATATGGTAACAAAGGATTCCCGTTGATGATTTCAGCAGATGATAAAATTGAAATTTTCCAGCTCATTGTCGCCAAGGAGTACCGCCAGGCTCTGGTGCTGCTGGATGCCATGATCGCCAGGGATGGGGCCTCTGAAGAGTGGCTGCGGCTCAAAGCGCGCTGTCTGCTGGGTCTGGACGATTTCGATGCCGCCTCAGAACTCTACAATCGCATGCTCGAAAAAGGCGCAGCCTGTTCCGCGGCCGCGCGCGGGGAGGCCGCCCTGCTCCTGGGACAGAATAGTGCGGCGTGCACGTTTTTTGAACAGGCCGGTGCCGCCAACCTGGGGGACGATGGTTTGCTCCTCGCCGCCGCCGGCAGCTATCTCAGCGGCCGCATCGTAACCTGCATACATTACCTGGGTGTCTATTTCAAGTCCGGCGCTGATTGGGACGAGGATGATCCCATCGATCTGGTCCTGCAGCAGGTGCTGGCGCGACATGAATTCTACGATTTTGAACAGATATATCTGGATGTTCAGGAATCAGTCCTGGAAAGCGTGGAAAACCCGCGCAATCGCTGGTTTTCCATCAATATCCCGGTATATGAACTCTACACCGCCAGCACGCCCGCCAAACAACGCCAACGGGCCCAAGCCCTGGCAGCCATCCTGTCACCACAACAGAAAATCGAGTTCTCCGGCGCAACGCAGCAGCTGCAAAAAATTCTCCAGGATTTTGCCGCCAGCGAAGAGGACGCCCGCTTCGGGCTGGAAAGCCTGAAATTGTTGCATGAATCCAATTGGAGTGAACTCGCCAAGTTGGTTCTGGCCATGCAGCTGGAGCATTTAAAAGAATTCTCGGAGCGATTTGCGTTGACGCAGGAGCGCATAGCGCAGAGTTCCCTGCAGCAGATCATCCCGCTGCTGCCGCTGCGCCTGGCCATGGCTTTGATGGTGCTCTATGCCATCGCCGACAGCGAGGACCGGCTGTTGCAGCGCATGGTGCAGGAAATAGAAGGCGACATTCTGGCCGGACTCATCCAGCTCGCCTTTCAGGCCTTTTATGTGGAAATCGATCGCGCTGGAGGAGTCTGAAACAACCACTGCGATCCCTCGCGATCTATAGTCTCTATCGCTTTTTTCCCGCTGAGACGCAGAGACGCTGATTAAAAGCTTTTTTTTCTGCGACTTGGCGCGAATCGTTTTTATCGTCCAGATCTGCCCAATGATAAAATTCCCCGGGCGATCGAAATTTTACCCGTGCCCCCTGGGGCCAAATAGATCATCCCCTTGATGCAGTCGTAGCGACTTGGTCAACACCGGACCCGCTGCTGCGCGCACCTGGCAGAGAATCGCACAAGATCCAGCGCTGCCAAATCAGGGTGACGGCCAGTATGAAGATCAGGCTGAGCAGATATCCGGTCTGCGCGCCGGGATAGGCCGCATAAACCATTCCCTTGACGGCCACGACCAGGTAGAGCGGAACAGCCAGCCACACCGCCGCGGACATATGGCGCCGCAATACCAGCACATAAGTGATGCAGAACAGTATCCCTTTCACGGCTCCCATCAGCAACCAGAATGCAATCGAACCGGATGCATCGACATCGGTCAAGGCGAGACCAGCCAGAATGATCAACAGAACCGCTGCCGGTTTTCTCCGGGTCCAGGCGTGACTCATCTGATCGACGACGACGAACAAGAGCAATAAAATCGTCCCGCTCATGAGCAACCCCGTTATCCCGTCGAGCGCCAGACCGGCAACCGTCCAGCGCTGGCTGAGGCCGCTGTAATCCGCCCACTTGGGTTCCAGGGACGGTGCCAGAGAGGCGATCACGGCGAGAACGCCCAGAATGAAAAATCCGGCGCCCAGCGCGGCAAGGGTGCTTCCCGATGTGGCTGCCGCCCAATAGCGCTGTTTGACGCGGATAAAACCGTTCACCATGCCCACAGCGGCGCTGGCGACGACAACCGACAAGGCGGAAAAGATGACGGCCAGCAGAATTTGATGCTGCCACGGCGCCGCGGTCACAAATCTCGATTGCAGATTCGACCAGTTGTTGACCAGGCCGAAAAGCATGACCATCAGAAACAACAGACTGACCTTCAAAAAGAGCTTTACATCGAATTGGCGGCGGCTCCAGTAGATGATCGCAAAGACCACTGCGACGATCAGGGCGATAATCGGCAAGGCGCCGCGCACGGTATCGATGATGTTGATCAAGGTATTTTTCTCCCGCTCAGCCCGGCTCCACGCTTCGGGTACGTAGACCATCTGATAGGCGTTTGCGATCTCTTTGCCCGCCAGTTCAACCATGATCCGGCATTCACCGGAACGCAGCGGGTAGCGGGCGGTATCCGCCCAGACGAACTGCCAGTCGATGCGGTTTTTCAATTTCGTCGGCGTGACCGATACTTTTTTGAGTTGCGCCGCATCGAGTCCGAATCTATCCAACAGTGCGCCTTCAGCAATCGCCCGGGCCTCCTCGATGGCCAAAGAATCTCCGGGAGCGTTTTCGGGCAGAATATGAATGTAACGCACTTGTTGAGGATTCACGAGTGCAAATTGGTATTCTTCCGCGCGCGCCACGACATCGCCTTCAAACAGGGCATGTCGAACCAGCCAGAAGGGACCCTGCATATAAGTGCCCATCAGCGCCGCATACATCGAGTCCCCCTCTTCCTGCCAGATAAAGCGGTCATTCTGGTTCAGCGGCGATTCCAAGCGGCTGAGTCGTTTCCACGCCGGCGGCAGTGCTATACCCTGCTCGGCCAGCCGTTCCTGGGCGATTTTTTCGGCCATGTCTCGGTTCAGCACAAGCCGGGGAGAATCGACCTCCCAGGTTGTAAAAGCGCCCCAGAGGAGCACACCGGCGATCCCGGCCAGGGCAAACCACAGGGTGATGCGTTTGCTGCTTTGCAGTATGGCAGGCTGTTCCGCCTGCACCTCCTCGCGATGCACCGGGGCGGATGGCAGGAAGGCCTGGTTCTTCAGTTCTTCCGGCGCCGCAGGCGACCATTTTTTCTCGCGCAAACGCGCCCGCAGCACAATCCACAACGGGATCAGCGTGAACAGGATGACCAGCAGCTGCTGCACCCAGATACCTGGGGACGAGGAGACAAACAGCGGCAGCGCGAACCAGACCACATCATAGGCGAAATGAAGGATAATGCCGGGCAGCAAGCCGAAATAGAGATAGACCAGGCCGAAAGCAATAGACGGCAGGAGGAGTTCCACGACCCGGGCATAAGCGGGCTGCATCGGGTAATTGGCATGGCCGGCCCCGAAGATGAGCGCCTGCACCAGAAACGCTGCAACGAGCCATACTTTTTCCCGACCGTATTTGCGGCCGATGAGCACGGCGCCGGCAATGGGTATGGCCCGGAACAGGCACTCCTCCCAGAATCCGGCATGCAGGGAGATGGCTACAGAAGAAAGCCAGGGTTGATAGGTGGCGAGGATATCGGGATCAAACAGGGAACTCGACGGGGTCCACCAGCCCAGGACGCGGGTGGCAAAGAAATAGAGCCCGATATCAAAGGCAAAAAAGAGGCTCACGCCGAGGAATCCCCCCACTGTATGGCCCAACACCGGTTTGCTGGCCGTTGCCGGTGAAAGCCAGTTTTTCCATAACTGAATCTGATGCGGGAAGGCCTTTCGGGTCAGACCCTCCGCCGCCATAAAAGTCAACGTCAATAGCAGCGTCTCACCCAGAAATATCAATAGCAGCTGCAGGATTTGCTGCATGAAAAAACTGTTGTAAGAAATGGCCGTATCATAGCCCATCCACAGCAGCGGCCACTGGTTCAACTGGGCCAGTGCCTGAAGCAAACCAATGCCGAGCCCCCACAGAAGCGCGGTGCGCCATTGCAGCCAGCGTTCCTTGAGCAGATAAAACAGACCAAAGCCGATGCCCAACAGACCGTATAGCACTGCCACAGCGAACAGGGCCACCGAGGCCAGGGTATCGTTGGTGGAGCGCATCTCCTGATACCGCCGCTCAAACGCCTCCGGCACCTTGACATAGTGCTGCAATCCGGTCACTTGCGCACCGGAAACGGTCACGGCCAGCCGGTACAAGCCTTCACCCAGTTTCTGATCGCTTCTTTCAAAGGTGAACAGGTGATCCGTGCGCCCGCCGATGCGTTTCTCAAGGGATTTTTCAATCAAGGCGTAGGGGCTGAGATCGATACCCCATTTATGCGCACCCGTCCGGGCGATGGCCAGGGCCGAGTCAACGGCCAGGGAAGCACCCGGCTGGTTCTCCGGCAATTGCTGCGTAAAACCATAAAAACGGCCGTCCGGGGTGAAGCGCAGGACGGTCTCTGTTTTTTCATTCTCCTTGAAATGGCGGACGATCCACTTGTAGGGCGCATAGAGATCGCCCTCGAGCAGTTCGTTAAACGCGTCAACACCGCCCGCCTCCAGCTCGACAAAATGTTGCAACTCGCTGTCCAGGGAAAATGTGGCTGCCTGCTGACAGGGCGCCGGGCCCCATCCCTCCTGCTCAGCCAGTTGCAGGGCTCTGGTCAGCGCCTGCTGCCGGCTCATGCTGATCTTGACATTGGCGATCGGGTAGGCCTTGGGAAAATAGGCGAATGTAAAAAGAACACCGAGGGCGCTGAGAATGACAAATACGATCCAAAACAAGCTTTTGCGGGTCATAGAATCCTCGCTTTCGTGAAATCCGCCCTTTCCGTCCAGATGATTTAATTCCGGAGGGGCTTCCAGGTACAGTACACCAGCCTATCCGGGTAATAATAGTAGATATTGAAGCCAAAATCAAGTAAAAATCCCCCGTGACCATGATGGCGCGGACTAGCTTTGCGCCGCGCCATCGCGCGGGTCTGCTGGCAGCACGCGGTCGCTCATGCGATACGCGTTTGTTCGCGCGACACTCGTTCGCTGGCGCAGGGGCTTGCGAACAAGCGCATGCCGCCGGCGATTCGGCGCAGATTGACAAACCTTCATCTCAGAATAGCGGCAGACCCGCGCATTTTTTGAGACGTTCCGCAAGCTCACGAGGCCTTTTTGCCAATTCATCCACGCAATCGCAACAGATGCGCGCGCTTTTGCAGACATTTGGCCGCGCCAAAATTGCCTTGACTTTCTGGCTTTAAAAACCTAAAATAAGACGCAAAAAAAGCAAGAGATTCCCGTCTTGCAGAACACCTATTCGATCAGGAGGCGTTTTATGCTGTATGAATTCCGTAATGAAGCCTACACCGATTTTTCAAAACCGGAAAACCGTCAGAAACAGGAAGAAGCCCTCAAACTGGTGGCCAGCCAATCCAATCGCGTCTATCCCCTCTACATCGATGGCAAGGATGTAACCACCGATAAATACATCAAATCCTGCAATCCTTCTCATACCAGTCAGCTGGTTGGGACTTTTCATAAAGCCGGCAAAGCCGAGGTCGATCTGGCCATGGATGCCGCCCTGCGCGCTTTTGAAAAATGGCGTCTGGTGTCGCCCAAGGAACGCGCGATTGTCCTGTTGAAAGCCGCCCAGATCATGCGGCGCCGCCGCTTCGAGGTCAACGCCTGGATGATCACCGAAATCGGCAAGAGCTGGATCGAGGCGGAAGCGGACATGGCCGAAGCCATCGATTTTCTCGATTTTTATGCCCGGGAGATGCTGCGCTGGAGCGAAATCAAGGGCACCCTGCCCTTCCCGAACGAATTCCCCGAACTCAGCTATATTCCCCTCGGCGTCGGCGCGGTGATTCCGCCGTGGAATTTTCCCATGGCCATTCTCACCGGCATGACCACCGCCGCCATTGTCACCGGCAATACCGTACTGCTCAAACCCGCATCGGACACCCCCTGCATCGGTTACCTCCTGGTGGAGATCATGAAAGAAGCCGGATTGCCCCCCGGGGTGCTCAATTTCATCCCCGGCAGCGGCGCCGAGATCGGTGACTATATCGTCAGCCATCCCAAAACCCGTTTCATCTCCTTCACCGGTTCCAAGGAAGTGGGCTTGCGCATCAATCAGCTGGCCGCCCAGGTCTCACCGGGGCAGATTTGGGTTAAGCGGGTTGTCGCCGAGATGGGCGGCAAGGACACCATTGTGGTGGACAGCGACACCGATTTGAACGAAGCGGCCACTGCGGTGGTGGCTTCGGCCTTTGGCTTTCAGGGGCAGAAATGCTCAGCCTGTTCGCGTGTCATCGTGGTGGAAGAAATCTACGAAAAACTGCTCTCCCTGATTGTTGAAAAAACCAAAAAGCTCACCGTCGGGCCGCCCGAGTTGCCAACCACCTATATGGGGCCGGTGGCCAATCAGGCTTCCGA
The DNA here is from genome assembly GCA_963169875.1 of Candidatus Zhuqueibacterota bacterium. GTDB lineage: Bacteria > Zhuqueibacterota > Zhuqueibacteria > Residuimicrobiales > Residuimicrobiaceae > UBA2214. The sequence goes on from CAUJEL010000040.1 coordinate 139,640, forward strand.
AGAAAAAATCCTCAGCTACATTGAAATCGGCAAGAAAGACGGCCGCTTGATGTGCGGTGGCGAAAAAGCGCCGGGCGATGGCTATTATATCCAGCCGACCATCTTTGCCGACATCAAACCCGGCACGCCGCTGGACCAGGAAGAAATCTTCGGACCGGTATTGGCGGTCATCAAAGCCAAAAATTTTGATCAGGCACTGGAGCTGGCCAATGCGACCGAATTCGGTCTCACCGCTGCGGTTTGGACCAGCAACCGCTATAAAATCGAAGAGGCGAAAAACAAGGTGCATGTGGGCAATCTGTACATCAACCGCAAATGCACCGGCGCCATGGTGGGCATCCACCCCTTTGGCGGATTTAACATGAGCGGCACCGATTCCAAGGCGGGCGGCATGGATTATCTCGGTTTGTTCATGCAGGCCAAATCGGTTTCGGAGAGACTCATCTAAGCTGATCTATTCACCGCCGAACGCAGAGACACGCAAAGGAAGAAAAACGTTCAACTGGTGTTGATCAAGATCGAGATGAAACTCAAATCAGCACTTGTTCTGTAATCACAGCAAAAACATCTCTGCGGTCTCTGCGCGCTTGGCGTTTTATGAAAAGAACAGACTAAAGGACGTATAGGCCGAAATCAGTGGACTCCACCTGCTTTTGGCGGGGCCCAACTTGACTATTCCCGGCCGATTGCGGATGCTCCACAGTGGTGCTTATCAGCGGCCGTCGGGTTGCGGCGCGTTGGCAACAGTTCCAGCTTCATCTGCTGAAAAAACCGTCTATAGACGGAAGTACAAACCATGGCATGCCGCAAAAGGCGCCAGAAAACCCGCTGAACATGTGCCCGAGCCTGTCTCAGCCTGCTTCCCACAATAAAAAATCCCGGTGTAATTGATCTACACCGGGATTTTTATTTTTCAAGCGCTACTGCAACAGCCGATCAGAACCCCACACCGCAGGCAGGGCGCATGCCGCGCGGACCGCGGAAGGAATGTCCACCACGGCCAGGCCTGCCTTCGCGACCAAATTCATGCAGGCGTTTGCCGCGCTGTTCCTGCCAAATCTTGCGTTGTTCGGGCGTCAGCATATCCCGCATCTTGAGACGGTGCGCGATCTGCTTTTTCTGGATTTCCGCTTTGACTTTGGCCAAATCATCGACCAGCGCATTGATCCTGGCGATATTGGGTTGTTCTGCAGCCATCTCTTCCTGCAAATCGATCTGTTTGGATTCGAGATTGCCGCGCAGCGGGATCATCTCTTTGCGCATTTGCGTGCGCAAAGTCTGCATGGATTTCTTCTGCTCGGCGGTCAGCTCCAGCTTCTCCATGGGTGCGGCGTCGTCCATCCACTCTGGACCATCACCCGGTTCCATCATCGCCGCTGGCGGCTGCGCCCAGGCGTTGAACGCCACGGCAAAAAATATCATGGCAAGGGTTAATAAGCGTTTCATATGAATCTCCTTTTGTTTGTTTTTTCGTTTAGCGCTGCCGGTCCGGCATCAGACCCCGGGGTCCGCGCCGGAAATCGGGCATGCGTTTTTCCATCACTTTGAGCAAATTGGTCCACTGTTCTTCGTTCAAAACGGCGCGCATGGCGAGAAAATGTTCAACCGTCACCCGTTCCAGATCACCCTGCAATCTGGTGATGCGCTGCAAGGCGAGATCGATGGAGTCGCGTGCTGCTGGCTGCTGGCCCATCAGCCGCATCAGATCGCGCCGGGTGGCATCGAGTTCCCGGGCAAGCGGTTGCATCTTTTCATGGTACGCACTGCGCAAGCCCTGAAGCTCCGGCCGCATGCCGAACGGCCGCCCGCTGCCATCCGGTGGGGGGCCATCCGGCCACCTGTTGTTTCTTGAATGCAGCATCCACGGCGCATCCATGGGTGGAGGCCCCGGCTTTTGCCAGAAATATATCAGCGTGCCAACCGCAGCGATATTGATGGTCAGGGAAAAGACCAGCAGAGCAATCACCCATTTATTCATTTTCTCCCCCTTCCTGCCAGGTTATCTGCAGATAATTCGATGTCAAGGAACCCTCGCTCATCTCGCTGTATAAAGCGGCTTCATCCGATTGATTGATATCCTGGGTCACGTCTGGCCAGTGCGTCGACAAATTTGCGCCCAACAGAGCGCCGATGGCGAGCCCGGCGGCGACCATCGCAGGAATCAACCATCTGTTGAGCATTCCCGCGGGCGCGCCGGTGCGACGCGGCGCAGTGACCGCGGCACGAACCCTGCTGATCATGAAAAGATCCGGCGGCAGGGTGTCAGGTTCTGCCATCCAGCCATAGACCCCTTTCAGTTCCGCCGCCACCCGGCTGCACTGGGGACAATCCAGCAAATGCGCCTGAATCGTGGCCGTTGCCTGTTGATCCAGTTCGCCGTCCTGGAAAGCGGACAGCCTCTTTTGTACCATTGTGCAGTTCATAATACTCTCTTTATGTTACCACCCATTTTGGTTGCGGTTATCTTACGTAAGCCGCCAGCAGGGCGGCCAGTTTGCGCTTGGCCCGATGCAGGCGTGATTCCACAGCAGCCAGACTGATGCCCATCGTCTCGGCGATCTCCTGATACGACAATCCCTGATATCTGTGCAAAATGACGACGGCCCGCTGTTCCTGGGGTAATTTTGCCAGTGCTTCCCGGACCAGAGCAATGCGTTCTTTCTGCTCGATCTCCTGTAAAGGCGTATGGACATCTTTTGCTTCGATCTGAATCTCCTCATCCCCATTGTGGAGTGTGGAGAAAGGCTGCATCCAGCGGCGGCGGCGCTGTGCGCGCAACGTATTTAAACACTGATTGATGGCGATGCGGTAGAGCCAGGTGCTGAATTTGGCTCTGGGTTCGAAATTGTCCAGTGCCTGATATGCGCGCACAAAGGTATCCTGCGCCGCATCCTGAATATCCGGCGGATGAGGGAGATAATAGCGGCACAACGTACGAATCTGCCGTTCGTAGCGCTGCACCAGTTCATCAAAAGCCCGTTGGTCGCCATGCTGGAACAGCTTGATCAACTCCTGATCTGTCCGCACGACAGGTTTTTCTTCACTCATTCTCATCCCAAGTCCGGCGCGTGCCCGAGTGTTTCGTATCGGTTTTCATATATACTAACACCAGCCGCGCAAAAAACTTGCCTCTTGTATATACATTTTCTCGCGAAAAAAAACAACACCGAAATCAATCAGAGAATGGCACACTTTTTGAGGATGAAAAGATGAAGTTGCAGAAGCGCAAATAATCAGATATTGATTATATATAAGTTAGGTCTATTTCTTACACCTGGCAGGATATTTTGACTGCAAAAATTGTGGCACCGGTCTCTCAAGAGCTTTAATCTGTGTGTCCTGAATGGGTCATTGTTTTGCATGAGGAGCAGCGTCGTGAAAAAAGAAATCGCCATGAAGACTGGAAACTTTCTCGATGACAGGAACAGCCGCATCTGGTGGTTCTGTCTCATTGTCATTGTGTTGTTAATCCTGTTGAATGGGCAGAGTTTTGCGCAGGCTTCGGTGAGCGGATATGCGTACATGGATGCCAATCAAAATGGCATACAGGAAGAGAGTGAACGCGGGTTTTCGGGTATCCGCGTCGGACTCTATCGCAGGATCAGCAGCGAAGCCTTTCAGGAACTGACAAGCCTGCGCACGGAGACAAACGGGCATTTCATATTCATCATCGCCTCTGAAATATTGCCCGGGGATTTCTATCTGCAGTTTGAAAAGGTGCCGGGCTTTTATTTCAGTCCTGCCGACCAGGGCGGCGACGATCTCTTCGACTCCGACCCGGACTCGAGTAACGGCCGCACGGCGCCATTTTATCTAGCCAATATCACCAATGCCAACGGTATGAATGCCGGATACATGTCCGCGCCACTGGCGCCTCCGCCACCGGTCATCAATCCCATGGCAGATCTGGCCATAATCGGGGGTACCATCCCCGACTCGGCGCGCATCGGAGATGAACTATCCTATTCATTTGATGTCACCAATTTCGGTCCGGACACGGCAAAGGGGATACATATCTATTTTCCGGTATCCGGGTTGATCGAAATCACCGCCATCGAGCCGGCGCCCGAAGACACCAGCGCCAATCCTCTGCACTGGATTGTGCCTGATCTAAGTGAGGGTGACCTGATGACGTTTCGCGTGGATTTCAAAATTCTGGCTGAAGGAGAAGTCCGCGAGGATTTATGCAGCGTCACCGAGACCAGCGAATCCAGTGTCAGCAATAACTGCACTCTGTTCAGCATTAACCTCAGGGTTCCCGTCGAAATGGTATCTTTCACAGGCGCTATGGCCGGAACCGGCGTGCGGCTGCAATGGGTCACTGCATCAGAGACTGAGAACCTCGGCTTTAATGTGTTCCGCTCGGATGATGAGCATGGTCCTTTTGTGCAAATCAATACCCCACTCATTGCGGGGGCCGGCACGTCATCCATCGAGCACCGCTATCATTTTATGGATGATGACATTAACCGGGATCGCACCTATTACTATAAAATCAACGATGTTGATTATGCCGGCCAAATCAGCTGGCACGGTCCCATTTCAGTGGTCACGACATCACCTTCGGCTTTTCAACTGGAGCAGAATTATCCCAATCCTTTCAATGCGCAAACAAGAATTCGTTTTCAGGTCGGCCAGGCCGCGCATTACGAGCTGAGCATCTATAATCATCTCGGTCAGCAAGTTCGTAACCTCATCAATCAGGAAATGGCACCCGGCGCCCATGAAGTGCTTTGGGATGGCATGGACAACAACTATCTTCCGGTTTCAAGTGGTAATTATTATTATCTATTGCGCAGTAAAGAGCAAACTGAGAAAAAATCAATGCAGCTGTTGAAATAAAGAGTCCCCCTATCACCACCAGAAGAATCTGTCTCTTCTGGTGGTGATCCCCCCTCAAGTCCGGTTCGCCGCTGGTCCCCAAGCATAACCATAATTGGCGACTCCCTCGTGCGCGGCAACTACTCCATCCCAAGGCCGGTTCGCCGCTGGTCCATAAAAGTTACATCTGGCACAATATTGTTCTCTTTTTGGCACAATTGTTGAATGATTAGCCTGCAGAGGTCACAATTTGGCTTTTTACACGGTCTCAATAAATTTACTAAATATTATTAGTAAATTAATTTTTATTAACTTAAGTCGACAATGGCCAAATCAAAGAAAAAAGTGCATTTGATGAATGTGGCGCGAACGCCACAAAAATTGTGGCTTCACGTACTGCTCCTTGCACCATACACTTGCAGTTATCCTTCTTTTGAGGTGCTTCAGCGTACCTGCACGCAATGTACAGGATTCCATTTATGGAGGTTGGGTATGAAGGGTTTCAAGTTGTGCAAAAGAGGTACGGTCGTATTTGGGATGGGGATCCTTGCACTCTGTTCACTTTTTTCGCCGCTCTTCGCGGGTGAAATAATCATTCCGCCGCAGGGCAGCAACGTAGTGATTCAAACCAATGGCCCCAACGGCGAATTGGATAACGGCGACTACTGGAGCAATGCTTCGGCCAACGCGGGCCAACAGCCGCATGCTTATCAGCTGTTTGTGCCGGCGACCGTACCACTGGATTTCCAGATCGAATTAGGGGTTTATGATCCGGAATGCTACCAGACCGGCAATGAAATGGATGAGATGAAAGGGGATGGCTGGGACCAGACGCACTTCAGGCTCATTGCGCCGAATGGGTCAAGCGTGGTCGCTGACACTTTTTATCCGCCCGCCGGCGGGACATCAGAAAAATGGCGTTCTCTTGCCCAATTTACGCCTCAGTCATTTGGCTATGGGATCTATCGTCTTTTTGTGACAACCGAAAATGACGATGAAAACATGTATCGACTCAAAATTGTCGAGAATGATCCCGACGGCATCGCCAACAGCGGCGATGAGATGCATCTGGCCGTCGTCAAAGCCTCGCACCAAATGCTCAACGATGCTGCTGCCACCTTATCTTTCTATGTGCCGGCATCAATGCCGGAAGTCGTACTTGCCAACTTTGACCTCGATGGATCAGGCATGGTAACCTACACGACACCCGGCGGCGTGCTCCTCACGGGCACGACGTCGGGCGAATCGAGGTGGAACAATACAACGGATGCCTTTCTGCCGCCTCCGGGAGGTGATGTCTACTCCGCTCCGCAATCCGGCTGGTGGACAGCGTCTGTCAGCAGTGATTCCGGAAACGGCTTCACGTTTTATCCGAGTCTGCCCTATTTTCTCTATGAGCCTCCCGACTCCCCTGATTTGACGATCACCATCACCGACGGCAGGGACGCGATCACCAAAGGAGAACAAACGACTTATGCCATTGAGATTGTGAACAATGGCGCTGGCCCGGCATTATCCTGCCAGCTTATCACGTACCTCTCCGGTGGATTGACGGTCACGGACACCGGCGGCGGCACTTTGCTCGCGCCCGATCGTATTTCCTGGGAATTCGGGCCGCTGCTCCCGGGGCAGACGCAGTCCTTTTCAGCCACCGTAGTGGTTGGCGACGGGGCAGTCAATCCAGTCGTGGCCACAGCCTCCGTCACCTACGAAAATGTTCTTTTCAATCATTTCTCCAGTGCCTATGTGCTGGACATCGACCAACTCAGCGTGTCCGGCAGCATCAGTGGCACGATCTGGAACGATACCAACCATAACAGCCTGCGTGAAACCCTGGAACCCACCCTGGCTGATATCAGAGTGCATCTGATCTCGCAGAGTGGCGATACCGTGGGTGAGGCGACGACCGGCGATAACGGTTTCTATGCCTTTACCGACCTGCTCATCGGTGATTACCAGGTCCGGCCGGATGCCATATTCCTGCCGCAGGGGTGGGATGTAACCACGACGGTGCAGCAGACCTGGTTGACCATCACGGATTTGGGCGAATCCCATCAAAACATCGATATCGGCTATGGCCAATTCGAGACGCCGGTCGAGTTGACCACCTTCACAGCCAGCTTTTCCGGCTCACAGGTTGAAATCGTCTGGGTCACAGAGAGCGAAACGGACAACCTCGGATTTTATATTTATCGCAGTGATTACGATGACGGACCTTTCAGCAGAATCACTTCCAGGCTGATTTCCGGTGCCGGGTCGACGCAGCAAAGACAGACCTATCGCTATGCGGATCAAAATGCACCCGCCGGAAAAACCTGTTATTACAAACTCAGCGATATCTCCTATGCCGGTGTGGAAACCATGCACGGACCCGTTGCGGTGCAAACAAAGGCTGCGCCAGAGGCCTATTCGCTGGGGCAGAATTATCCCAATCCATTCAATGGCAGCACGGTTATACCGTTCATCTTGAAAGAAGCAGGTGCGGTTCGCATGACCCTGTATAATCTTCTCGGACAGCAGGTGCGCCTCCTGGCGGACGGCACCATGGCGGCAGGGTCGCATCGCGTGATATGGGATGGCAAAGATGATGTCGGACGGGACGTCCCGGCGGGCGTGTATCTTTACAACATGATTGTGAATGATTATCGTTCAATGCGCAAGTTGCAATTTATAAAATAAGGATCCCCTTTGTTGCGGCGGCGCGTTTTGCCGCCACCCAGTATAATGCCGGGTGTTCCCGGCATTGCACCACCTCAAAACCATTTGTTATGAGGAGTTCAGCGAGCGACGTTGAAGAAGGCAGGTGATCGCTGGCGACAATGCCGGACAATCGGGCATGAAATTCATTCAGCTGCGCGCTTCCGCAGGTATGCCAAATCAGAAGCATGCCCCCAGGCCGCAACACGCGATGAATTTCGCGTAATGCCGTTTGCGGCGCCCGAAAATGCGGAAACGTTGAAAAGCAGATCACTTTATCAAAACTTTTCGCAGCCCAGGGCATAAACGAGACATCGGCACAGACCGGAACGATCCCGTGTTGAGCATAGCGTTCTTTCCCCCCCAGCAACATCTGCTCGGCGATATCGACGGCGGTGATCAGACCCTCCTGCCCTGCCAGCTGTCGTAACAGGGGAGCGAGGATTCCTTTTCCGGAACCGAGATCCAGCACACGGTCACCGGGCTCGATGCCCAGGTTCTCCAATTGCTGGCAAGCCGCAGCAGCGGCTGCGCCGCTCCACTCCGGCGCTATGGCATTGAAATATGCACGATGCGGGTGTGACATATCATGCCTGCAGCCTGTAGAGACTCTCATGTTTAAGCCGGCCAATGAGGACGGGCAAAAAAATCAGCATGCACAAGATGCCGGGGATACCGCGCACCACAGCCGCGATGGAGAACACGTGCGCCGGCCAGCCAAGCCACGGCGCAATCAGGCTCACCATGAATACTAGGGCTAACCGTGAGAGCGCCAATCCCAGAATCAACTTCCACAATATCCCCCATGCCGTGTTCACATAAAGAAAACGGATGGTCGCGTTGAGAACGAAAAGTTCAGCCATCATGACGTATACCAGGGGTGGCGCAAAGGGCGGCATGCCGGTCAATAGACTGGAGATCAAAGGCGTGAAAAGCGCCAGCGTCAGCGCATAAGGAGTCGATAAAAAAAAGGCGCCTGCCGCAACCGGCCAGAACATGGGCAAGAACATACTCCCCAGCCCTACGGCATGAAATATCATCGGCCAAACCAGGCCAAGGGCCAGAAACATGGCCGTGAGCGTCAGTTCCAGATTGTGTTTTTTCATTTATTCTACCAGGTAAAAGTCCATTCGATGCGCCCGTTTCGGCCTGGCATGGGATATCCCAGCAGACTCTGATATTCTTGATCGAACAAATTATTGACCATCGCCCGCATCTGCAAGCTGCGCAGGATCTGCCAGGTCAGAGAGGCCGCAACGGTTGCATAGTCGGGCAATGGCTGACGGTAATAGTCAGCCGCATAAAGATCCCGGATATATTGCGCCTGCAGCGACCCGATCAATCGACGCCAGGGAACGGTCACGGCGAGCGTCGCTTTTTTTCCCGGGGCATAGAGCGTCTGATCATCGGGATCCAGTTTGCTCCAGGTCGCGTTGATCTCACAGCCATTACCTGGCAGCCAATGCAGACTCGCCTCATAGCCCGTATGATAAAATGCGCCGCTGTTGACATGGTGCGGCCATCGCAAACGAATCAGATTTTGACCTTCGATAGCAAACAAAGCCGCTTCGAGTTTCAAATGGTCGCCGATCCGGTGCGATACGCCGATTTCGCGATTCCACAATTCTTCCGGCTGCAGATCCGGCGTCGGCGCTGGAAACAGATAGAGTTCGCGAATGGTCGGACTACGGAATCCTTTGGCAACAGAGAGCCGCAACGAAGTAGCAGAAGTCATATGTACGACCACGCCCAGTTTGGGAAGCAGACGCCGGCCAAACACCTCATGCTGTTCCAGTCGCACTCCGCCGGATACCAGGAGACGTTGAAGCAGGAGCTGCTGAACGTGAAGATAAGGGGCATATTCCGTGATTTCATGTTCACCATAGTTCAGGTGACTGAGGACGTTGCTGGCCAGCCCTCCGTATGATTTCCAGTCAAAGCCTGCGGTGAGGCCGGCATCGCGCCAGGGCCGCGCCGTATGATAAAGCATGAGTCCATAGGTATGATCCGTGGAACGGAAGCCGTCATAAATACGATGTTTTCCAAAATTGCCATGGAGGCGAACAAAACTCTCGCCGCAATGGCTATCATGTGACAAGGAGAGATCGCCACCCCAGCGGCGGATATCATACCAGTGATCGCTAAAGGGCTGCGAGACGGTTCCCGGATCGAAAAGGTCAAAATCCGACCAATTGGCGTTCGCTTCGAATCGGGTGTGCTTTCCCGCCTGATAACCGCCATGAAGCGTATAATGCAGGGCCTCATAATCGGAAAACGCGCGATGACCGTCGCTGTGGTTGTACGCAGCCATGAGAAAATAATCCAGGCGGCCTTGTTTGCCGCCGTGCTGTGCCATGGCGGAACGCGTGGCGTAACTGCCCATGCTGGCACGGAGCCGGGTCTCGAAACCGGGATCACGACGCTGCCTGGTGACGAGATTGATGACACCGCCCATGGCGTTGGTGCCATAGAGAAATGAAGCTGGTCCGCGCACGACTTCCACCCGTTCAATGCTGGACATATCATAGGAATCGGGCAGAGGATGCCCCATTAATCCCATCATATCCGGACGTCCATCGCGCAATACCAGAACGCCCGTCACGGGTGATCCACCTGTGCCGCGGATGGAGAGGCCACCCGCCGCACCATTCGCCACACCAAATCCCATCAGCCCCCGTTCCGTGAGATAGAGTCCGGGTACCTGGTACTGAACGGCTTCCAACACGGAATGGCTGTTAAACCTGGACAAATTTTCTGCATTTATCACGGTGATACTGGCGGCGATTTCGCGCTGGGATTCGGCCATCTTGCTGGCGGTGATGACCATTGGATCGAGATGGTAGCGGATGGAATCGCCAGGCACCTCCTCGGCGGAACCAGCTGCATATGCCATTAAGAAGCAAATGAAGCAGATATGTAAAAATGCTCTTTTCATAAACTTCCTATTTCAGGTGTTTTCCGGTCGTGGTTGCCACCAGCTTGCCGTGTTTGACGCCTTTCATGCCAATCAGGGCATCGGCGAGATGTTGCACAGCCTCCGCCTTCCCTTTGACGGCAAGCACCTCCAGACAGTTATCGTGATCCAGGTGAATGTGCATGGTGGAAAGGATTTCGTCGTGGTGGTCATGCTGGACGTGGGTGAGACGTTCGCTGATATCGTGGCGGTGATGATCATAAATCAGGGTGACGGTGCCGACTTTTTCGAGATCATCGCGTTCCCATTCGCGTTGTACCAGGGCATCGCGAATAAGATCGCGCAGCGCCTCGGAACGGTTATCGTACCCTTTTTCCGCGATGAGTTGATCAAAGGCCGCGAGGAGACCGGCATCCACAGAGACGCCGAAACGCATGAGTGAAGACATGGCATTCCCAGTGTTACTTTTTTTAAAAAGGTAACACTATTACAGGGAATTTGCAAGGGAAAATCAATACAGCAAATACTTTTCCCGAAGTGGCAGAAACGACTGCAGATCCGCCTCGGCCATGCGCCACAGAGAGTCAGCGGCAACGCCCTGCTGCAGGTTTTTGAGAATGGCGGCATCGCTGAGGAGACGGTTCAACGATGCCTCGCGTAATTTCAACGAGTCGGGGTGATGCTTGCGAATGGCTGCGAGCAGATACAATCCAAAACGCAGCGATTGAAACGCCCTGGGTTGCGTCACCGAAAAAAAGAGCCCGCGGCAAGGTTTCTGATCGTGTTTGTTGGCGGTGGCCACGCCCGGCAGGTCCTGCGGCACAAACGATACCGTGTCGATGCGCACTCCGGTGACGGGGGCGCCGCGCAGCTCATCCGCAATGGTCCCGGCGTTCAGCCACGGCGCGCCGATCTGTTCAAACGGATGCAGCGTGCCGCGTCCTTCCGACAGATTGGTCCCTTCGATCAAACAGGTGCCCGGATAGACCAGTGCCGTCTGCAACGAGACCATATTGGGCGAAGGCTTGACCCAGGGCAGGCCGGTCTCATCGAAAAGCATGTCGCGTTTCCAGTTGGCCATCTTGATGATTTTCAAATCGGCCCGCACACCATTTCGCAGCCATTTTTCGCCATTGAACAGCAAAGCCAGCTCGCCCACGGTCATGCCGTGGCGGACGGGCAGTTCATGGATGCCGACAAAGGATTTGAATTCCGCATCCAGCACAGGTCCCTCCACCAGATGGCCGCCAATGGGATTGGGCCGGTCGAGCACGACATAGGGTATCCCCTGTTCGGCGGCCGCCTCCAGGGTGAGGAACAAGGTGCTGATGTAGGTATAAAATCGTGCGCCCACATCCTGAATATCAAAGACGAGCACATCCACATCCTTCAGCATTGCCGCCGTGGGCTTTCGCGTCGCGCCATAGAGGCTGATGGCGGGTATTTCTGTCAGAGGATCCTTTTCGTCGGTAATGGTCGCACCCGCTTCGCTGTTTCCGCGCACACCATGTTCGGGGGCAAACAGCACCGTGAGGCGCACATTGCTGCAGGCCGCCATCAAATCAGCCGCATGGCGGTTGTCGGCCGTAACCGCTGTATGATTGGTGATGAGACCAACGCGTTTGCCGGCCAATGCAGCAAAATCGTTCTCTACGAGCACGTCCAATCCGGACTGTACTTGATTCTCGGGTGCGGCGCAAAAAGCGGCGCATGTGAGCAGGCCGAAAATCACCGCAGATGCACATTTCATGAGTGTCTCCTTTTGATGAACCAGCGCGAAAGATTCCATGGTTACTCCGTTTTGGGCAACTCAACTGGAACGATGGATATTTCGAGCTTTTCATCCCATCTGATGATCTGCAGTTGCAATGATTTGCCAATGGGCCACTTGGAGAGGAAGCGGTGCATGTCATCGATGGAAGAAACCTTTTCCTGGTTCATGGCGATGATGAGATCGCCTTCCTTGAAGCCGCTTTTGGCAGCAGGTCCATCCGCATCCACACTCATCACTTCCACCGCGGTTTCATTTTCAAGATGATGAAAGCGGATGATTTGGCGGCTGATGGGGCGGCTGCGGCCGCTGATGCCGAGGTAACCGCGGCGAACGCGGCCATTGCTGAGCAGCTGGGTGATGATCCATTGTGCGGTGTCAGCGGGGATGGCAAATCCAATGCCCTGCGCCTGGGGGATGATGGCGGTGTTGATGCCAACGACGCGGCCGTGCGTGTCAAGAAGGGGTCCGCCCGAGTTGCCGGGATTCAACGGCGCGGTGTGCTGGATGACGTTATCGATCTGGCGGCCATCCTGGCTGCGCAGTGAACGGCCCAGGGCGCTGACGACCCCGGAAGAGACCGTGGATTGGAAGCCCAGTGGATTGCCCATGGCGAGCACCAATTGACCAACTCGAAGGGATGCGGAATCACCCAGCGTCAAATAAGGCAGTCCGGCGGCAGCGGCGCGGATGACAGCCAGATCAGAGGCTGGATCCAGACCAATGATCGCCGCCTGGTAACGGCTGCCGTCGGTGAACACCACGTCGATGACATCAGCATTCTGGACAACATGAAAATTGGTGAGGATGTATCCGTCGGGCGTCATGACGATGCCGGAACCGGCGCCGGCGGGTTCAAAACGGCGGCGGTTTTGTCTGCGCAGGAATATACTGACGACCGCGGGGCTGACCCCGTCAACCACGGCAACGATCGCGCGCGAACAGGCATCCAGCAAGGCGATGGCATCCTGGTGTTCCACGGCTACCGTGCACCTTTTTTCGTCTCCTTGCGGTACAGCTTTTCCTTGATCAGACATAGTGATGCCCCTCAAGATTGAAACAACGTCAACTGGTCTCCTGGTTGAGAACACTGCTCTCCGTGATCGGCGTAACGGCCGGAAGCTGGAGTTCCTGTCCCGGCCGCAGTTTGAGCAAATCCTGATTTTTATTGAGGCGTTGCAGCAGCCAGACGGGTGCAGAAACCACCCGGTTGCACAGGTACCAGATGCTGTCGCCGCTTTTTATGATATACGTGCGCGTGCTGTCGATGCGATAGTTGCTGAAAAAATCTTCCTGGATGCTGCGGTGAAACTCGAGACGGCGGCGATGGAATTCCGCGGCTGTGACGCGGGAGAAATCCACGGTCAGCTTGTCGCCGAGCTGGATATTTTCGCCGGAGCCGATCCGGTTCAAGTCCCGCAACCGCTGCGCCGACGTGCCGAGCCATTCAGCCAGGTGTCCAATGGTCTCTTCCGGCTGCACGATGACGGTATTGGAAGCCGGAGCCTCAAAATTCACTTCAAACAGCCAATCGCCGAAACCATTGCCATTTTTTTGCTCCTTTTGCACCGGGCCGTAGATGGTTTTGCCATTGCCCGCTTGTGCGCGCGCCAGGTTGAGGAGTGAAGTATCCGCGGTTGCAACCGCTGCCATGGCGGTCGCGGTGACCGTATCCCGGGGTGTGACCTGGGCAACGGCCGGTTTATCAGCAGCCGGGTGCGGTGCTGAAGCGGTCGCAGTCGGGGCGGGTTTGGTGGCTGTGGTTGCAGCCGATGAAGCCGGGATGGGCAATTCGAGCAGCTGGCCGGCGCGAAGCCGGCGCGGGTTGCTGATATCATTCAAATCCATCAACGTCTCAACCGTGGTGCCGAATTGCCGGGCGATGGTGCCGAGATTATCCCCCTGCTCGACGCGATAATAGCGATCAGTGATTTGCGTGTCATATTTTTCAGCCGCGGGCAGCTGCGCATAGAGCGTCTGGGGATCAAATTCGGGCATGGCCGGCAGCCGCAGTTTGAATCCTTTGGGGATGCGCCGGGCTGATTTCAGGATCGGCCGCCGCAGCGAGGGATTGAGCTCCGCGACCACATCGCGATCCAGTTTGAATTTTTTCACCAGCGCATCAAAGGTGATATAGCTGGGCACTTCAAAGGTCGTATAAGCGACGGGCGTTTCCATCTCGACATCCGGGAAGTATTGGTGATAATTCTTGGCCACATGCCGGGCGGCGAGGAATTCAGCATAAAAGTTTTTCGAGGCAAACCCGAACGCTCTGCCGTTGTAGTATTCGATGATCGTTCCGAGATCATCGGTGTTGAGCTGTTTTTTGGCGCGCAGCATGCCGCCTTTGCCGTGGTTGTAGGCGGTGATGGCCAACGCCCAGTTCTGCAATTCGCTGTGATTATGGCGCATCAATTTGGCCGCGGCCTCGGTGGCGAGATAGGGATCGAACCGTTCATCGATCGCGTAATCAATCTTCATATAAATCCGTCCGGTCGAACGGGTGAACTGCCAGATGCCCGCCGCACCCAGTTTTGAATAGGCGCGATAGTTGAATGCGGACTCTACATGCGGCAGATAGCATAAATCTTCCGGCAAGCCGTGTTGGCGAAATACGGTCATCATGGTATCTAGGTAGCGTCCGGATCGCTTCAATCCCTTGAGAAAAAGCTGATTGACGCCGGCCTGGAGATGAATGTTTTTTTCCGCCGTGGCGAACTTCTTCGGGTTACTACGGAAGGCCCACAGGCGATACACCTGACGCTCACGCTGGTTGAGTTTCAGCGTGTCGACCGGTTCACTCAACAGGCTGAGCTTCTTGAGCGCGGCACGCACCTCCTGCCGCGTCGCCTCCACCCTGCTCCAGCGCGTACGCTTCGAGAGTGTGGTATCGCCGAGATCGATGACATCATAGACCACGTTGAGGTGATCTGTGTCGTGAATGATAACGTGTTGTCTTCCATAGATCGTGAACGCCTTGATCCAGAAATCCACCCGGTGCTGTACCTGAGGGGAGACGGGAAATACTTCATCCGCCCAGGTATTTGCGGAAGATGCCATCCATAACCCCGCCACAACCCACGCTGTTGCCAGCCAAGTTCTGCGTTTGCTCATGCCTGAAATGCGATCTCCTTGCTATGTGACGCCCATGAAGGTACGGTTACTCAATTTGCTGATCTATCTCATCCCAATCCGACAGCCGTCTGCTCAAAAACAACTCGGCATATTCCGGATTCTGTCTCAAAATATTTTCAATGATTTCCAACAACCGGCTCTTGTCCATCTTTTTCACTTCCTGGAGAGCCTTATCGACATCGAGGAACTCTTCGCTATCATTCAGCCAGGCATAGAGAAGCGCCACGATGTGTTTGCAGATTTTCCGCGATTTCTGGCAGGTGCAGGAGCCGGCAAAATCCTGCTCGTGAAAGGTGAGGCGGACATCATGATTTTCGACATAATTGCCCACCCGGGCGGATATCTGGTTATGAAAAACGGTTGACCGGGTGATGAGCGCGGTTTCGTAATAGGAGAGGCCGTTGCCGTTGACTGCTTCGCGGTCCAGCGCCGTCACCTGCCCAAGCGTGAGGCTATTCAGCATAGAGGATGTTTTTTTTCTTGCCGGCATAAAGGGCCTCCAGATGCACACTTGAATCTTGGTTAATAACTACCCCGCTCATTTGCTGTCATGAGAGAAGCGCTTGTCACCATCTGATGATCAGGGAAAAGACGCATGTCAGCGGGAACTGCGAAACGGGGCGAATACATGGATGATTTTAATTTCAGGCAGGCCAAACTGGCGCACCTCTCGCCACACTCACTGGTACATGATACAAAAGAAATGGCACAAATTCAAGCTAAAAAGAAGTCAGCAAATTCACCGCAAGCGGAGATCTCGTCACGCGATGGCGCAAACCCCGGGTCCATCTGTGTACCATCATCACGCAGGCGGCCATGGTGCATCAAACTGGTAGAGCACAGCATACAGGTCAACGCCTGCTTATCCATAATATGCCAGCGACGGATCAATGGTCAGTTAGGAGTAGCGTCCACAGCCTCTTTTCGCACAGTCAAATTGAGGCCATCCACGGATTCCACCCGCACGGCATCGCCTGCAGACAAATCCTGATGGCAAACCGCTTGCCAGATCTCGCCGTCGATCTCCACCTGGTACCCTTTTGAAGTGCGGCGAACGACTTCTCCGCTGGCGCCCTGCAGTCCTTCCAGTCCGGTCACCGGATGACGCTGCAAAGCCTTCACCACCAGCAACGCGATTGCCAGACTGCCCAAAAACAACAAGGCATAGGTAAAATAATAGAGCCATCCGTGCATGTCGATCACCTCGAACTGTTGCATGAGTACAACCATGAGCATATCATCCACTGCGAAAAAAAACGTCAATACGAGGATCAGTCCCAGCGTTTGTTGACTGATCCGTGCGTGGTTCCATTTTGGCCATTTCATTGGGGTCACCCCTTGACGCTGCCGAGCGTCAATCCCGAGATCAGCCAGCGGCTGAGAAACATGAACAGCAAAACCACGGGGATGCTCACCACCACCGCGCCCGCCGAGTAGAGCCCCCACGCCACCTCCATATTGGATTGAAACATCTTTAATCCCAGCGGCAGGGTGAACATGGTCTTATCCTGAATGATGACCGCGGCCACCAGATATTCGCTCCAGGCGGTCATAAAAGTGAACAGGGCATTGATCACCAATGCCGGCGCCGACAGCGGCAGCACAATGCGCCAAAAGACTTCAAAGGGCGTGCAGCCATCGATGCTGGCGGCCTCTTCGAGGCTGAAGGGAATGGTATCGTAAAAACCCTTCATCTGCCAGATGGTGAAAGGCAGCGCGGTTGCGGAATAGGCGATGATAAGTCCCAGATAATTATCATAGGCCTTGACCTTGATCAGCAGAATGAAGAGCGGCAGCAGCAGCATGGTGACCGGAAACATCTGGGTGGTGATGAGGCCGACCATGGCGGTGTCGCGGCCGCGAAATTTATAGCGCGAAAAGGCGTATCCCGCTGTAGCAGCCAAAGCGCTGCCCACCAGCGTGACCACCCCGGAGACAGCAAAGCTGTTGCCCATCCAGCGCAGGAAGGGTTCCTCCGTGAAGAGATGCACATAGGTCTGCAGGGTGGCGTCCTCCGGAATGATCGCAAGGGAGCGGCTCAACAGCCGGTCTCCGGGCCGCAGGGAGACGGAGACCACTTGCAGCACCGGCCAGATCGCAAACAGGGTGAACAAGGTCAGCACCACATAGGCGGCTATTTTGCCGGTGGTGGATAAATCGCGCGGCTTACGCATAATTGCCTCAAATTGAATATGAGTTATTTAGCAGATGACGGTTCAGCAGGGCGGCGTCCGCCCAGGGCCTTGCTGCGCTGGTATGCAGCCAGATTGAGCGGGACACTACGGTGCGCAGACCGGCAATCATGGCCTCGGCCATCATGCCGGCGCCAATAAAAGCAATGGAGGTGGTTTCTTTCATGACAATTTCCTGCTACTCTTAAAAATGTGTCCTTTTGCAGCCATGACGCATCGGTTCGCCCGGAGGATCAGATGCGTGCGGCTGCGATTCTCTCCTGTAACAGTCGCATAAAATGTTCACGGTCCCGCGGAGAAATCAGGATTTTCGCCGTGCGCGTCCTGATCGAGATGCGCTGCAGCGAGAGCGCGGGCGCGCTGAGAATGGAGGCGCTTTTCTCGACCCCCATTATATCTTGATACCTGATCCTCTGATGAATGCACAAACCCGAGCGAATCTCCAGCGCATCGGTGTGCAGCGTGTATTTGCAGGGCAGGATCAGCGCATACAACGCGCTGATAAAGAGCGCGGCGGCTATCGCGATCCAGCCTTCGGGGTCGCCCTCGAAAAGGCGAGCGATTCCCAGAAACAAGGGCGCCATCGGCGCGGCAATCAGCACAACCAGCAACCAGCCATCTATTTTGCTGTGAAACGTCATGAATACTCCTCAAGGCTTGCACGCCACGCCTTCAACCATCAATCCCGAAGTGCAGGCGCGGATGACCCAGTAACGCGCTGACAGGCCGGCCTGTTCAAAAGCTTGCTTCATGGCCTGTCCGACTTCATCATGATGATCGCGCGCAAAGGCCAGCAACCCGGGACCTGCGCCGCTCAAACAAACTGCGACGGCGCCTTTATCAAGGGCAGCCGACTTGGCCGCGGCCGCTCCGGGAATATGCGGCAAGCGGAAAGGTTCATGGAGATGGTCCTCCATCACTTCGGCGAGAAGGTGATCGTTGCCGGTGCGAATCGATTCGACCACCAGCAAGGCGCGCCCCATGTTGAACACCGTATCCGCCCGGCTGACTTGATCGGGCACCAGCGTGCGCGCATAGTGGGTAAGAAAGTGAAAATCGGGCACGCACACCACGACGATGGGATGCACCACCGGGATGGGATGCACGAAGACGGCATCGTTCTTGATGGCCGCCACCACCAGTCCGCCATAGACCGCAGGCGCGACGTTATCCGGATGTCCTTCGAGACGCGCTGCCTGCGTCAGGATTTCAGAGAGATGCACTTCGCCATGACGGATGATTTGGGCCAGGGTCACACCCGCCAATACCGCGGTCGAACTCGATCCCAGTCCGCTGCGGCACGGCACCTGATTATGGCACACGACGCGCCAGCCGCCTCCTGCCAGGGCTGCTTCGCGGCCGCCGAGGGCTTGCGCCATGGTCTGAATCACCAAATGTGAATCATCCTGCGGCAGTTCCTGCGCGCCTTCGCCATGGTTCTCCACAATGATGGTGTTGGCTGTGTCGGCATGATAGAGCTCGAAGTGGTTCCACAGGTCCAGCGCAATGCCCACGCAATCAAAACCCGGCCCCAGGTTGGCACTGGTGGCCGGGACACGCACCGTTATTTTATCATGGAATCTATGCAAATGGTTTCTCCAAACCGCTAATTCTTATACCCGATCACCTGCCACAATTCCTGCATGCGCGGTGCAATCACCACCGGCGCTGCAATGGTCGCAGTCGCTGAATCCGGATCCTTGAGTCCGTGTCCGGTGAGGACGCAGACGATTCTCTTGCCCTGCAGCGCCAGGTCGCCGCGCTGCAGTTGTATTTTCAACCCGGCCAGGCTGGCCGCGGAAGAAGGTTCACAAAAAATCCCTTCACTCTGGGCCACCAGGTGATAAGCCTCCATGATCTGTGCATCGCTCACCGCGCAGATATGTCCCTTGGAATCGCGCAAAGCCGCTACAGCATCCTGCCAGCGCGCCGGATTGCCGATGCGGATGGCCGTCGCCACCGTCTCCGGACGCTCCACCATGCTTCCGCGCACGATGGGCGCGGCGCCTTCGGCCTGGACGCCGAGCAGCTGCGGTGTCTTGCGGCTGAGACCGGCCAGATAATACTCGGAAAAACCCATCCAGTAAGCAGTGATATTGCCGGCATTGCCCACAGGCAAACAGAGCCAGTCCGGCGCATCGCCCAGCACATCGCAGATTTCAAAGGCGGCTGTCTTTTGTCCTTCCATGCGCGCCGGATTGATGGAATTGACCAGGATGATGGGGGATTCCTGCGCCGCCCGGCGCACCATGGCGAGGCCATCATCGAAGGAGCCTTGGATGTTGATCACTTGAGCGCCATACGCGAGGGCGCCCGCCATTTTACCGGCGGCTATTTTCCCTTCTGGAACCAGCACAAAGCACTGCAATCCGGCGCGCGCGGCATAGGCCGCCGCGGAAGCGGCGGTGTTACCGGTGCTGGCGCAGATCACCGCCTTGGCGCCGTCGGCGACTGCCTGGGTGATGGCGGCAGTCATGCCGCGATCCTTGAAAGAGCCGCTGGGATTCAATCCCTCGTACTTGAGATAGAGCTCGATCTCCCCGCCGAGCGCGCGCGCCAGATTGGCGGCGCGGATCAGCGGCGTATTGCCTTCCAGCAGGGTCACCGGCTCGGCCGCCGCATCGATCTTTATCCAGGAACGGTAGTGAGAGATGACGCCGGGCCAGATATATTTTTCGGTATCTTTATTCAAACTGTTTTGCTTTCTCCGCGTCTCTGCGCCTTTGCGCGATGCGCTTTTTCTCCCGCAGAGTCGTCGAGGTTAATACACCGCCTCCGTGGCTCTGGTCTTTTTGATGAAATTCCAGCTGAACAGGAGTAAAATGGCAAAGATCAGCATGGAAAATGCCGCGGCATAGCCCATACGGAAATAGGTGAAGGCACTCTTGTAAATCCATGACACCAGGATGTGCGTCGTGTCCGAAGGCTCGCCGCCGTTGGAGACCAGCCACACCACATTGAAATTATTAAAGGTCCAGATCACGCCCAGGGTGATGGCCGGCACCATCACCGGTTTGAGCAGCGGGATGGTGATGTGACGCAGTTTGTGCCACCACGACGAACCATCGATCTCGGCGGCCTCGTACAACTCATCCGGGATGCTCTGCAGTCCGCCCAGGGCGATGATCATCATAAACGGAAAACCAAGCCAGATGTTGGTGATCAGACAGGCGGTGAACGCCCCCCATTCCGTGGTCAGCCACGGCACGGTGAGCCCGAACCATTTGTCCAGCAATAGATTGACGGCGCCATATTCCGCATTGAACATGCCGCGCCAGGTCAACGCGGTGATGTACTGCGGCACCGCCCAGGGCAGGATCAGCAAGGTGCGGAAAAACGTTTTGCCCTTGAGGTCTTTATTGAGCACCAAAGCCAGACTGACGCCAATACCCACATGAAAGATGATATTGAGGACCGTCCACAAAACCGTCTTGAAAAAATAGTACCAGAATGCCGAATCCATGACGACTTGCAGATAATTGGACAAACCCTTGAGGTGCCAGTCATGGAAATGAGTCAGGTTCATATTGGAAAAGGAGATGATGACATTGAAAATGAACGGATAGACGATCATCATGGCCATCAATATGAAAGCCGGCATGGTATAGAGATACGCCAGCCGGTTTATTTTTACTTCCCCTGCGCTTGTCGCCATATTATTCCCGATTTTCTTTGATCAATTTTAAAGCCAACGCCTGCATTTCCCGGGCGGCAACCTCGGGTGTGACACGTCCGGTGAAGATGCCCTGATAACTGGGCCGCATGGCATCCCAAATCCAGCGCATCTCCGTCACCGGGGGCATGATGCGGCCCACCAGAAGCTGATTCAGTGACGCGCTGATGATGGGATTTTCAGTCACCTCGGGCGATTTGAACGCATCGACGCGGCTGGGGATCGCCCCCGAGACCGCCGCAAATTTAAGCTGTAGCGCCGACCTGGTTAAATAGGCCAGCAGTTCGGTGGTCACGCGCAGCTTCTCCCCTTCCAGATTGACGTTGAGTGAGTAGCCCAGGGGAGAGACCGCGGGCGTCGGCCACAAACCGGTCTCATCGATCATCGGGATGCGTGCGATGCCGATGTCGATGCCGTTTTCAATGTAGGTGCCCCACGACCAGCTGCCGTTGATGATCATCGCCGCATAGCCATCCTTGAACAGGGCATTGGCGATCTCATAATCGCATTCCGCCGGTATGATCTGATGCACATGGGCCAAATCCCAGATCATCTGCCCGGCCTTGACCATGGCCGGCTGATCCAGCGTCGGCTGGTTGTTCTCATCGATCACCCAGCCGCCATAGCCGCCGACAAAAGGCACCGCAAAAAAGGGCTCGGTGTAATTCCACACCAGCGGATAGTAATTGGCCTGGCCCTGATGCGCGGCGAGATATTTTTTACCGAACGCGATCAGTTCATTCATGGTTTGCGGCGGCTGCGGCACCAGTTTTTTGTTATAGACCAGACAGAGGTGATTGCCGATGCGGTCAGCGATCTGCCACAGATGCCCCTGCAGCCGCGTGTTGGCCTGCAGGGGCTCGGTGAGAAAGCTGTCCAGATACGTCTTGGTTAAAACTTCTTCCAGGGGCTTGATCACGCCCAGTTCGACAAAGGGACCGATGTTGTCATTGGCGCCCCAGAAGAGCGCCGGACCGCTGCCGCCCAGCGCCGAGATGATGTAATTAGTGCGCGCGGTTTCGGGCGCGTAAAAAAGTTCATCAAAAACCCACTGCGGATGCGCGGCCGCAAAATCGGCCAGCGCCTGGCGGAGAATTTCGCTCTCGATGGGCCGCATGGAGTGCCACACGAGAATGCGGTTCTCGCGATCTGCGCTGCAGCTCAGCAGGCTGAGCAGCAGCACACCGGTCAATACACAGGTCAGCAGACGCGTCCGGTTCATTTCGAGTCATCCATTTTGACTTCCGTGGAGAGATGACGGAACCAGGTGAAGTAAAGCGCCACGGAAAGGACGGCGAGCAGCGCGACGAGCCAGGCCAGGTTATCCCATCGCTGCATCACCAGCATCATCATGGTCAAAAAGAGCACGATCTGCCAGGGCACGGCAAAAATCGTGGCGATGATATCGCGGCGATTCTCCGCCTTGATGGCTGTCAGCGTGCGTTCGGGCAGTACAGTTTTGATGGCGCCCCAGAAGCCGAACGGGCGTGTCTTTTTGTAGAAATTCTCCAGAAAGTGCTTTTCCGTCGGTTTGCTGAACAGCGTGCCGAGGATGACGCCCGCCAGGGAGATGCCCGCGGCGAAAGAAAAGGCATAATATTCGGGAATGTTTGGCCACATCAGCTTCTGGATGACCGCGGCCACCATGCCGGAGACAATGCCCCAGGCGAAGCCGTAGCCGTTCATGCGCCACCAGTACCAGCGCGCCAGCATGGGGATGAGCATGCCCGCGCCGATGCTCATGGTGATCCAGCCCCAGATTTCGTTGATGTTCTTGATAAAGATGGCAAAGAACAAGCCCATGAGCACGATCAAGATCGACGCCCAGCGGCTTTGCACCACCAGCTGCCGCGGCGTGGCACCGGGCTTTAAATAAGCCTGATAGATATCTTTGACCCAATAGGCCGCGCCTGCGTTCACAGTGGAGTCGAACGTGGACATGGCCGCCGCCATGAGACCGGCGACCAGAAGTCCCTTGATGCCCATGGGCACCATTTGGCTGATGACGATCGGCAGTACCCGCTCCGGATCGCTGATGCCCTGGTGGGTGACGCCGTAACTGATGCCCATGATGGCGATGGCGGCGATGAAGGGCCAGCGGAAAGAGAGCAGAAACGTCCAGAACAGGGAGAGCAGGCCGCAGTCGCGGTCATTCTTGGCCGCCATGAAACGCTGCAGCATATAATTGCCCGTGCCGCCGCTGCCTTCCAGCGTGACTTTGAAAAGGTAAAAGAGGATAGCGATGCCGAACAAATTGTAAATGGAATAGAGGCTGTCCGCGGGAAGATTCAATTTCCACGGCGGCAGCACGCTGGTCCAGGCTTCCCGGGTGGTGGCAAAGGCCTGAAAGGTGCCATCGCGCATGGGCAGCGACACCGAGAAGGTATCCGGCAGCAGGAACTGGGTCGCGGACATATAGCAGATATAGACGATGACGCCAAAAATCAGAAAACCCTGAAAAACATCGGTCCAGACCACGCCGTAGAGGCCGCTGGCCACGGTATAGATCATGGCCAAGGTGATCATGAGGGTTGCGGCCCAGAATTCAGAGGACAAACCCAGGAACGCGGGAATGCCGAGAAATTCGCCGATGAATTTGCCGGAACCCACGGCAAAATAGGTGATCATGGCGATGGTCATGATGATGGAAGAGACCGCGGCGATGATGCGGGCGACATCGCCTTCGCGTTTGTCGCCAAAGCGCAGGTGCATCCACTCCGCCATGGTCATCACTTCGGCGCGGCGGTTCCATTTGCCCATGAAGATCATCAAAAAAGCCATGATGAGCGTAACACCGCCGCGGATTTCAATAAAGAATCCGGTGGCGCCCAGGGCGAAAATAAAAGCCGTGTTGATCATGGTGCCGCTGACGTCCAGATTGGACGCCATGCCCGACGCGCCCAACGCCCACCACGGCAGCGTGCGGTTACCAAGAAAATAAGCGTCGAGATTTTGTTTGGCCTTGCGCTCACTCCACAAGCCGATGAGCAGAACGCCGATGAGATAGGCTATTACAATACCATAATCCAGCAGAGTCATGACTGCTCCTTGTTTTGTATATTGATGATTGGAATGGATTTACGGCGCTATCGGCTGCAACTGCGCCATCAGGTTCTGAATCCGCGGATCGCCGGGATCCAGCCGGGCCGCAATATGGATATGATTTTTAGCTTTCGCAATTTCATTGGTCTGCGCCAGGGCCAGGGCATAGAGAAAATGAACGCGCGCCTTGTCGTTATTGGTGAACTCGGTACTGTTGCCGGCCGTGCCGATGGCGCGCTCCAGCACGGGTTTAGCCCTGTTGGGCAGGTTTTGCGTCATATAGAGCACGCCCAGTTTGGCGAACGCAAAGGGCAGATTGGCGCTGAATCGCGCCCCTGTCAACAGGGCTTTTTCGGCCTCGTCGTGTTTGTTCTGCGAAATCAAGGCATTGGCGAGATAGATATAGGGATAATAGTTACCCGGTAGCACGCGGATGACAGCCTGATACTCGGCCGCAGCCTCTTCATGGCGTTGGCGTTCAGTCAGGTATTCCGCCACGCGGTAATGGCCTTCGTTCCAGCCATAGGCATGCCGTAAAACGCCCGCAACGATGGTTTCGATAAAAGCCTTATAGTCCGCATCACCATCGATCTGTAAAATTCGCGGCTGCTTGTAAGGATACCGGCCCGTCAGCTGGCGCACCCGCTCATAGGCAATGGCATCCTCCAAGGGCGTGATGTATGCCTGTTCCATCAGCGTGGCCGCCGGCAAATCGCGCTGCCACGGCCATTGATCCGATGAAACCACCAACCCATGTTCAGCCATGGCATGGCAGAATGCGTCGGCCAGCATAAAATAACCGTATTTATTGGGGTGAAGGTGCTCGGTCATGACCGAGTGACCGATCAAGCCCCCTTCGCAAGCCTGTGCCAGGCGATTCTCGGTGTCCACCACGGGCACTTGCAGTTGCCGGCACACTTGCCAGATCACCTGATTGAACTCGGAACTGGCGCGAAAACGCAGCGCATCCAGATCGCGGCCGCGCTCCAGAAACAGTCGGGCCTGGCGAAAATCGCCGAGCGCCTGATGGCACTTGCCCAGTTTGAAAATGCTCTCCGCGGGCAACTCGTCGAGCGCCCGCGCTGCACCATAGTGTGCGATGGCGGAGCCCCACTCCCCGGCTGCAAAGGCGGCATCGCCGTGATCCATCGCCGTCTTCCACTGATTTTGCGCTGTGAACTTGTCCGAAAAAACAGTCTCAAAGGGCGCCTGATCGGCGATGTTGCTGGCCAGGGTGCCGACCAGCACCGGCACCTGGTGCTCTTGCAGAAGTTGCAGGATTTCGTTGAGATTGGCGGCGAAAAATTCGACGCCCTTTTTGTACACCTCCGAGCCATAGCTGATTTTTTTGTCGGCTGCGATCTGCTCCATCAAGGTTTGTCCCGTGGCAGCAGCCTGCGGCTTTGGTTTAAAGAGCGCCAGGAAATCGCGCAGGAGCTGGAAGGTCTTCAGCCTGCTCAGCGCCAGATAACTCTTGATCAGGGTGCGGTTTTTCCAGCCGCCCTGGGTGCTGGCGACGCCGAGGGCTCCATAATATTCATTGTGCCCCATGTAGATCAAAAACAGATCGGGCTGATAGTGCACCAGCTCGCTGGCGAATTCAACCACGGAAAAACTGTTAATGGCGGAGACGCCGGCGTTGATGACTTCGAAATTCTTGTCCGGAAAAAGCAGACTCAACCGCGCCTGCAGCTGGCTGGGGAAACCGGCGTTGTGCTGATAGGGCCACCCCGCGGTCGTTGATCCGCCCAGACAGAATATGCGATAGGTGTTGGCGGTTTTGTGATAGGCAAAAGCCTCGGAGCGCGCATCCGGCACCGCGACACCATCCCCGGTGAAATAGCGCCGCGCCACCTGGCGATTGAGCTGATAATATTTTTCACCACCGCCATCCCGCAGCAGGACGAACTGATGCTCCCGGCCGTAATGAAACAGACGCAGCCCGCCCTCCAGCACGGCGAAAAATATCACCGGCATGAGCAGCAGCATGAGCCAGAAAATCCATACCCGCCGCCGCGGCGCCTCAATTCCGGGTGCAGGCACACCGGTGCGTTCGCGCACGATTGCCTCGCTCAGCCCCGGCTTTGGGGGGATAACAGCAGGATCATGCCCCGGCGAGGTTTGACGAATGTTTTTTTTCTGCTTATCTGTTAACGGCGGCATCTTGCATCCCGTTTAAAACAGTGTATAGATGAACGGCGCCAGCGCGGAGCCTTCAGCGAAAACAATGAGAATGCCGAGCAGTACCAGAAAAAAGATGATGGGACCGAGCCACCATTTTTTGCGTTCTTTGAGAAACATCCAGAATTCGCGCAGGATGGAAATTTTCGACATGTAGATCACCTCAGTGAATGGATATATCTGTGTTTTATTGGCAAAGATAGTAAAAATGGCGATGACCTTCAACAATTTTCTCGTTCCGGAGCAGGCGTCGGGAACCAGAAAAAATCATGTGAGCGGGAAAGGCTCTCGCATGCCCGTTCTTCTCGTGGAATGGTCTCTGATGAATCCTGCACTCCACCGGGTGCAGACCCGTCTTTGGACGAAATATACGCCGGCTGAAGCCGGTACTACGAACGTTTGCCAGTTTAGTAAAATCTGAAAGTCAGACTTAAAAATCATTCATCAACATACCTGTTTGAGTTCAGCCGTCAGGCTGGACCATTATGGCGCTCTACGGGCAACTACTGCTTTATATTTTCCCACACCCAGTCGCGGAGATACCTCTGCGACCGGAATATTCGCCGGCTGAAGCCGGTACTACGAACGCTTGCCAGTATAGTAAAATCTGAAAGTCAGACTTAAAAATCATTCATCAACATACCTGTTTGAGTTCAGCCGTCAGGCTGGACTATTACGGCATTGGCGCGCTCATGAGGTTGATGGGCGATTCCGGTTTGGCAAACTCGACAGCCAACTGCGCGATCACTTTTTCATTGCGCATAATGCGGGCTTTACGGCGCAGCTCAGCCGCCATGCTCTCGTAGAGCTGATCCGATTTGAATTCACGTGCATCCCCCTGCGCGGAATTAATGGCCTCTGCCAGGGTGGCGGGACGGCTGGATTGATAGCCCTCATTCCTGACGATTGAAAAACCCTGCGGCACGCGCACCGGCCCTCCCGACTGACCCGGCTGCAACGCCAGCGCTTTCAGGGAGACATTTCCATAGTCAAATCTTTTCAACCAACCCAGATCGCCGCCCAGATCTGCCTTGTCCGGCCGCTGCGTGTACCTGCGCGCCAGTTGTTCAAAATCAGCGCCGGCGCGTATTTTATGCAGCAAAGCCACGGCTTGCAGCGAGTCGCTCACTTGAATTTCGCGCACGCGCACGCGTTCGGGCTCGATGTAGCGGCCGCGATGCTCTTCATAAAATCGCTCCACCTCAACAGGCGTCGCCTGCAGCGTATCCTTAATGCTCTGCCATAAGGCGCTGAAAGTGTACTCGTCGCGCCACTTGGCGACGGTGGCGCGCACGATTGGATCCTGATCCAGATTCTGCCGTTTGGCTTCCTGAACCAGCAGTTCGTCACGCACCATCTTGCCGATATCCGCGCGCAAACGACCGGGTGTATCCATGCGCGGCCGCTCGCTCAAAGGCAGTTGTTTGACGCGATCGAGAAAATCGCCCAGGGTCCATTGCCCACCGGTGAACATCACCAGCACATCATTCTCATGGCCTGACAAACCTTTTTGCATCATGTCGAATTCCGTGCCGCCGATCATCGGATGATAATCAGGCACCATGCGATCCGCGGTGAGGACGATATCCCGGATGACGGCGCCCAGGATGTTGAAAGCCGCATTGATCATTTTGACGTCCTGGCTTTTCAGCATCTCGTCCACATAAGCATCCGCAGCCTTCTTTTCCAGACCGCGGCGCAGATCGCGCGCGATGCCATCGCGCTGCTGCGCGTAATCTTCCGCGGTGGTAAAAATCTGCTGGCGGCGGTCATCGACGCGAAGAATATGATAGCCCCATTTGCTGCGCACCGGCGCCGAGACCTGACGCAGCGGCAGCTCAAAGGCTGCCTGCGCCAGTCTTTCATCGATGTCTTCGTAGCCGACATAGCCTAGGTCACCGCCGTTGGCGCGCAGGGTGCTGTCCCTGAAAGTGCTGGCGGCAACCTGTTCGAAGGGAATGCCCGCATCCAGCTGCGCCTTGAGGTGCACAGCCTCGGCTTCACTCCTGGCAAAGAGGTGACGCAGCCGCAGGCGTTCGCGGCCGCGCATAAAAGCAGCCCGAATCTGCGCTTCTGTCACTTCGATGGTGCTGCGCACCTCTTTATGATAGAGCGCCTTGATCATCTGGTCGCGCTCGGTCCAGTCGACCACCTGCTGCACGGCCGGTTTTTTATCAAATCCCTGACGCCGGCCTTCCTGGGCGAACAGCTTTTTATCGATGAGCAGATTCAGATGCGTCTCGACCAGCTCGCGGCCGCGCTGCATCGGCGCCAGCTGGGTGAAAAAGGCGATATTATTGCGCAGTTCCTCGGTGGAGATGACCTCGCGGTTCACCAGCGCCGCCACATCGTCATTTAGTTTTGCAGCCGTGCACGAGATAAAAATGACCAATATAAATAACCATTTTCGCATATCAGATACCTGTAAAAATATATGAAACCCCGGGACCGTTTAACTGCGGCACCCGGGGTTAAAAGGTTGCGGTTGGCCGCAGTCTGCAGGCAAGAGGCCGTCCACCGGATCGCGGCGTGAGGCCAGGACCCTTGCGATCTGCAGAATACGGGCGGCCTTGGGGCATGCGGCAACCTGGAAGTGTAAATCTGTCATTCGGGTTGCGGCGTGCTGCCAGCTTCCTTGCCGACCGCTGGTCAGCGGCGGCTTTGAGGCACGCCGCGACCTGCACGATTAAAATGCCATACCCAACGTGAATTTCTGCACATAATCAAAGCGGCCAAAGGCTTCGTAAGCATAGTCCATCTTCAAGGCCATGCGGCCGCCAAAGCCGTATTTTAATCCGCCGCCCAGGGTCATGCCCTGTTCCGCATCCTCGGCAAACAGGGACGCATAGCCGCCACGCAGGAAGAACATATCCTGAAACGCATACTCGCCGCCGATGTTCACCGCTTCCACATTATCGCTGGGATGAACGGCGTCCACGGCGACCCACAGCGCATGCTGTTTGAGATCCTGCAGCACATTGTACGACATGCCGACGCGCAGATTCAGCGGCAGATCGTAGGCATCGGTGCCCAGGTTGGCGTTGATGCGATCGTTGTTGCCCTCGCGCAGCGGATCGATGTCGTGCTGCACCAGCAGGTCGCGGCCGGACATGCGCATCTTGGTGCCGAAATTGCTGATGGAGGCGCCCAGGCGCAGACCGCGGAATTGCGTGGTGAACACGGTGCCGATGTCGATGCAGACGCCATTGGAGGCGCTGTTGAGGATATATTCATGCACATATTTGACGTTGACGCCGAGGGCGAAGCGGTCGGTGAGAGCGCGCGCATAGGAAGCGCCCATGGCATAGCTCCCGGCATTGAAACGCTGACCGGTCCCTTCCGGATAGAGTTCGGTGGTCACGTCCATCTCGCCCATGGTCATAAAATTGGCGAAAAGGCCGAACGATCCGAGTCCGCCCAGATTCACTGCGATGCCGGCAAAATCAAAATTGATATCGGCGATCCATTCGGAATGGTTGAACACCGCTTCATTCCCTTGCATGAGCGCCAATCCGGCGGGGTTCCAGTAGAGAGCCGTTGCATCATTGACCATGGAGACGTAGGCGCCGCCCATGGCAATGGCGCGCGCCCCCTGCCCCACGTTAAGAAAGGGTGCCGCGGTCGTGCCCACCTTGGTCACGTTCTGAGCAAAAGAGACGGTGACCACAAGAGAGCAGATGAGGATCAGAAAGAAAAGTTTTTTCATATCAACCTCTAAAAGTTTTCCAATTTCAAAAGGCGGGGCAGTGGCCCCGCGCATTCCCTCACGGTCCTATTTGATCACTGCAAATTTGCCCACATGCGAGCCAATGCCCGGCGCATCAATGTGATAGACATAGACGCCATAGGCGATGTCCAGCTTGTCCCTGGTGAGCATATCCCATTTTTCCGTGCTGTCCCAGAAGCTGGCATTGTGCTCCAGCGTCGTGACCAATTCGCCCTGCACGGTATAGATGCGAATGGTGCATTTTTGCGGCAGATGCGTGAAATGGAGTTCGCGCGGACCGCGCCCGGTGTCGTAGGGATTGCGTGGTTCCCAACTGGCCGAAGCCACGTAGGGATTGGGCACCACTTTGATCTTTTTCAGCTCCGCCGCAGCCATCGAGTTATCCACTTTGGCGGCTTTGGAGGTGAAGCGGAACACATCGGTGCTGCCAAAGGGGCGCGTGGTGATGACTTTGAACGTGTCACCCGCCGCAGGATGATAGCTGGTGGTGTCGTTGCCGGTGAAGAGCAGACTCCAGGTGACCTTGACCTCGCCATTCACCGTTTCATAGAGAATGATGCGGTCATTATTGGAAAGCTGCCCGGCTTGAATGAAGGAGGGTCTGACAGCATAATCCAGGAAAGCGTAAGGAATCTCCTGGCTGGTGTTGAGATCGAGCACCTTGAAATTTGTCTTGACAGCCGGGATCGGGTAAACCGCGCCCATGGTGCCATTTGCATTCCTGCGATGCAGATTCAGGGCGGAAGATTCGCCGCTGACATCCGGCAGCATCGCGATGGCCAATCGGACGGGATATTCGATGCCAACTTCAAAAAAGCCACTGGCGACAAATCTGGTGAAAAGATAGCCATAGTTATAGGGCGGAGTGGTGCGAATGACGTTCCAGTTGGTCTGGTCCAGGATGCGCTGCACCGTCTCGTCATTATTTAACTGCAAACGCATGCCGTGGAAAAAGTCGCGGCTGCCGTCCAGATCCGCATAACGATCCACGACCGTATCCGGGGTGGCCTTGCCGGTGTCCTGCAGTTCCACCATCGTGGCTTTGACCAGGGTATCCGGAGACCCTGCATTGGTAATATCCGTAATGGTATAGCCGGTCGTTTTCGGCACCCATTCTTCCAGATCCTTCCAGTCAAGATTGGGCTCGCCCGGAGTCGGGACACCATCTCCTTCACCGGCATCAAAAGTGCTCGCCATGCCGTCGGCGCCGAGATCATGGAGACTTGCCAGCCAGTCGTTATCGTTATCGAGGCCGTCCGTGGCGGTGTCGGTAAACCGCACTTCGTAATTATGATTTTCGGGCACCAGTTTTTCATCGATGATTTCCGCGCTGACCTGGCCCGAAGCCAGGGAGCCCGCCATCTTGTCCATTGCGATGATCATATCACGGTTCACATAGCCCGCGGCCTTGGCGGATGGGACCACACTGACCACGTTGGCTCCCATGGAGACGGTACCAGAGGCATCAATATTGATGTCCTTGGCGCATTCATTGGGCGTGAAGCCGTTGATGAGGTCGCCGCGGTCATAGGCGGTCAGGGCGTAATAATAGGTGAAGCCGTTGTTGACGGTGGTGTCGCGGAAAGAATGCACCAGGCCGGTGTCGTTCCCCAGATACCACTGGATGCCCATATCGGGATAGCCCACCGGATAAAAACCGGTGACGCCGTTGTTCAGGTCCCATTGCTTGAGCGGCACGCTGAACACGTCACGGCCGAGATAATCGGTGATGGGCACGGGATCGGCAAAGCCGGGATCCGAGGCGCGATAGAGACGGTAGCCTTCGAAATCGAATCCGCTGACCGCGTCATAGGAGAACTCGGAGGCGTCATCCCAGTAGAGGGTGACTTCGCCGTCGCCGGCGGCAGCCCAAAGCTTGGGAGGATCCGGCGCCTTGGCAAAATTATAGTTTTCGTCATAGATGAACTGGGCGGTGCGTTTTTTGGCGAGGATGCCGCTGCGCGGATCGCCCTGCACCCAGTCCGAGTAAAGAATCGCGGAAGAGATGCGTTCGGTCTCTCCCGGTTTCAGCGGGAAATAGCCGGAGGCGTAGATCCAGTCGCCGTCCACGTTGAGGCCGACGCCATTGGAGAAGGAGCCGGGGGTCATGAAGCCCCAGATTTTCTCATCTTCTTTCAGGGAGAACTTGTTGAAGGGATAGAAGAAATAAAAGCTGGTCAGACCCAACTGATCGGACTCACTGATGTCGGTTTTATCGATGTGGGGTTCACCGGGTGCGCCGGAGCCGGCACCGGACGTGGGTATGCCATCCCCTTCACCGGTGTCCATGGTGTTGATCTGGCCATCGAGACCGCGGTCATCGCGGAGCGGATCCCAGTCGCCGTCGTTATCGATGCCGTCATCGCGGCGCTCATCGATGAGTTTGTTGTCCTTGCCTTCACCGGTAAAATAGTCGATGTACTTTAATCCAAGATAGACAAAACTCTTCTGAGTGACCTGGGGGGCGATTTCTATTTCATTATAATTATTCTCATCGATCAGGCCGTCGAGATTGTCGTCAAAGCTGTTGAAGCGGATTTCCTCCACCTGCTGGCCGGGTTTGAAGACGCGGCGGTTGCCCTTGACGTCGGTGACGACCAGAGAGTCGCCGGGCATGGTCACCAGGTTGCGTTCGAAGGTTTGGTAATTGACCACGACCACATTTTCACCGGCGTTGAGGGCCCGCGATTTGAAATAGGCTTCGGTCAGGGTCTTGCCGCTGCCGTCGCGGCCATCGCCGTCGTTATCGATGCCGTCGCGGGAATTGCCCGGGCTCTCGAGAAAGGCGCAACCGGCCACATCCACCGGACTCCAGCCGCCTTGTCCCACGCCATCGGCATCCCAGGTATAGGTGAGATTATCAGTTCGCTCAAAGGTGCAGTTATCGTCCTCGCCGTCGCCGCCGGCCATATAGCCGCAGATGAAGCTGAAAACGACTTTGTCGTAGGAGTAGGTGCCGATATTGGTGATGTCATAGAGAAAAAAGAGCACATCCTGGGCCAGGGCGTTCTGCCACTGCAAACCGCGGGAAGCGGCTTGCAGACCCATGCCGCGCCGGGTCAGGTCCGTGGAATCGGGATAAAAGTTATAACGCGCATCGGTATAATCGTCCATGACGAAGTAGCTTTCCTGGTCCGCCTGTTTTTCATCCTTGCCGAAATAGCCGTTCCAGGCGGCGCGATTGGGATTGGCATCCTTATCGTCATTGCGCCAACCCGGATCATCCGGCACATTTTCCTTGTCCGGCCAGTAAACCGGATAGGATTTGGGCACATGACTCATGGCGATGATGGTGGTGTCACTGCCGGCATAGCCCGGCAGCGGCAGCCACGTGTACCAGGTCAGGCCGTCGGAGGACTTGTCGCCGGTGCGGGCGCCGACCTTGGGTCCGGGCGGGGTCACCACCGAATGTTTCAGTTCGCCATTGGCGTCGATGATCTCGGCGCCCACCATCATCAACTGGTCGCCGATGTATTTGTGACCGGAGCCTTTGGGCCATTCGCCGGCAAAATCGGTGACATCCGTGACGCGGCCGATCAAGCCGGAATTGAAGAACGTGGTTTGAATGCGGTTGCCGTTATGAACGGCGGAGCGTTCCGCGCTGAAGGTGCCATGGGGCTTGGGCTGCGCGAAAGCAGCGGCGGCCGCCAGAACCAGCATCAGCACGATGATCAGAATAATTGGTTTTCTCATTAGGTTCGCTTCCTCTTTTTATTTCAAGATGTAGACCATCGATGTGAACGGGTTAAAAAGTCAAAGAGAATCCCACTTGCACCTGCCGCGGCTCCACATACCAGTCCGGGCGGTTGGCATTGTCTTCGATGGTGCTGATGCGATTGGCGTCGTAGCTGGCGTTGCGCGTCTGCAGCGTGTAGGCTGGATCGCCGGAATCACTCCAGACATTGTTGGTGGCGCGCTGATCGAACAGATTATAAATATAAGCGAACAGCGAAATATCCTGTTTCATGACCTTGAAACTCTTGAACAAGCGCAGGTCCGTGGTGTTGATGGCCGGCTTGCGGGCGCTGTTGTTGGCCAGGCCGCTGAAAGCGCTGCCGCCGGAGGAGAGGCCGGGCGGGAAGGTCGGCGTATAGGGGGTGCCGGTCCAGTACTTGATGAGCAGGCTGGCACGCCAGGTGTTGGTGCCGACGCTGAGATTGCCGTTGAGCGTGTGGCGCTGATCCCAGTTCAGAGGAATAAGCTGGATGCGCGGCGCACTGCCGGCCAGGCGGTCGTTAAAGGCATCCTTGGGATTGGAAGCGCTGCCTTCGGAAACCATGTAGCTGTAATCCAGACCCGCTTCGAAATAATTTGAGTAACGTTTGCTCAAGGCCAGGGTCACGCCCTTGACATTGGAATAATCGAGATTCTCGAATTGGGTGTAGGAGACGCTCGCCATATAGGTCGGGATGGTGGGGCTGGCACCGACCCAGTCGCGCACATCGCGGTAGAACATGGTCACCTCAAGTCCGAGATCCGTGGTCACCTGCTGCGAAAAACCGATTTCGTACTGCACGGTCTTTTGCGGTTTCAAATCAGCATTGCTGAGGAAGGTGGTGTTGCCCGAGGTGGTCGATACTTCGAGATCGGGATTGGAGGTGTCTGTGCCGTCATTGGCGCCGTAGAGCTGACGGAACGTCGGGATCTGGAAGAAATGGCCATAGGAGAAGTGGATCACACCGCGGTCGGTGATGGGATAGGCGATGCCGAAACGCGGGCTGACCTGCATCTTGGCGCTGGCGTTTGTGTACCAGAAAGCCTGGCGCTCAGCCAGCGTGTAGGGAATCAGCTGTGAATCGGGCGTGGTGGAAGTATAGTTTTTATACTTGTGCTCGGGCAGGAACGGATCGTAGATATTGGGATCCTTGGGATCTGCGAGCATTTTGCCCTTGGAATCGAAATAATCAAAGCGCATGCCGAAATTCACCACCATTTCGTTGAATTCCATTTTGTCCTGGGCATAAATGGAGAACTCGACCGGCTTATGGGCGTAGCCATTGTGATCGGTGGTGCTGCGATCCGGAATGGACGGCAGGAAGGGCACGATCTCGTCATTGCCCAACCGCTTCGGAATGATGTTGAACTCATCCAGGGTCAGATCGTAGAAACGGGCTTCCATGCCGGCCTTGATCTGATGGTTTTTGTTGACTTGACTGGTGAGATCGAACTTGGCCACGTCGTAGCTGGTGTTTCTGGAGAAATGCTGCATCTGCGTGCCGCTCTTGCCAAAACTCCAGTTGGAAGGCGCATTCAGCGAATCGGGATGCACATAGCCTTCGTTGTCCCCGGTGATAAAATAACGCGTCACCGGCGTATCGCCGCTGTTATCGACCGTGGTGTCGTAGGAGACTGAATTGAACGGATCCTCATAGACATAGTGCTTGTAGTCGGTGGAGAAATGGGTATATTTCACCTCATAGAAAGTGCGCATGCTCATGGTATGGGTGAAGGTCAAGGTGTGGTTGAGGGCGTTCTCGAAGCGATTATAATTGCCATCCGGATTGTACTTGTAATAACTGTCGTACCAGCGGAATTCATTGTTGTTGCCCATGATGCCGTAGGTCAGCTTCATGTTGCCCTTGAGGCGGTAGGCCAGTTTGGCCTGGGCGCTGAATTTCTGGTACGGATTCATGGACACCAGCTCGCCGTCGCCCTTGAGGCCTTGCGGCGTAAACCAACGCTTGCCGTAGAGATAACCTTCATTGCTGAAATAGCGCGCTGTGGCGAAAAAGGTGAGCTTGTCGCCGATGAGGGGGCCGCTGAGGCTGCCCTGGAGGTTATAGGTCGGATTGAACTGGCGCAGCGCATTGGTCTTTTTATAAGCGCCCTCCTGCGGTGAACGGATGGCGGTGATGTCATCCGAATTGGGTTCCAGCACCCAGTAAGTGTCATCGTCAAAGGTGACATAGTCGCCGACGTAGGAAGAGATTTCGCCGTGCAGTTTCTCGCCGCCTTCCTTGGTGACGATATTGACGACCGCGGACATGGCCTGGCCGTACTCTGCGTTAAAGGTACCACTGATGACCTGGAGTTCCTGGACCGAAGAGTTTTCGACCTGTACGCCCATGTTGCCGGAGTAACCGTCGGTGGCGGCGATGCCGTCGACCCAGTAGGCCACTTCTCCGGAGCGGCCGCCGCGGACGTGGATGCCGCCGTAGCCATCGCGCACCAGACCGGCCTGGAGCTCGAGCACGTCAGCCACTTCCTGCACCGGCATGGATTGAATCTCCGCGGCGCCAACCGCGGCCAGCGACGAGGTTTTATCGCGCTGCACGATCGGACGCTCGGCTACGACCGTAACTTCCTCACCGACATCGACCAGGGTTTGCCCCAGGTTGACGTTGATCGTGGTGGTCATATCCACCGAGACGCGCACATCGGAGGTGATTTTAGCCTGATAGCCGATCATGGCGGTGCGCAGGTTATAGATGCCGGGCGGCACATTGATGATCATGAAATAACCATCCATGTCCGTGACGGCACCCAAAGAGGTGCCTTCAACGATGACGTTGACGCCGGGCAGGGTCTCGCCGCTCTGGCCGTCCTTGACCGTCCCGACGATTTTGCCGGTGGTGCCGGCAAAGGCCAGAATGGGGATGAACAGAGCCAACGCGAGCGCGCAGCACAGGTAAATTTGCAGCGATTTGTTCATCATACGCTTTCCTTACAATTGGTTTAATAAACTCCGACCTTGTGAAGGTCTATGACCTTCGCAAGGTTATTTATTTTTTAATTATGTATTAGCTTCTGTCTGCACATGAAAAGCCTTGCGCGATCCGCAGGTCTCGCGAATGATCAACTCTGCTTTGAGTTTATGATGGAAATCGCTGTTCTGCTCTCCATGGATGCGCGCCATCAGGCGTTCAACCGCCATCTGTCCCATCAAGGCGATGGGCTGACGCATGGTGGTGAGGCCGACGAACTTGGCGAACTCGATATCATCAAAACCGACCAGGGCGACATCCTCGGGGATGCGTATGCCCGCTTCCTTGGCCGCGCGCATGACGCCCAGGGCCTGGACGTCGCTGGCGACAAAGAGCGCGGTGGGCAGCGTCTCATTCTGAGCGATCAAGCGTTTCATGGCCATAAAGCCCGCGGCTTCATTGAAGCCGTGTTCGCCGGCCTTGGCATCGCAGATGACGAGATAACGGTCGTCAAAAACGAGATTGTGTTCCAGCATCGCCTTCTTGAATCCCTCGAGGCGCAGTACCGCCGGGTAGCTGGAGAGGTGTCCGTCGATCATGCCGATGCGTTCGTGGCCGAGGCGGATGAGATGTTCGGTGGCGCTATAAGCGCCTTCGCGGTTGGCGATGGCGATGGAGTCGATTTGAAAATGCATATGATCGATGAGGACGACCGGGATATTGGCGGCGATGAGTTTGGCGGCATAGGCGTCATTGAGACCGATGGAGATGATGAGAACGCCGTCGCTGCGGCGTTCGGAAAGGACGCGTTCCAGGGTGGTGTCGCTGCGGTCCATGCGATCGACGCTGTAGA
This sequence comes from Candidatus Zhuqueibacterota bacterium, assembly GCA_963169875.1. Lineage (GTDB taxonomy): Bacteria > Zhuqueibacterota > Zhuqueibacteria > Residuimicrobiales > Residuimicrobiaceae > UBA2214. Next base: position 177,290 of record CAUJEL010000040.1, read on the forward strand.
GGATCAAATCATAATTGCTCTGCGAGAGGGCGTGCTGGACACTGCGCAAGAGTTCGATGAAAAAATAGTTGGTGAAAAAAGGGACGACGCTGGCGATGGTGAAGGTTTTTTTGCGGGCGAGGCTCTGGGCCAGGGCATGGGGTTGGTAGTCGAGTTCCCGGGCGACGCTGAGGATGCGTTCTTTGGTGTTTGCATTGATCTGCGGGCTGTTGTTGATGGCGCGCGAGACCGTGCCAATTCCTACGCCGGCTTTTTTTGCGACATCATAGATGGTGGCAGCCAAATGGATCTCCAGCGCGATAACAGTTCGTTCCATCGCCGGAAGGGCTTCCATGTGAATAAACAAGCAATAATGACCTTTTGGGAAGCGCTTCCAATTAGTGTCCATAGTTTACGAAAAGGGACATTTATAGTCAAGTCTTTTTTCAATTTTTTTCAGAGTAAAGAGGCGCCGGACACCGGGTTAACACGTCTTTAAAGTTTCTTCTCTGTGTCTCCGTGCCCATGTGGTATTATTCTTACCACGGAGGCTCAGAGGCACGGAGAGGTCATGCGGATATTTTCCTTCATCATGCCAGATAACTTTTCGTGCCTTACTTGCAGGTCAACCGGGTTGGTCAACCTGCAGGTGGATGCCCGCCGTGGCTGTGCAGCGTTGCGTGCACCGGAGGATGATGCAGTGCGCTCTGCAAACAAACCCTTGCACAAGGTCAATAAATAACCTATATTTTACTCTTATGCAGAGCATTCGTTACAAAATCGGTTTTGGCCATTTCAGTCTGGCCGCCATCATCATCATTCTGAGCGTTTTCGGCGCCTACAGCTTTCTGCGCTTGAACCAGAGCATCACACCCATTTTGGAAAAAAACGGGCCCACCGCCGAGGCGACGCAAAACATGCTCAAGGCGCTGGATGATCAAGTCCAGTATCAGATCCTCATGCTGCAAGGCAATGTCGATCTGGCCTACGCCGGATACCGCAGCAGCCGCGACCGTTTTCTCAACTGGTACCAGCGCGCGCTGAGCGCCCGTTTTCCGGCGCCGGAGAGTGTGGTGCTCGACAGCATCATCGTCACCTATAAAGCTTATCTGACCAATTCAGAAGCGTTTTACCGGCTGTGCCGTTCCGAGAGTCCGCTGGCGCGGCCGTTCCATATGGAAAGCCTGGTTCCCATGGAACAGCGGCTGCGGCGCCAGTGTCTGCGCGTCATCGAGAACAATCAAAAATTGATCACCCGCACCACGATGCTGGCCAAAGAGACGGCGGACCGCACCATGATCATTCTCGCATTG
>CAUJEL010000041.1 GCA_963169875.1 Candidatus Zhuqueibacterota bacterium
TAAGCGATAAATCGTAAATTAATGTAGTCAGTTTTGTAGTCATCGTATATAGGGTATGTTTAATTAATTAAAATAATATAGTTATAACTCCTAGAATGATATAATATGTAAGGGTAGGTATAGGGATCGTTATCAATTCCACCTACCCCATAATAATAATGAATTCATATTAGTTAACTATTTATCATTATTAGCCATAGGTGGGCACCTAATAATGACTACAATTTTGACTACATTTTTACCAGCAAATACTCTTTACTTTTCTTATCGAAACAAACCTCTTCAGACTCTACGAGACTTCTCAATGCTGTTTTGAAAATATAAATGCCAACACGTTTATAGTTTGTCTTCTGTTTTAACTCCCTTTCCTTCAAGGGTGTTTTTTCTAATTGACGTCGTATGCTTTCCTCCATGCGTGCCATCATTGTATCCGCGTCAATTGGGTCGTAAAGCTTTCTCATCAGCAATTGCCAGTCTGCTATAGAAATTGCTCGTTCAGCAATCACCTCATCGATTTCTCTTCTACATGTATCTGCGGCCATTAACATCATCAGGCGAAGAGCCAAGCCTTCCAATCTCACAGCATGTAGGCTATCCTCACGATTAAGGTACCAATGTTCATATATTTTATAGGCAGCAGCAGTCATTTTCAATTCCAAGCCGCTACCAACATTTTCTAGCACTTTTCGCAAGCAATCATGCAGCATCTCTTTCTCATTTAATGGTATTTTCGGGGGAAGTGGAAAGCGCGCAGAGGCATTGCCAGGCACGATAAGTAATCTATTTAAAAATCCGATGTCCAAAGAATTGCGGTCAAAGAGAGTCTCATAGGTAGCTGTTGTCGAGGCAGCCAGAATGGATAAATGCGCACCATCAATCTTCACCTGACTCGTTTTAGTAATGTTGTGATAGTCGTTAGATTCATATAAAGTATTCACACAGGGCAATAGAACGCTTCCCTCAATTTTCGTCTTTGAGGTAAATTGCTTAAACTCATCAAATACCAAGACCAAATTGGGATTTGCTGCAAGGCTTTTCTGTAATCCCTCTGCGCTGCCCACCCCAAGTAATTCCGTGAAGCCAACTCCAGCGGATCGGTAGAATTCTACAACTTTATCTATTGCCGTTGATTTCCTGGCGTTCCCAGTATTTCCAAGCAATGCAGTATATAATCGTGGTTCAATTTTTAATTCTGTATCCATTGATAATTTGCCAGCTAAAACATTCCCCAGACATGTTAATGACGCACAATAAAAATATTGGAATGGAGCCTCCATGTACCGCGTATAACAGTCAGCTAGTTGGCCGGAAAACCCCTCATTTATTAAAGGAAACTGAGATCGGGCATCGGGGCTTAAATGAGGCAGGTCCCGTTCAAAGTCTATTCCCATTTTTTCGGCAATCCATGAATTATTCATCTCATTACGCTCAAGAATTTTGCTCTTTGTCTTCGATGCTCAGAAATTTTGTGCTCAAGTGAACAACAGTCTTGGTCCAAATGGATAAGTATGTCTTCATAATAATGATCATTCGTATAATAGATCGTTGGTTCTATCTTACCCTGCTCGAATTCAATCCAATTATCATAGAGCTTTTTGCCATAGTATGATGCAAGGTTACGGTTTATATTCTTCAAAACTATATCTGTCCCTAGTAGTTGCTGTAAATGTTGATTTTCACCGGCAAACTTTTTATTATCAATAGAGTGCGTCTCGGTACGCCCGCCGAAATCAGCCTTATTGCCTTCCAAAAAATCTAATGCTTTACTGAAGCTCAAACCTTTTCTCAAGTGGAGCCAATCGAATATATCCCCTGCTGCGCCACAACCCCAGCAACGGTAACGATTATATTCTTTCTGCACGAAGAAACTAGGAGTTTTTTCCTCATGGAATGGACAAAGTCCACGCCAACTCTGTCCTAAGTCTATTAATTCAACACCATCAGCCAGAATAAACGCAGCAAGGTCGCATTGTTGTTTCAGTATTTCAATATTCTGCCGTATCATCAATTATCTCAGAGAATAGTTCAACGGCGGGTAAGTCCAAAGCTGCAGCTATTCGAACCTTGTACTTCCTTTTTGCGATGATGTCACCTCTTTCAATTCCGCTATAATAGGCTTGGGACATCCCACATTTTTTTGCCAGCTGATATTGGTTCAACAAAGCTCTCCTTCTGGCATTTCTCAACAGTATATTCATAAATATACTCCCTAATTAAAACTGATTTAATTTAACTCAATCTTGATTTTAAAAAAATAGTGGCGAACGTGAATATGAAAATCATCATTTCGTTCGCCACCTTCGCAGCAATAAAAAGGGCATATCAGATAAACTAATATGCCTAGTTTTAATTAAGACAGATATTTTTGTGTTACATTCGTCGTAGATACTCTGGGTTTATTTTCACTCCATACAAATCTAATAATTCTTTTAGCAGTTTTGATGCAGCCCGGTAATTTTTTCCCCTTTTGGATTTATTCAAATTTATTTTGCATTCTGATAAGTGAGTTAATTTATTTCTTAAAGCTTTGAGCATATTACAACCGCTTCGGGTAAAATGTCTATTTGGGCGTGACGTATTTTTTACAATCGCCCGATCTATTTCATCATTCTCTAAACCGCTATAACGATGAACTTGTTTTTTCAGTTTTTCTATATCACTTATTAAATTTTGATAAAATGAATGTTTGTTTCTGAACTCCCAAAACTCTGGTTCAAGAATTGACTTTATCATTCCTTCTTTTTTAGAATAACGGTCCTGATCCAATACTGGGGAAAGCTCATTTACTAATATGGTCAATATTTCCTCAAGATGCTGATAGATTCTAATTTCGGCACTATTAATAATTTTATTTATCTTAAACTTTTTTATTTTTTCCCTGCGTGAAAGCAAAGAAATATTGTTAAATGCTATCCACATAGAATTGAGAAGAATTGAAGCACATCCGAAAAAGAGGTCATGTTTTAAATCTAAAGTAAACTCGGTGTTTTTTTCTCGTTTTGATAGCCAAGAGAGTATTTGGGGACCATTAATTTTAGCATCATATAAACCGAGTCGCTGCTGTAAAATAAATGAAACAGAATCTCTTGTTAAATAATAATTTTTCTCAAAAATAATCTTACTGTAGTTATTCGTATGCTCCTTTTTATAAATATGTGGATACCATGAATCAACTACATCATTCGGGCCAAATAAAGTTTCTGCTTCTTCCCATCTATATTCTAAATTATCGCCATATATGGTTTTCAGAGTCTTATAACCGGAAACTGGATCCGGCAGTTGACGTAGTGCCTCTAATGTATTTATTTTCATAATTCCTCGAATGGTTATATAGTTAAATACTGGAGTGATTCTATTTACTGATTGTTGGATTATATTAAATTTGAAGTATTCAAATATATATAAATAAAACCATTTGATGAAAAATAATTTAAAAGCCAATCAAAATAATCATCCTTAAAAGTTAGTCTGCCATATAGTTATTAGCAATTGTATTTTGTCCTGCTGATGACCAAAAATTTTTCCCAATGATCGCGCAATCACAACGTGGGATACATTACCAATATATCTGATAATATTAGTATAACTTATAGTAATATTCGAGTCAAGTATTACTGTTTTTATATCACTATATACGCTCAAACAATATATTTCCCCAATATTTGGGAAAAATGCTTGTATGCCATTTCATGCAAAAAGGATCATATCACACCCATTTTCGATAATTTTCAGCCAGATGAACTTCCGATTAAATTGAAGGAACATGCCGGATATCAGTTATAAGATATTGATACTTTTCTAAAACGAATTCAAGAAATACAGAAAGAATACAGAATGAGGCTCAATGGTTCAGCAGATTAAGGATTAGTTCAGAAATAATAAATTGTAATCCCGTTATATGGTTCTTACTTTTTATATCCAATTCTTTGAAAAAAATCGGAAAGTCATAACGGGGATATTCCTCCTTCCTTTTCACAGTTTTTGCCTACATTTTTTCCAAGCTGCACTCCGCGAAGAATTCTGCAAAACGATGCAAAACAGTGTATTATATGCATATCAGTAATTCGAATATTGCACCTGATTCTCTTGATTTTTATGTATTTTTGATTAAATTAGTACAATTGATTTAAAAATTGTGTAGCAGCATGTCTTTTCTGGTTGATGAAAAAAAGTGCCACGAGGGGATTGGGGTAGCAGACCAAAAGAATTTTGTGCCAATTTTTTAAGTCAAAAATCCTTTTATTGACCTCCCTGCATTTCCCACCAAAGCACCTTGTTTGCCAGAAGGCCATTTTTGCTTATTGCAGTATACCAGTCTGACAATAAGGCCTTGCAATGAATCGTTTCGATATTCTCAACATTCATAAAGATGTGCTCCGGGATTACCAGGAATTCGTTGAAAGCTTTATCAACATCCAGGATGACGAAATTAAAAAGGTTGTCGCGCAGGAAATGCAGGATGGCAAATTTTGGCCGGAGCCTTTACTGCAATTCAACCCCTCTTTTGAAAGCGGCCACCCCCTCCAGACACTCTGCAATGAGGGAATCCTCCACCCCGATATTTTAACTGTCTTCAAAGGTTACTCCCTGTATAAACATCAGGAGAAAGCAATCCGGTTGGGGTGCGCGGGGTCGGATTTTATCGTCACCTCAGGCACCGGTTCCGGCAAATCGCTCACCTATATCGGCACTATTTTTAACGATTTGCTTGCCGATAAGAATCCACAGGGCATAAAAGCCATCATCGTCTATCCGATGAATGCGCTGATCAATTCACAGACCGTCGAACTCAACAAATACAAACAGAACTATGAAGCCGCCACAGGCGCGACTTTTCCTGTCACCTTTGCCCAGTATACCGGACAGGAAAAACAGGACGAACGCGAGCGCATCATTCGAGAACTCCCGCATATCATCTTGACCAACTACATGATGCTTGAATTGATTATCACTCGATCAAAAGAGGATAAACTCAGAAAAGCAATATACGAGAATTTGAAATATCTCGTTTTCGATGAATTGCACACCTACCGCGGCCGGCAGGGCGCGGACGTGTCCATGCTCATCCGCAGGATCCGCGGCAGATGCAAGAACAAGCTGGTCAGCATCGGCACTTCAGCTACCATGGTCTCACAAGGCACAATCATTGAACAAAAACAGGCCGTGGCCGATGTCGCGGAAACCATTTTCGGTACAAAATTCACCAACGATCAGATTGTCGTCGAGTTTTTGAAACCCTGTTTCTCGGCCTTTGCAATTCCAGAAAAACAACTCTTGCAGGACGCACTTTCCAAGCCAATCTCCCCGGACGATGCCAAAGCGGTATTACAGCAGCATCCTCTCAGTCATTGGCTTGAAAACCGCGTCGCTTTATTGGACCTCGACGGCGTTCTGGTTCGCAATAAACCCATGAGCATCACAGAGATAGCAAATCTCCTGGTGGAAGACTCCGGCACGCCGTTGCAGGCATGTGTCGATCAATTGATCGTCTACTTGAAATGGCTGGCTAACGTAAACGGCCAAGAAACAACTCCTCATGCATCGGTTCTTCCATACAAAATACATCAATTTATTTCACAAACCGGCGCTGTCTATGTTTCATTGCCGACTGATGAATCACGAATTATAAGCCTTGATCCCGCAAACCATAAAATGGAGGACGGCAACCGCATACCGCTCTATCCGGCTGTCTTCAGCCGGGCTTCCGGCCACGAATTCATCTGTGTGTTTCTGGACAAGGAGGAAATGCAGCTCCTGCCCAGGGAGTTTCAGGATTTCACGGATGAAGAGGAGGACAACCGCAAAGGGTATCTGGTCACCGGCGAGAATCTCTGGAATCCTGAAGAGGATTTTGATCTTTTGCCGGAGGCGTGGGGCAAGATCGATAAAGAGGGACAATTCAAACCCGCCAAAAAATACAAAGACCGTTTGCCGCAAAAGATCTATTACGACAAGTTTGGCGCCTTTTCATTTGATGAAGCAAAGGAGTACTGGGGCTGGTATATGCCTGCCAAGCTCCTGTTCGACCCTTCCAGCGGCACCGTTTATCACGGCACCACCAGTGAAGCGACAAAACTGGCCAGGCTGGGCAGCGAAGGGCGCAGCTCCTCGACGACCGTGCTCTCGCTTGCCATAATCAAACATCTTGAACTGCACGGCTATCCGCGTGAAGACCAAAAAATTCTGAGTTTTACCGATAACCGCCAGGATGCGGCTCTTCAATCCGGCCATTTTAATGATTTCATTCACGTCATTGAATTTCGCTCCGCTCTGTGCAGAGCGCTGGATCAAAATCATCAACTTGATTACAAGAATATCGATCAGGCGATCTTTGATGCCTTTGCATTGGACATTAAAGAATACGCCACTATCGACAATCCCTTTCCGGGCGTGCGCCGGGGCATCGAGAATGCCTTGAAAAAATATTTCATGTACCTGGCGTTATATGATCTGAGGTACGGCTGGCGGGTCAATCTGCCCAACCTCGAACAATGCGCCATCCTGAAAATCGGCTATCGCTATCTGGATGAAAATTGTGAGGCTTCTGAATTTTGGGAAAAGCTCCCCCTTTTAAATAAACTGGACGCCAGCGGACGCAAGGAGTTCATTTTCCAGGTACTCGATTTTTTCCGCAAAAGCTATGCGATCGCGAATGAGGAGTATTTGACCGAGCGTTCAATCAGAGAAAACAGCCGTGAAATTCGCGAACATCTAAAAGCCCCCTGGAAGTTCGAAGAGAAGGAACGGATCACCGAACCATTTTTTGTCCGCTATGAAACGCTTAAACCTTTCTCAGGCCGCCAATATACCACGAGTATTGGACCGGGCAGCACATTAGGCCGTTTCATTAAAAGATACGCGAAACAACTGGGCATGAACTGGAAAAATGCGGATTATCTGGAGTTCATTCCCCTGCTTTTGAGCACCCTTGAAAACGCCGGTTGGCTGTCGAGCGCCGACGCAAAGAACGCCCAGGACAAAAACACCAAATTATATCAACTCCGTCTCGACACGGTCCTGTGGCTGCAAGGCGACAGATTGCATATCCTGCCCGATCTGGTCAGAGACCGTTCCTATAAAGAAGTGGAGAAACGTCCCAATCTCTTTTATCAAAAACTTTATCAAACGGATTTTGGCGCGCTCAAGCGTCTGATAAGCAAGGAACACACAGGCGCCTTGAACTCTGAGGACCGGCAGAAATTTGAAGACCTGTTCCGCCACGGGGAGTACTCGGCATTATTCTGTTCCCCGACCATGGAACTAGGCATCGATATTGCTAACTTGAATGTCGTGCATATGCGCAACGTTCCGCCCAATCCCTCCAATTATGCGCAACGCAGTGGACGCGCCGGACGTAGTGGACAGACCGCTCTCATAATCACAGGCTGCTCCAATTTCTCACCGCACGATCGTCATTATTTCAAATACAATCGCGAGATGGTTTCCGGCATTGTCAAGCCGCCCAAGATTGATCTGACCAACCAGGAGTTGATCGAAACACACCTGAACGCGGTTTTCCTGGCTTATATTGGTCTGTCAGAGCTGAACAGCTCCATTATCGATTTATTGGATAAAGGCCAATCTGAACTTCTTCCACTGTCAAAGACAGTTTTGGAAAAGCTTGAAATTTCACAGAATGATAAACAGGCTATAAAACAGGAATTTTTAAAAATACTATCGTTCCTTAATAGAATGCCCGATTGGTATACACCGGACTGGCTTGATGCCCATCTCTCCGGCATACCGCATAACTTTGATGAATCCTTGAATCGCTGGCGCCGTCTGTACAAATCCGCAAATCAGCAATTGACAGAGGCGAGAAATGTCATCGACAGCGGCCTGCACAAGCCGGATTCGCCGGAAATGTACAATGCCTTCAAGAGCGAAAAGCAGGCCATTCGCCAAAGAGAATTGCTGTGCAATCCGCTGCAATCCGGCAATCTCTCCGAGTTTTATCCCTATCGTTATCTGGCCTCGGAAGGATTTTTGCCGGGCTACAATTTTACGCGTCTGCCGTTGCGAACCTTTATTCCCATTGGCGATTCCGGGGAATATATCTCGCGACCTCGATTCATTGCTCTTTCAGAATTTGGTCCGCGCAACATGATCTACCACAATGGCGGCAGATTCCAGGTTGAGCAGTTATTGTTTCCAGATTTGGAAAAACAACTTACAAAAGCAAAAATCAGCAGGAACTCGGGCTATATATTGATGGGCGATGAATATAATTGCAATGTATGCCCGCTGACCCAGGTACCCTTGACCTCGGATGCGGAAAGAGAGATCGTGACAGATTTGATGGAAATGGCCGAAACACGCACCAGAGAGGAAGCGCGGATCTCCTGCGAAGAAGAGGAACGGCTGCGGCAGGGGTACGATATCGGCACTTATTTTTCGGTTCCGGCAGGTGTTTCAACCATCAAAATGGCTCATGTGAAACACGATGGCGAACTCTATTTGCGCATTCGCTATATCCAGGCCGCGCGTCTGGTCAAGATCAATAAACGATGGAGAGCCTCCACGGAAAAAGGCTTTCATTTGGGCATGCACTCCGGCCGGTGGAAATCGATCACGCGCATGCAAGAACGGCAACCCGAAGAACCTGTCCGGCCGGTAAAACTCTACACCTGGGATACGGCTGATGCTCTCTACATCGAACCCATCAAGGCCCTGGGATTGCAGCCCGACGGCGTCATTACCCTGCAATACGCTCTCAAACGAGCCATCGAGGAACTCTTTCAAGTGGAGTCCGGTGAGATCGGCGCTGAATTGATGGGAGAATCAGGCACGCCAAACATCTTTATTTATGAAGCCGCTGAAGGCAGCCTTGGCGTGCTTTCCCAATTCATCAGCAATCCACATGCCTTTACATCAGTCGTTCTGAAGGCTTATGAGATATGCCGATTCGATGATGCCACTTATAAAGAGCTGGCCTCCTACGACGACCTGCTCAGTTATTACAACCAACGGGACCATAACAAAATTAATCGCTTCCTCATCAAAGATGCGTTGCGGACTCTCGCGCAATGTGAGATTGAATTGCTGACAACGGACCCGGAACACACCTACGACGAACAATATCAGTCCCTGCTGAACAGCTATGACAAGACGTCGGTTACGGAGAAAAATTTTCTTGATTATCTCTATGCCAACAATCTGCGCTTGCCTGATGAGGCACAAAAAAGAGTCAAAGAGTTGTACTCCCAACCTGACTTTTATTATCATCCGGACATTTACATTTTTTGCGATGGCACTCCGCACGACAATCCCGAGGTCAAACTGCGCGATCAACAGGTTCGCGATGAGCTGCGCAGGCAAGGAGCACAAGTTCTAACCTATCATTATAGAGACGATCTTGCAGAATGGATTGCCAAACGGCCTGACATTTTTATAAAGGTACGCTGATGGATTTCCAAACGGGTTCGCTGGTTCATGTTCATGGCCGGGATTGGGTGGTACAACCATCCGCCGAAAAGGAACTTTTGCTGCTAAAACCCCTCGGCGGCACTGATCAGGAAATTAAGGGAATCTATCTTCCCCTTCATTTCCCTGAAGATATGATTCAGTCATCCAGTTTCCCCTATCCTTCCAGCACAGACATCGGCGATATCTCTTCCGCCCGATTGCTTTTCAATGCAGCCCGTTTGGCCATCAGGAACGGCGCCGGCCCTTTTCGCTGTCTGGGCAAGCTGTCCTTCAGGCCCAGATCCTATCAAATGGTTCCTCTGATCATGGCGCTCAAGCAGGAAGAAACGCCTGTTCGCCTCTTGATCGCCGATGACGTTGGCGTGGGCAAAACCATAGAAGGCTTGCTGATACTGAAAGAGTTGCTGGACCGGAAGCACATTGAACGATTCGCCGTCATTTGTCTGCCCCATCTCTGCGACCAGTGGCAAGCTGAATTGCAGGACAAATTTGGCATTCAGAGCGTCGTCATCCGTTCAAACACCCAGGCGCGTCTCGACCGGGAAATCATCGGCGACACCAGCGTATTCCGTTATTATCCGCATCAGGTTATATCCGTCGATTACATCAAATCTGAACAGAGGCGGCAGGTCTTTGTCAACGATTGTCCGGAATTGATCATCGTCGATGAAGCGCATACCTGTTCCCGGCCAGGCGGTCTGGGTTCCTCCGTCCAACAGCAGCGCTATGCCTTGATACGCGACATTGCCGCCAAACCAAATCAGCATGTGATCCTGATGACGGCGACGCCGCACAGCGGCAAGCAGGAGCAATTCCAGTCCCTGCTGGGCCTTCTTCACCCTGACTTTTTAACCATGGATGTGCCGTCGGCCTCCAAATCGCAGCGCGAGCGCTTGGCAAAACATTTCATTCAGCGCCGGCGCAAGGATGTGCAAACCTGGCTTGGTGAGGACACCCATTTCCCGCATCGCGATTCCGGCGAATGCGCCTACGATCTTTCTCTAAAGTACGCCGATTTCTATGATCAGGTATTTGATTTTGCCTTGGGATTGACCAAAGCCGATGAAATCCACGAGGGCAAAAAACGTATGCGCTATTGGTCGGCCCTGGCGCTGTTGCGCGGGGTGATGTCCAGTCCCGCGGCAGGTATCGATATGCTGACCAACCGGTTGAATAATTTGAAAACCGATGAGACCGAGATCGAGCCGGAGACCAATCCCATCCTGGATGAAGATTTTGATCTGGAAAAAGATTTTCCATCATCCGGCGTCATCACCAAAACCGACTGGAGCAGCACGGAGGTCCGTAAGCTCCAATTCCTTTCGAAGCAACTGGAAGAACTGTCCAATCTCGATCAGGATCACAAGGCCCATACCGCTTTAAAAGTGATAAAGGATTGGTTGAAACAGGGATTCAATCCCATCGTCTTCTGCCGCTATATTGCCACGGCAAATTATCTCGGCGAACTTGCAAAACAAGAATTTGCCGGAGAGGATGACATCGATGTGCAGGTAGTCACCAGCGAAGATCCGGATGAAGTCCGCAAAGCCCGCATCGATGAAATGAAAGACAGTCCGCGGCGGCTCCTGATCGCCACCGATTGTCTATCCGAAGGCATCAACTTGCAGGACCTGTTCACCGCGGTATTGCACTATGACCTGCCCTGGAATCCCAACCGGCTCGAACAGCGCGAAGGCCGCATTGACCGCTTCGGCCAGCAGGCAGATTCAGTGAAATGTTACCTGCTCTACGGCAAGGACAATCCCATCGATGGGGTGGTGTTGAAAGTGCTTTTGGAAAAAGTACGCCAGATTCGCCAGGAGATCGGCATCAGCATACCTTTTCCGGAGGACAGCCGTTCGCTGATGGATTCCGTCCTGCAGGCGGTCATTTTAAAAGGTCGAGCCCAATTACGCGACCAGCAGGTCAGTTTTGATTTTTTTGATAAAGCTTTTGAAGATTATAAAGGCCTGGAGATCACCAAAGAGTTTGAGAAAGCGGCCGAGCGGGAGAAACAATCGCGCAGTATTTTTGCCCAACATGGCATCATGGCTGAAGAGATCGAACAGGATTTGCACCAGTCCGATGATGCCATCGGCGATCCCGCGGCTGTTGAAAAATTTATGACTGAAGTGCTGAGTACGATGCTGAATACCCAGATAACACGCGATAAACAAGGATATGTCCTTTATATCGGCCACCTGCCAGGTTCATTGCAATGTTTGTTGCCCGATTTTGCCAAACTCAAGGTCAGCTTTTATTCGCCGGTGCCTGACGGCTATTACTATCTGGGCAGGAACCATCCATTGGTGGAACAGCTTTGCAGAAGTCTGATGTCGCATGCGATGCAGCGTAACAAAAAGCACGGCCCTGCACGCGCGGCCGTGATCAAATGCCGCGACGTCGACGTTAAAACGACGTTGTTGTTGTACCGGGTACGGAACGTCATCGAGGAGAAAGAGAGCGGACGCCAGCTCGTTGCTGAAGAGGTCATGCCATTGGGCTATCAGGGCCTGGCCAAAGATTTTCATTTATTGGAAAACAAAGAGGCGGTTGAGCTGATGTTTACGGCCATCCCGACGGACAATGTGACCGATCAAGCCGCCGCAGGCTATCTGAATTCTGAATTGACTGATTTGCAGGAAATTAAAGAGAATCTGGATCTTGTGGCCTATACCCGCGCCGAATCATTGGTCGAATCCCACGAAAGATATCGAAAAATACTGGGAGGGAGCCGTTTCAAGACGGTGGAGCCGGTCCTGCCGATGGATCTGCTGGGAATCTATATTTTACTGCCCGATGGCGGGAGGCAAAATTGAAATTCCCGACCATCACCATTGAAGGCATGATCATCTCTGCCGATATTCTCGATAAAATCGAAACCGGCGAGGCGGACGGCCAATCACCCAAACATTTTGGATTGGAAGGTTCGCAAAAAGTTAAAGATGAAATCGCACGCATCTGGGCGGATTGTCAGGATCTGTGGCAAGTTTATTCACGGCAAATGTATAAAATAGGGAATTCTGCCAGTGGAGCCGCAGAAACCCGTCGCTATTGGATGTTGCCCCTTCTTGGGCTTCTCGGATATGATGCCCAGAATGCCAAAGCCGAAATTGTAAATGAAAAGACTTATGCGATCAGTCATCGTGCAATAAACCTGGACGGCTTACCAATCCACATCATGGGATTTAATGACAAGCTGGGGGAAAAACGTCAGGACGGGGGCCCACGTCTGTCTCCCCATTCTCTGGTGCAGGAATATATTAATATAACCGAGCATCTTTATGCTCTTGTGACCAACGGCTTGCGTCTGCGTTTATTGCGGGATAACAGCCGCTTGATCAAGCAATCCTATATTGAGTTTGATCTCCAGGCCATGATGGAAGAAAACCACTATGCCGACTTTGCGGTCATGGTGCGTTTGCTCCACGCAACGCGTATGCCTAAGAGCATAGAAACAGGCGATGAAAGCCTGATCGAACAATATCATCAGGAAAGCCTGGATTCTGGTTCGCGTATCAGAGAAAAGTTGAGTGAAGCAGTTGAAAAATCTATCATTCTGCTTGGCACAGGATTTTTGCAGCACCCGGCAAACGATGATCTGCGTGGCGAAATCGAGACCAAGAGAATCCCGGCAGATCAATTTTATCAACTGCAATTGCGGTTAATTTACCGTTTGCTTTTTCTCCTGGTTATTGAAGAAAGGCAACTGGTTTTTCCGGACAAAACGGATCAACAGAAGCGTCAAATATATTACAAATATTATGGTCTCTCCCGTTTGCGCGATCTTTCTGAAAGCCGCAGCTTGGAAGAGGGCAAGTACAGCGATCTGTGGATTTCTTTGCGGCAAACTTTTAGACTCTATGAGGATGAAGCTTTCGGCGCCAAGCTGGGTGTGCAGCCGCTGAACGGAGAACTTTTTGGGCTGGGGGGGTTGGGAATATTGGAATCCTGCAGTCTTGACAACACCGCGTTATTAGCCTGCATAGCTCATCTCAGTCGCTATAGCGATGAGGCCGGCAGGCACATGATTCGCGTAAATTATGCTGGATTGAATGTTGAAGAGTTCGGCTCTGTCTATGAAGGGCTTCTGGAATATGCGCCCAAAATCGAGCAGCAAAATAGCGGATGGACTTTCCGCTTTGTCAAAGGGACGGAGCGCTCATCATCCGGCACTCATTACACCCCTGATGAACTGGTGCTTCCTCTGATCAAGCATTCCCTGGATCATATTATTCAGGATAAATTAAAAACACCGCTGAATAAAGATCCAAAGAAGTCTTATGATGGCAAAGGTGTTGGAAAAGTAAAACCAACTGAAGATATAGCGTCCATCAAAAGTGAGCAAGAAGCAGGACTGCTCTCAATTAAAGTGTGCGATGTTGCCTGTGGCAGCGGTCATATACTTTTAAATGCTGCGCGACGTATCGCCCAGGCACTTGCCACAGTACGCTCTGGAGAAGACCAGCCATCACCGGAAGTACTGAGGCCTGCGATAAGGGATGTCATCTCACGTTGCATTTATGGTGTGGACAAAAACCCGTTGGCCGTTGAATTATGCAAAGTGGCGTTGTGGCTGGAAGCGCATAATCCGGGCGAGCCGCTCAGTTTTCTTGACCACCGTATCAAATGCGGCGATGCCATCGTCGGTCTGGCGCACATGCAGGAATTGCAGAATGGCATCAGTGAGGAGGCATTCAAGTCGTTGTCGGGCGATGATAAAACCGTTTGCCGTATTCTGCGCGACAAAAACAAAGCCGAACGGGCGGAACAAAAACGGCGTGAAGAGTACGCCAAGGTCCTGTACAAAGGCGTTGACAGTTTAGCTCAAGCCTTTTCACAATTGGATGCCATGCCCGACCGCAATCCCAGGCACGTGTGCGATAAAAGCGAGGCCTATCTTGCGCTCATATCAGGCACTGAATATATGCGTCTGAAAACGCTGGCCGATATCCAGACCGCCCAGTTTTTTCTCCCCAAAGAAAAAGCCGGCGATTGTATTACGGATGGCACGTTTCGTGAGTATCTGGCCGGCCGGGCCATGCAGGGGCAAGCAGTTGCCAAAGCCATGGCGCTTGCCGTTGAAAAACGATTTTTCCACTGGTTTCTGGAATTCCCCGAGGTAATGGCAAATGGCGGATTTGATTGTATACTCGGGAATCCGCCGTTTCTGGGCGGCAAACGTATTAGCGGACGCTTTGGCGATCATTATTTGTCATATATAAAATTGAATTATGCTCCGGCAGTTGGTGGCCTTGATTTCGTAACTTATTTTTTTAGAAGAATATTCACACTTATAAAAGAAAACGGCTTTCTTTCACTTATTGCCACTAATACCATTTCTCAGGGAGATACCCGTGCTGGTGGACTAGATGTGATTATTCGATCAGGTGGTACCATCAATCACGCAGTTCGTTCCATGCGTTGGCCGGGCGCAGCCGCGGTTGAGGTTGCATTAGTGACGATATATAAAGGGAAATGGGCTGGAACACTAACGTTAAACCGCAAATCGGTGCAACAAATTACCTCCTATTTGGACGATGCGGAACAATTGGGGAAACCGTTCCCGCTAAAACAAAATGAGGGTAAGAGTTTTATTGGCTCATACGTTCTGGGTATGGGTTTTATTCTGGAACCGGAGGAAGCACAAAGGCTTATTGAACTGGATCCCAAGAATAAGGAAGTGCTCTTTCCCTATCTGAATGGCGAGGATCTCAACAGCCGGCCGAACCAGAGTCCGAGCCGCTGGGTGATCAATTTTCATGACTGGGATTTGGAAAAAGCCAAACAATACAAAGAACCTTTTGAAATAATAGAAAGACTGGTCAAACCCGAGCGTACTCGAAAAAAGTCTAATGGTGAGTTTATCTTGCGAAAGCCGTTGCCACAGAAATGGTGGATTTATGCAGACAAACGTCCCAAACTTTACCGCACCATCGTCCCGCTGGAGCGGGTCATGGTTGTAGCACAAGTAGCAAAATACCCCACATTTTTCTTTGTACCAAAGGGATATGTTTATTCAATGATGACAATTGTATTATCTATTTCAGATTTGGGTTATTATGCAGTTCTCTCTTCAACGATCCACGAAATTTGGATTAGAAAATATGGATCTTCATTAGAAACAAGGCAACGTTACACTCCGACCGATTGCTTTGAAACATTTCCCTTATTTATTTTTTCTGATGTATTCTTATCTTCATTAAGAAATATCGGTCAAGAATTAGATTCATTTCGTTCAAAATTGATGACATCCTTAATATGGGGTCTGACGAATATAATTAATCAATTCCATAATCCAAAACTGCCTATCATTGAAGTGCTACTCAAGTGCTCGGCCTATACAGTTGAGGATATAACCAAACATTACGGAAAAGAAACCTCTATTCTGTGGAATCACCTTAATACTAAGCCAGACACCTGTTCCTTTGCGGAAGCTGTGGCTGGCATCCACGAACTTCGTCGTTTGCACGTGCAAATGGATCAAGCCGTTCTTTCTGCCTACGGTTGGGACAAAGATGGTCCCGATGGTCCAGTCATCGATCTTCGTCATGACTTTTACGAGGTCGATTATTTGCCCGAAAATGATCGCATTCGTTTCACCATTCATCCAGATGCACGAAGAGAGGTACTTAAAAGATTATTGCTGCTTAATCATAGAATTCATGCGGAGGAAGTAAAAGCTGGCCTCTGGGAAAAACCTGCAGTAAAAAGTAAGGGCACCAATAACAATCAAATTGCTTTTGATGTATAAATGGCGAGCGATCAATAATATAACATGAAGTAGTTGCATCGCTGCCAGGTGTTTTACAAAGAGGGCGAAACATGGCAACTTATGAAGTCCAATCGTTTGAAGACCTGCATAATATCTTTCAAAAATATGACTATATGTTTGATATTTTTCGCGGCGTAAAGGATGCGGAAAATCACAATCTTGTTCCTAAAATTGGCAGACCAGGTGAACACCCCGCATATAATCTATTAAAATACGAAAAATGGATTCTTGAAAAATTCAAAAAGGAAAGCCTTCCATATTTAGGTAACAGCATTCCTTTGCAATATTCAGATTGGATATGGTTGTCTCTAGCGCAACATCATGGGTTGCCAACACGATTACTGGATTGGACGAGAAACCCACTTGTAGCGACATATTTTGCAATTGAAGACTATCCAAAATGCGATGCCGCAATATACGTTTTAAAGGGGGAAATCGCTCAGTCAATTGAAAAATTTGAAAAGAATCCTTTCAAAATTACAAAAGTATGTAAATTTATACCACCGCAAATTAGTCCACGGATAAAAGCTCAAGCAGGTCTATTTACCATTCACCCATCTCCTGAGGAAGATTTCGGTAAAATAGCAAATATAGACAAAATTATAATCAAAACAGCAAGCGATGATTATCTGGCGCGCGATTTAAGGCGTTATTTAAATCGATATGGAATTCATAAAAGCTCTCTGTTCCCCGATCTTGATGGCCTTGCCAGCCATATAAGATGGCTTGGATTTGAACATTTTAATGCAACGAAATATTGGAAAAAATAGCACTTATAGAATTATGCTATTTACAAATAATACTGTTTTTGATCGATCGAAGTGATGGCCATTTGGAATTGGCCATATCTCAGCCAGCCGATCTAAATGCAAAAAAAGCATGAGAAGAGAATACCTAGCAGGCAGGTGAAATATGAGTCGGATTTACTTTTCTGATTTCTTTGAAATTACTCCAAATATTGTGGAGGAGTATGGTGCGTTTGATATTTCCCTGATCAATGATCTTCCGCTTTTTATTGATCCGTTTCTATTATTCAATAGTAATAATCCAATTTACCAGGAATTGCATCATCGATTCATCAATTATATGTGCTTTCTGAAGGATGTTTCTGTATCAGGAGATATTTCAACCTCATTAATGAAGGAATGGTTCACCTTTCATGAAGTTAAGCAAACTTGGCTGGATTTAAGTAAAGAGGAAAATAAAGGACGAGGCTTAGGATTGGATTTTGCTACTGCACTAAAATAAGAATTGTACTACCATATATTTTGCCTATTCGGCGTTAGAGGAAAAAAATAATTACCAAAATGGAGAAAAAAATTAAATGAAAAAACTCCTTAAATATACATGGATACCTTTTGTAGGTGTATTCGTGCTATATTTTCTTTTTTGGGTTTTGACTTGCTGGTTATTCGATAATTTCCAGGACCGTGCGAATTTTGGCGATATGTTTGGTGCAGTTAATGCACTTTTCACTGGCCTAGCCTTTGCTGGAGTAATTATTACGATACTGCAGCAAAAAGAAGAACTATCGCTTCAAAGAAAAGAAATGCAAGATTCGAGGCATGAGTTAAAGGGTCAAAAGGAACAACTGGAGAAGCAAGCATTTCAAAATGATTATTTTCGACTTTTAGAATATACTAATAACTATATCAGTCTTTTAAAATACAATAATACTGTTGGGAATGATGCTATTCGCCATCTATTTGATGAATTTAGGAGAAAATATCACGAGGGTCGTGGAGGTCCACAAGATTTGCAATTTTTACGGAATATCTATCATAATTTTTATTTGGGCTTTAAACATCACTACCTGCCATATATTGACAATATATTGTTTTCATTAGAGCTTATCAACAACTCCGCAATAAAAAATCCAATTATTTATGCAAATATTCTTAAGTCACAAATTCCAGCTAAAGCAATAGCCTTAGTATTTTATCATGTTATATGTGGATATGCGAATGAATATCAAATGGATTTAATAAAAAAATATGATCTCTTTTCCAATATATCACTCGATGATCTCATTGTTAAGGAGCATTTAAATTTTGGATCGCCTTTTTCTCAGTCAGAAGACAATGAAAATGTGTGAAAACATGTTTTTTCCTACTCACCAAGTTTTGAAAAGTGGGCGAAAACGCTCGCAGAATACCTGTAAGAATAGAAATATCAGATGGAAACCCAAACGGCATTATACTTATCTTCTAAATGACACTTTTTGTGAAGCTACTAAAATATTGTTTTAAAGGCAGAGGGCAATATTATATCGGGTTAGATGATGAATGACTATTTAACTCCGCAGAGGATAAAATTAATTGAATGGCTATCCAAGGAAGCACCTTCTTTAGGGCAGGTATATGAGGGTTGCCTAAGAATCCTATTTTCTGAGGAAGAAATTCCAGGATGGGCCAGATTTGTAGCACATGGTGTCCGAGAGATTCGTAACCAATTACCGTTTCAAGTTGCTGGCCTTGCAAAATCAACGAAGCTAGAATATTCAGATAAAATTAATCAAATTGCAAAATTATGGGAAGAAGAGGCGTTACCGATAAATGGCTCTTTGCCACTTAGGTCGATGAATGAGGGAGAGGTATTACCACCTAACAGTCGAATCGAAATACCAGTCCAAATTTATATTAGTATCTCAGTATTAATTGGTGAACATATTGGTGTTAATCTAAACAATAGAGAAAGAGCTAGCAAATTTATTAATTTTATGTTATCCGAAGAAAATGCCACAGATAAAAATGATCCAATAGTCCAATACTGGTGGGATACCACCGAATATTTTATGCATTATACACATGAGAACGGTGTCGCTGACGAATTACTAAATAAACGGCCAGAATTCATCGGCAAGTTTGAGACCTTTGAACTGATCTTATCCAATCTGATACAAGAATTCTATGCTACAACGGAGATTCTGGATGCAATCTTGGACTCAACCAACACAAGAACAAATTGAGCAAGTCATTGTTGCTCTTGCGCATCCTGCACAGCGCAGATACTTTTTTGATAAATTGGATAATCCAGAGTGGATTACCCCGCTCACAAATGCAGGTTTTTTTAAAAATACTCCCGCAGCAGGTGTGGATGCATCAGGCAATATAATTCAATGCCCACCCTGGCCCGAATCAAAGTATCTTGCAAAAGTGGCAGCTGAAAGCCCGCAAAAAATATATGATATTTTTATGGCCTTGGACATAAAAAACAACACTACTGTATTTGCCGATCTTATAGAATCGGCCGCTAAAATCCCTCAGGATTTGACCATCAGAATGATGAACCAAAAGGTAATTCCCTGGATAGAAAAATGTGACCAAATACCCTTTAACATTTGTGAAAATATTTTGCAGCTTTTTGAGCACTTAATTGCTGGACAAAAATCAAGTGAAGCATTTAAGCTGTTTCAAATTGTATTTGAAGTTTTGCCTGATAAAAAAGAATTCTCAGATAATTTCTTGGGAACCTTTTCGCAACCACGAGCAAGACTGGATCCTTGGCAGTATGAGGTATATATTAACAAAGCTATCGAACTGTTGCATGTTACTGAATATAAAGAACTGATAGCTATTCTCGTGTCTATGTTGAATAAGGCGTTACATCTGGCTGCTTACGAAAAGCCCCATGATAATTCATATATTTGGCGCCCAGCAATTGAGGAACATAAACAAAATATTCGAACGGATATTATAAATGTCCTAATTACTGTAATCAGGAATTCCACAGAAAAACTAATTCAAATAAACAACGATGTTTATACCCCAATATCTTCTCATCTGCTATCGAAGGAATGGCATATCTTTATCCGCTTGGCAATTCATCTAGCGAGAAAAAATCCAAAGAGAAATTCCGATTCGGTAGCAACATTTTTAACCAACCGGTCATACTTTGAGTCGGCTGAACTGCGTCATGAATTCGGACTCCTCCTTGACGAATGCTTCAATTTACTAGCCGAGGCGGACAAAGATACAATTCTAAATTGGATGAAAGAGGGCCCAAGCGAAGATTATAAACAAAAATTTGGCGATGAAGCTGGTAATCAAGAAGAAAAAGAACGGTTTAAAAGAAAGTGGCAGCTGAAGCAACTTGCCCTATTTCACGCAAATCTTCCACAAGAATGGCAAAATATCTACAGGAAACTGGTTGAGGAGTTTGGTGAACCGAAGCATCCGGATTTTGCATTTTATTCAACAACGACCATAGGTGATGAGAGCCCCAAAATCCAAGAATCATTAAAAGAAATGAGTATCTCGGAACTTGTTGATTACCTGGCTTCCTGGCAACCCAAAAACGAATTTGATGAGCCTAGTAAAGAAGGGTTGTCCCGCACTTTACAAGGGCTCATAGCCAACGAACCAGACCGATACTATGACTTACTAAAAAAGTGTACTTTGCTGGAGCCAATTTATACTCGAGCACTTTTTTCAGGATACCACGGTGCCATTAAACAAAATAAAATGATCAATTGGGACATTCTGTTTGCAGCATGCCTGGAAATGGTTTTAGTACTTCGAGAATTTGGTCAGAAAGAGACTTTAACTGGTGAAAGGGACCCTGGTCGGCGGCAAGCTGACATGAGAATAGCGGATATTGTCGATGCTGCATTTGAAAAGGAAACTGATCTGGATCAAAAATTTCGCGACATAATCTGGCAAATTATCGAGCTATTGACAGATGATCCTGATCCCTCTGCTGATTCAGAAATTTATGGCTCGACCAGTATGGATCCTTCAAATCGCTCTCTTAATGTGGTACGTGGCCAGGCTCTTCACGCTGCTATAAAATATGCTTTGTGGGTAAGGCGACATCTTGAAAGCCGTCCTGATTCGGCAGAACAACTCGGCAAGGGCTTTGACACTATGCCTGAGGTAAGGCGCGTCCTTGAAATACATTTAGATATCAATAATGACCCCGCCCTCGCCATCCGCAGTGTATATGGACAATGGTTTCCATGGTTGGTATTAATAGACGAAGCCTGGGCCACAAAATATGCCGATCAAATATTTCCAGAAACTGAGGAATTGGAAAAATACTTTCTCGCCGCATGGTATGCTTTTATTTCTTTTTCAAAGGCTTATAAAAGTTCATTTATCATTTTGAGCCAAAAATATCGTAAAGCAATCAGTTTAATAGGAAATCAAAAGGCTTTCAAGAATTTCATGGCAAACCCAGATGAGGAATTGGCAAAACATTTGATGCAACTCTACTGGGAGGGACAGCTGGAAAATGGTTTAAATAATGATCTTTTGCAGTCTTTTTGGCAGAAAGCTGACGCAAAGCTTACTGCTTTTGCCGTACAATTTGTAGGTTTAACCTTAGGCAGAACAGAAGGCACAATCGAAACGGCGATTTTAAATAGGTTAACTGCTTTTTGGCAGGATAGGTTAGACATCAATAGCCCGGCAGAAACACGTAATATCGATGAACTATCAAATTTCTGTTATTGGTTTGCAAGCGAAAAATTTGATGCAAAATGGAGCATCGAAATGCTTCAGAAGTGTCTTGACCTCGGTGCTTTGATGATACCGCAAATGCATGCGATTGAGAGATTGACTGAGCTTTCAACTGGATTTCCCGCAGATGCATTAAAATGTCTTGATCGATTAATTAGAAATGATCTTCAGCCGATGTTGATCTCGTTTTGGACAAAACAAATACGGACAATTATAACAAATGCTTTTAATTTAATGGATGCTGACATTTCAAATATCGCAGAAAAGTTAGTGCATCATCTCGGTAGTAAACAGTTTTATGAATTTAGGGATTTGCTGCCGGAATAGGAACGATTTAAAAAATTATATAAAATAGAAACGCCCCTGCTTGCGCAGAGGCGTCAAACGAATGATGCTATCATTCGCGCTGTTATCTGATTAAATTTAAACATTTACTCTAAACAAGTCAAGGAAATTATGCAGAGAGTGATCGTTTATGTCGACGGTTTTAATCTGTACTTTGGATTGCGCTCAAAAGGCTGGAAAAGGTTTTACTGGCTTGACATCAGAAAACTTGCTCAAAGTCTATTGAAGCAGGGCCAAAAATTAATCCGGACAAAATATTTCACCTCACGTGTCACCAAGCCGCCGGACAAGGCGGCGCGGCAAAATACCTTCATGGAGGCCTTGCAAACATTACCGGATGTTGACATTTTTTTCGGACATTATTTGATCAACACTATTGAGTGCAAACGTTGTGGCAACATCCTTCCACGGCCGAATGAAAAGATGACTGATGTCAATATTGCGGTTGAATTATTAACCGATGCTTTTCAGGATATATTCGACACCGCTATTTTGATTTCCGCCGATAGCGATCTTGTCGGTCCAATACGGAAGGTAAAGTTGCTGACGCCCGATAAAAGAATCATCATTGCTTTTCCGCCGGACCGGCATTCCTTTGCACTGGAGCAGGTCGCAGATGCCAGTTTTACCATTGGCCGGAAGAAATTCGCCGAAAGCCTATTTCCTGATTCACTACAAAAAGCGGATGGATATACATTGACTAGACCAGCACAGTGGAAATGACAATCACTCATCATGAGTATTTTGGGAATTTACTGAGGAATGCGATATTGCTTGTAGCTTTTATTTTGAAGACATAGAATATGGCCCGACAAGGATTGCGTCCGTTTCACCATTAATCAAGTGGCCAGAAAAGATACTCTTAAAACAATTTTGATGCTGATAGAAAGCCCAATATGGATATTTTCTGGAACACCGGTCAAAAAGATACCACTCAAGGCCTTGACATTCTTGGTTTGCGGCAAATCGACCAGAGCATCGAAAAACGCTGGGTCGCCGGGATCACAACAATCTCTTATCGTGCCCGCTACCTCTCTCTGCTGCCCTGGATCATTGGTGAATTCTATACCATGAAATTGAATCCTGAGACAAAAGATGGGGAATTTATTTATGATCAATTCAGGGATGTACTTCGCAGACTGGAATTTGTTATATTGGCAGCCACACGGTTGCAGCAGGATGAGACTGGAGCAGGCACGACAATCGGGATATTGGGCGCAGATAATTTTTATGAAGATATGCAGGTTTTACTATCAGATGGGTGTTTTCAGGCTGAGCTGTTAAAAGGAGGCAGTAGCCTTGGCGTGTATTTCATGCCCTGCGCCGGATTTGGGCTGTTAGAGCGCAGTCCTTTCAATGATCGCATACCTGTCAGAACGACATCTCGCGGCAAAGAAATATTCACCGCTAAACCCCAGCAGATGGCTGGATCACCCGTTCTTGAATATATTCTGAACGGTGGCACGCTCAATTTGCAGGATTTGCATGCCTGCAAAAACCAATTTTCACTAAATGCACTAAATACGGTCGAATGCCAACAAGAAGTGCAACTTCTCGCGTCCGCCTTTTTGGGATCGTATAGAGATCCAAACAATGATACTTACCAGCGCTTTATCTCTACGCTGCTTTGGATTTTCAGGCACAGCGAAAATCCAATAACCCCACGAACACTCCTTCTCGAAAATTATCGCAAGATGATTGATGCTTCCGGCACCCCACAGGATTCAGTGGAATTATCGTTCATGGCATACGAACTCTACCGCCGCTACCACTTTTCCTTTGAGCTATTATTGAAAAGTTTTGTCGAAACGCTGCAGACTTTTGAAAAAGGCTCTGTCGGGACCATTGTTTCTGAATGGAAGAACCACTCTGAGATATCACCCGAATTGAAAGAAATAATCAATCTTGATGAAATAGATTTTAATGAGCCTGTTGAAACACTTGTGTCACATATTCCCCGCAGTGCTTTTCTTGCCCATAACATGGACACCAGTAAGGCACAGCATCAGTCATTACACTGTCAGGTGCTGTATGCGCTTGCTATTCTGGTCGCATGTCAAAAACAAATCTCCAACAAAGAGCGCCTATTCGAGCTATACCCCGATGATATGATCAAGCTGGCATTCGAAATACTTTCTTCGCAAAAAGAATCAATAGCGAGCCTGCTTTCTCAGGTCCTGGAACGCATCGTACTGGTTTCGCATTTGTCCACGACCTGGAGAAAGATCAGCCAGGGGCAAAAAAGTTCGCTGCGATTCCATACGGAAGGTACTTATTATTATCCCACCGGTATCGGCGTGCAGGCTGGATATAGCGGGGATCGGTTGAGCAATGTCATGCTCATGCTCTCGGATTTGGGGTATTTACATCGCGATGCTGCAGGAAAATATTCAATCACTGAGAAAGGCATTGTGCAAAAGCAAAACTTGGAGACCCGACTTTGAAGCGAGACATTCTGGATGAAATCAGACAAGCCAAAGAAGCGACTCAGATAATTATCTTGACTCATAATATTGATTTCTTTTTTATACAATCCATGCTGCTGCCTGTTCTGCGCAAGTGCGGAAATCCTGGTCTCACCATTTTTGCCGATTCCAATTGCGCCAGCGCCTCTTTTCAAGAACAATCCCGCTGGTTGGACAGCATCGGCAGCCGTTATCGCGTCGTGCCCGTTCATATGGATACTCCATGGCGATTCCATCCAAAAGCAGTTATTATCTCCTCCCCGGAGCGCGGTCTCTTATTTATTGGCAGCGGCAACTTGAGCTATGGAGGGTGGCGGGAAAATGCAGAGGTCTGGCTGCAATTTAGCAGTGATGATGAAAACAATCCCATCTATGATTTTCGTAGTTATTTGAACTTCCTTTGTAAAGCCGTTCCCAATAATGACAGCATTCAACTTGAAATTGACAAGGCATTTGATAAAGTTCGGCACCCCTGGGTTGAAGCATTGAAACCGTCTTCAATATTTCTGGGAACATCGCAAGACGCTGAGAGTTTGTCAGCCCGAATGTTATCGCAGATCCAACGGCCGGTTGATCGGCTCATCATCTGTGCTCCTTACTTTGACAGCAAGGGTGAAATGATTCGCAGGCTGACCGCGGAATCGGGCGCTGCCAATGTGACTGTACTCGTTCAAGAAAATCGAACGAATCTGGTGCAGGAGGCGATTGTCGATCTGCCATCGCATATTGAGCTCGACACCATTCTGAGAGATTGCGACAAAAGAGGATTCTATCATGCCAAGTTCTATGCCTTTGAAAGTGCTGCTGGGGTAACGGTTTTTACCGGGAGCGCGAATTGTTCTATTGCTGCATTAGGCATGACTGGGAATCGGGGTAACACAGAAATATTATGCAGGACCCAATTATCAAAAAACGATTTTGAAGAACTTTTCATGAGTGAATTGGCGCTTTCCGGACAACCGCCAAATTTAAAGTCTGTACAGGAGCTGGAAGATTCTGAGTGGAAAGATTTTGCCATCAAGATTATATCTTGTCAAAGAAAACTTCAAGTCATTGAGATTGCCTATGTCACTAACCAGGAAGTGAAAATAACGGAATGTTCTGTAGATGGGAAGATAACCGGATTTCAAATAAACGCCCCGGGACATCTCTCTGTAAAGACTCTTGGCAAACCGGCGCGCGTCAAGCTGACCGGTGAGGTGAATGGAATCCAAGTTATATCTCCGGAACATTGGATAGATGATGAAATCCAGCTAAGCCTTGATGCAAAACATCGTTCTTTGGTCGATAGCATAATGGAGCAGCAGGCTGCGGGCAATCCGTTTTCGCCTGATAATATGCAGGGTTTTCTAGATATTATGCTAAAGCAAACGGATAAACGGGCGAGCTACCTTTCCATATTCAGAGAAAAAGCTGGACCCGGTGCGGATGCTGCAAATGAACCCGTTAAATTCACCGAAAGTGATGTTTTCGGCGATGATTATGCTGCAAAATTTCAAAGGGGCCGTGTGGGTGGTAACCGCAAGACTTCTAATGGCGATATGTTCAGTCTTTTGCTAAAGTTCCTGGGAAACGAGCCTGGCAAAAATCCTGCGAAGGAAAGTATGGAGGAGGAACAAGAGGAAATTGATTTTGACGCGGAGCGCCGGAAGCATGAAACCAAAGAAAAACAGGATATCCCTTCCGAAACTGACGATTTGGAAGCTAAACAGAGCCGGGCGAGGAGGGCTTTCAGCCGAGCTGCAAGGCGGATGTCCAGTGAGGATTACTTAAATTCTCGCCCTCTGGAGCACATCTTTCTAGATCTGAAAATCATTCCAGCTTTTCTGCTCAAATCGCTGAATGAGGGTTGGATCACCGGGCAAGAATATGTGCAATGGACCCACCAGATATGGTCGAAATTATTCTTTGAAAAATACCAGGATGATACAACTGGTCCAGAAGGAGGCATCGGCTGGTTGGGTAAATTATATGGTCCCGCAATGAACACCATGGACAAAAAAGATTTTGTGGATCATCAGCTTTCGGCCTCACTGGTCGCATGGCTGTTATCTTTGCCAGCTTCTGTCGAATCCAGTGAAATGGCTTTTCTGGAACTTGCCTGTATGAAATCAATGGCATATTATCCGCGTTTGTGGAGCCGCCATGAACCGGAAAAAGTACAGGATGAACTTGAAGAACTCTATTCCAACCCAGACCTTAAATTTGGCGAGGACTGGGATTGTAGCAAAATCTATGATAGTTGGCTGCTGGAAATACGCCGGGCCGATGCTTTACAACAATTCGAACAAGTGATAGCAAAATATAGTCTTGTCGATGTCGTCAACAGAATCCCGGCAAAAAAAGAAGTAAAAAAGGGAGAGTTGTTGTGGCAGGGCAATTTTGGATTATGTGTTGTTGAAAACATGAATGAACAAAAGAAAGGAAAAATTGCGGTGCGAATCCTGCACACGCATGATGTGAAAAATATTGGGATAGGAAGCATTTCCCCGCTTTGTGACATCCTGCATTCCAGTCTGATTTCATCGAGTGAGCTATCATCTGAAATGAGGCAAATTTTAATTGCTTTTACTCTAGAGTTGAATGCTGGGTTGGCAAAAGTGAAAAAATAAAAATGCAATCTGGCTTCTAATGATTTAGCATTTTAAATTCCTGGGGACTCTATGGCAACACGTGAGAGTTTTTTGCTGGTCCTCATCTTGTTTTTAAGTGTTCCGACATTGCAGAGCGCGGAATACCGTGTAAGTGACATCTGCTTCGCAAAAGAAAATCCTGAGCAGGATGCGTTGATTGTGTTTGTGCTTGAACCAGGAATGCGAGTTACTTCTCTACGCGAAAACAGCAATTGGTTACTTGTCACAAGCCCAAAAAATAACAGATTAAGCGGCTGGGTTCAGAAAGAAGCGTTAATACGTACATCGAAAGAGACAGCAGTCAGCCATAAAACTGATTCAATTCAGGTTTTAACTTCGAATCCTCCCGGTTCTCCTGCAAAAACTGAAATTCAGAATCCCCGGCAATTTCACATCCGCCAGGCAAAAGAAATAGCTCAGAGAAGAATTATTATAGCCTCTGCAGTGATGGCTTTACTTGTATTGACATTACTGTTTATGGTTCGTTTAGTAATTCGAAACTTAAATGAAAATAAAATCTTACAGGCACAAAAGAAGCCGCATTATCCGCAGCCAACTGTTATTCATACAACGCCTCCAGAAACACAAATACAGCGGCCCGTAGCGCCCCCAGGTACCAGCTCCGGACCACCGGCCCCTGCAAAACCACCAGTTGAAAGCCCACAACCACCTACGGGTGCAGAGCCTATATCTCCAAAGCCGGAACCTGTCGTAAAAACTACACCTTCTCCGCAAGAAACACCAGGCCCAGTAAGCCCGACAATACCCAAAGTTGAAATCCCGAAACCGGCACCTACGGGTAAAGCGCCTGTATCTCCAAAGCCGGAACCCAGAGTCACTACTCCCCCTCCTCCTGAGCCAGAAAAACCCACTATCGTAGATGGTATTGAGATAAATGAGGACTTTCAGCGAGCGTTGGATTTAATGGAAAACAGCAATCATTGTCTCTTTATCACAGGCAAAGCCGGAACCGGCAAATCGACCTTGTTAAAGTTATTCGTACAAGAAACCCAGAAAAAGGTAGCCTTGCTGGCGTATACTGGAATCGCGGCTTTAAACATAGGTGGCAGAACCATACACTCGTTTTTTAAATTTCCTCCGCACAAGATCACCGATGATGACATTAAAGATTCATACGAGAAATCACTGTATCAGTCTTTCGATGCCATAATTATTGATGAAATCTCAATGGTGCGAGCGGACATGCTTGATGCCATTGACAAGTTCTTGCGAAAAAACGGCCGTGATAGAACCAAAGCATTTGGTGGAATTCAGGTAATCTTTTTTGGCGATTTGTTTCAACTCCCACCGATCGCAAAAAAGGATGAGCTTGCTTATCTCGAGGATAATTTTGGGGGCGTCTATTTTTTCGACGCGCCTGTGATAAAGACTGTCAAGCCCGTAACGATTCAACTGCAAAAAGTATATCGTCAAAAAGACCAAAATTTCATCTACATTTTAGATGCGATACGAACGGGAAATCATAATCAATATATCCTTGACGCGTTGAACGAACGTCTTGATGGCAATTTTCAATCTGTTAATGACCAAGCCATCACCTTGACACCGAAAAATGCGAAAGCATTCGAAATAAATAAGGCCAAACTGGATGCCATTGACTCCAAGCAATTTATTTTTCGGGGTTTTCTTGAAGGCAAGTTTCCTGATGACAATCTGCCAACAGACATGGAATTACCACTAAAAGCAGGTGCACAGGTCATGTTTGTCAAAAACGACTCGCAAAAACGCTGGGTTAATGGTACGCTCGGAAAAGTGATTGATCTATCAGAAAGAAGCATCAAAGTACGTATTACAGCGAACGGCGGTGGAACTTTTGAAGTCTTGAAAGAAAAATGGGAGATATACGAACATAAATATGATCCGGAAACAAAGAAAATCAAAATCAACGTTATTGGCAGCTTTAGCCAGATTCCTCTCAAACTTGCCTGGGCGATCACAATTAACAAGAGTCAGGGGCTTACTTTTGATCGAGTTATAATTGATCTTGATACAGGCGCCTTTGCTTGTGGCCAAACTTATGTTGCTCTGAGTCGCTGTCGCTCCCTCGGCGGGATTATTCTGCGCAAAAGAGTGACTGATGGTGATATTCGCGTTGATCCAAGGGTTGTGCGGTTTATGGAAAATCCACACGCGGAGTAATATTAACATCTTTGGTGCAAAATGAGTAGAATGTATTAAAGAATCGGTTGTACTTATTCTGCCCAACTTTTATACTTGATGGACTGGTGGAAAACTATTTAGATGTGTAAGCACTATTTGAGTAGAGTGAGCTTCTTTGTCTGATAAACTTGTCCATTAATTTGGATGCGATATAAGTAGATTCCGCTCGGAAAATCAGCAGCATCCCATTGCCGAGAATGGCTGCCAGCAGACAGATTCCCTGAAATCAGTACAGCTACCTCTCTCCCAGTGCGATCCAATATTTGCAGTGACACAAAAGATTTGCGAGGCAAAGTGAACGAAATATTGGTAACTGGATTGAAGGGATTAGGATAATTTTGTAGAAGAGTATAACTATTATCCTGATGCAGTAACTCTCTTTCAATATTGGTGGGATAACCTTTGTTCCATGTTTCGCCGGCATCATAAGAGAAATATGTTTCAGACGGTTGATATTCGATAGCGAAGGATATTGTATCTCCGTTTACTTTTAGGGACCTTTGGTCTATTTGCTTGTTCATATCAAAAATCTCTTTGTATCCCGTTTGGTTTATCCTTCCTAGCTTGGCCGAAAAATGCGCAAAAAGTAATATGAATGAGGGAGACCTATAACCCCATGGCACGTCATCTATTATATACCATTCGTCTCTCATCGCAATGCGGTGCCATGACACACCATAATCTAATGAATACCACGCGTCTTCTTTTTGAAGAGAAGAATGCATCTTTGCAGGAGCTGCTACAATATTCCTGGTTGCATATAAGGGATAAACTTCCGCTATGAGCGAGTCATCAAGTGATGAACGAGTTTTCAGGCCATCGGTATATAGAGACCACGCTTCACCATGATTTGTTGACCTTAGAACCCCGCCGAAAACCCCACCGGCATAAATCGTGTCTTTTAAATTCGTGGTTATTGAATTTACATAAACGTCTCCAGTGGGAATCGTTAATTTCTGCCAGTTAACATTGTCTGAAGTACGGTAAATCCCCGCTGAGGTTGCTGCATATTTATAGCCTAAAGAATCAACGCATGTGCTGCGCACTTTAAGACCAGTAGGGATCGGTTGTGACTGGCATGCTATCGCATAGAATAGAACCAAGATTAGGAATTTTCTCAAGGTTTCCTCCCCTAATATTTTGTTATTATCTTGATTTGACAATTGGTTCCATCATTTGACATGTCTGCAACGCAATGTTTTTCAACTTATAAATGTCTAGTGGCTAAATTACCATTATCAAATCATTTTAACAAAGACGAATCATTATTACAAGTGAAATCGTAAAATGATCGACTCTGTGATATTGCATTCCTAGAGTACGTATGTCGTAAATATTTTAGCGAATTGCTTGCAGGAAGCTTTGCCAGTCTTTGATATTTTCTATTATTTTCGATGGTTTTGATTTTTCGTGATTTTTATAAAATACTTTATCATTTGCCGCAACAGAATACATCTGCTGTAAATGTGCAATAAAAATAGGACTCAGGAGTTCGCCACGCTCCAACGCGATATTGATCAATGATGTGGATGTATGTGCTTCGCTCGAGATGACAGTCCGGTGTTAAATATTCTTCTTCACGGAGTATCATCTTATATTTGCACCTTGCCTCCTGTCACTGTCACAATTAAAAATCATGTAATCATTTGTAAAACGGTCCCAATTTGTACTTGCACTTCTCTTTCAACTAAAATTATTAATTTCTAACCATTTGAAGATTGAAATAAAAAAAGCCTTTACAAATTTCTCTGTAAAGGCTTTTGTGTTTGTGCCATATTTGTGTCAAAAAGAGAAACAAAATGGTACAAATTCGTGCAAATTGACAGCCTGAGATGTTTCTTGTAAATGATTATTTTTGCTGTTTTTGCTTGCGGGGCCGACGGGGCTCGAACCCGCGACCTCTGGCTTGACAGGCCAGTGTGCTAACCAGCTGCACCACGACCCCAATATTTTACCACCTGAAGGTGGAACTACGAACAACCTTGTGGGCAGTACTGGGTTCGAACCAGTGACCTCCTGCTTGTAAGGCAGGCGCTCTAAACCTGCTGAGCTAACCGCCCAGTTTCTTTTTTCCAGCAGGATTGGCAACTCGTATCGCCAAAACCAGTCGAGCCCAACTGCAAAAAACCTATTCGCTCTTTTGCTGCCTGGGCTTCCAGAATAATGCCCACGGTACCAAAACACAGTAACCCACTATGAGCAGAAGCGGCGCCAGTGTCAAGGTCATGAATCCATTCACCGGCGGCTGCGCCAGCGCAACGTACCCCAAGATCAAGACCAGTAACGCCAATCCAAAAATCCGGTAATTGGTGGCCTGGAATCCAAACATGTCCTTTTCACCGGACTGTTTCTTGAGTATTTTATTGCGCTTTTCTTTCATAGCAGAAAAATATACATAAATTTCTTTTCACAGTCAAGCAATTTTTCTGAGGGTTGCTTTTCCCCCGAAAATTACGTATCTTCTTTTCATGTGAATCTGATGGGACCCGCTTGACAGGAGATGCTATGAATGAACAATGGTCTCGCCGCGATTTGTTGCGACTCGGTGCTCTCACCGCTTTGACCGCTCCGGTTATAGCTCACGGCCGCTCATCTCAGATAGGTCCGGCTGCCACAATCATCTGCAGCCGCGGCGAAGCCTGGGGACGCAAAGTCCTGGAACCCGCCTGGCAAACCTGGCTCTCTTCCGGCAGCATGCTGGATGCCGTCGAAAAAGGCGCCAATGTGGTTGAATTGGATCCCGAGGACACCAGTGTTGGTTACGGCGGTCTGCCCAATGAGGATGGCGTGGTGGAGCTGGATGCCTCAATCATGGCCGGACCGTTTCATCAATGCGGCTCGGTGGCAAGTCTGCAGAGCATCAAAACGCCATGCTCGGTGGCGCGGCTGGTAATGGAACGGACCGATCATATCATGCTGGTGGGCGAAGGCGCCAAACAGTTCGCCTTGGCGCATGGGTTCAAAGAGGAAAATCTTTTGACAGACAAGGCGCGTGAAGCGTGGCTGAAATGGAAAGCGGGCCTAAGTACCAATGACGACTGGCTGCCTGCGGGCGAGAAACCGGTGCAGCGGCCGACCGGTACCATCAACGTCCTCGGTGTAGATGACCTCGGCGATCTCTTTGGCATCACCACCACCAGCGGACTGGCTTATAAAATTCCCGGGCGCGTCGGAGATTCACCGATCATCGGCGCCGGTTTGTATCTGGACAATGAAATTGGCGCGGCGGGCGCGACCGGCAGGGGGGAAGAGGTGATCCGTACCTGCGGCAGTTTTTACACGGTGTCCAGGATGGCGCAGGGAATGTCGCCGCAGGCCGCGTGCGAAGCGGCGTGCCGCCGCATCATCGAAATCAATCGCGGCGTAGTGGATTTCAATGTCAAGGTGATCGCCCTGAACAAGGCCGGCGAGGTGGGATGCGCGCAGCTGCAGGGCAGGGCCGGCACCCATGTTTCGTTCATCAATGGGAAGGGATTCACTGCGCTGGAAGGCGCGATCCAGATGGCGAAAAAATGAAGTTTGGAGACACGACACGTTGCGAGGTGTGTCCCACCAAAATCAGGTGGAGCCCATCGTAGGCATCAGAAGACACAAGAAGCATTCAGAGGTGTGACCCACCAAAAACAGGTGGAGCCCACCGAAAGCCTCACGGCATGCCGTATCCTGCAAGCACTGCTAGGTGTGCCCCACTAGAAACAGGTGGAGCCCACCGTCGGCCTCTTGAGAGGCCTCCTACAGGAGTGTTTTGGGATTTGATTGTAGGAGCGCTCTCCAGAGCGCGACCAGTCGGCCTCAAAAGAGACAGCCGACAACAGTGGAATTTTTATACTAAGGGATTTGCAGAGAACCGTTTCACATCAAAACAGGATTTTTAATGACTGACCGTCCTTACAAGCGCTTGACCGAAACAGTCAAGTGCGCGGGGTGAGCCTCCAAACTGGCGCCAAGCGAATTGGCCGCGGCTTTGGAAAAGCTGCCTAAACTCAACGACCCCCGCGTTCTCGTGGGATATAATACCGCCGACGATGCCGGCGTCATCAAGGTGAATGACGAACTGGCCCTGGTGCAGACCGTCGATTTTTTCACGCCCATCGTCGACGATCCTTACACCTACGGTCAGATCGCCGCGGCCAACGCCCTCAGCGATGTTTATGCCATGGGCGGGACGCCCTTCAGTGCGCTGAATATCGTCGGATTTCCCAAGGACTTGTTTCCGCTGGAGGTGCTCGCCGCCATTTTGAAGGGCGGGCAGGACAAGGCGTCCGAAGCGGGCGTGCCCATCCTCGGCGGGCATACCATCAGTGATCAGGAGCTGAAGTATGGCATGGCTGTGACGGGATTGGTGCATCCACAGCGCATCCTCACCAATGCCGGTGCGCACCCCGGTGATGCTCTGGTGCTGACTAAACCTATTGGCACAGGCACGATTACTACCGCGCTGAAAGTTGGCAAGGGTACTGCGGAGATGGAAAAAAGGGTATGCACCTGGATGGCGCTGCTGAACAAGGGGGCGGCTGAAGCTTGTATACGTGTGGGTGTGCACGCGGTGACGGATATCACCGGTTTCGGTTTGCTGGGACATGCGCTGGAGATGGCTGAAGCCAGCGGCGTTGGTTTGCTGCTGCGCTTTGCGGATATTCCTTTCATGGAGGACGCCCGGCAGACGACGGTTGCTGGATTTATCCCAGGCGGCACACGCGCGAATTTGCTGCACGTGCAGCCGCAGGTCGATTTCCCGGCGCAGATGGAGCACGACGACAAGCTATTATTGAATGATCCGCAGACGTCGGGCGGATTGCTGATTGCCGTTGCCTCTGATAAACTTGATGAACTGCTGCGAGTCGGAAATGAGTCGGGTGTGTTTATGAAGGTGATTGGAGAGGTTATGGCAGCAGGGATTGGGCGGATACGAGTAGTGGGGTGAGTTATTGATGCTAATTCTGCCGGCTAAAGCCGGAACTACGAACGCTTGCTGTTCAAGATGTGACTTGAAATGTCAGATTCATTGCGATTTTAGCCCCCTCACCCTGGCCCTCTCCCGCCAGGGGAGAGGGAATTGTCTATGACAAATCCATCGCGAATGTTGGCTCTTAGCGTATGACGATATTCCTGCCGGCTAAAGCCGGAACTACGAACGATAAGCGTAACCAGCAAAGCGGTGGTTGGGAAAGGACGGGCAAGCTGCGTCTGGTTAACGCATTGGTTGGGCTATCGATATAGAATTACTCGGCACCAAGCGCCTCCAAATCTGCTAAATCTTTTTTCCTTCCCGAGGCTTTTTTGTTTTGGATAAATTCCGAACGTCCGATATATTTTACAGGTACATCTCCATAATATCCATCTACACTCCCATTAAAAGCTGTTTTCCAATCAACCCCACTGATTGATGTAATAATATCGATGCGCACTGGAGATACGCCGAGCTGAACAACCTTATCCTCGCTCACAAAATCCGATACATCAAGGCCAATTGAACCAAACCCAAAATCCGTGAGAGCTTTTATTATTTTGTTTGCATTTTCTTTGTCAGGTTTAACATAAACATCAATGTCCCCAGTGTATCTTGGAACACCATGGAATGCTAATGCATAAGAGCCAACAATTAGATATTGAACTTTATGTGCGTTGAAGAACTCGAACAACTCTCTGAAGTCTGTTTGAATTTCCATGATATTGCCTTCTCAAATGTTCAACAGCTTCTATCCTTTCGGATCTTGATTTTGATTCCCAAAATAGCAAATTTTCTTGTATTTCATTGTGTACAGATAGTTGTGATTTTTTTACTATTTTTTTAATCATAAAATATTCCTTCTGTTTGCCAAACGACAGGCCGCTCACCCGCGGATCTCGCAAACGTATATCAATATTATAAAAAATGAATCGAATGTCAAGAGGTATGATGTTTACTGTTTGAGCAGGGACTGGAATTGGCGAAGTTCAATGGTGGGCTAACGCCCACCCTACGGCTTATTCCCCCATTTCCCTATTCCTCTTTCGCTTCCTGCCGTTCGGCAAGGATGGCCCTGGCGATGGCCAGGTTCTCCTGATTGGTCAACAGCAATAACACATCCCCCTCCTGCAAAACCGTGGCGCCGCCGGGCATGACGAACTTGTCGCCGCGCGCAATCAGCGTGATGAGACAATCCTTGGGAAAATTGAGTTCGAAAATCGGCTTGCCCGCGGCCCTGGAACCATACGGCACGATGAGATCGATCAGCTGCAGATCCATGGCCTCGGAATTGTCAAAGTCGATGGGATAACGGCGCTGCCGGATCAGGGGCGCATCCACTCTGGCCAGACGCGCCATCAGCGGGATGGTCGTTCCCTGCAGCAGCACCGAGGTGATGACGATGAAGAAAACGAGATTGAAAATATAAGGCGCTTTATCCAGTCCGGCCAGCAGCGGAAATGTGGCCAGCACAATCGGCGCGGAGCCGCGCAAGCCGACCCAGGAGATTAGATGTTTCTCGCGGAAGCCAAAACGCGAAAAGGCCAGGCTGATGAACACACCCAACGGCCGCGATATCATGATCAAAACGATGGAGAACAAGAGTCCCTGCCACGCGACCGAGATGAGCTGCGTCGGAAAGACCAGCAACCCCAGCGTGGTGAACATGGCGATCTGCATGAGCCAGGCGATGCCGTCATGGAATCGTATCAGACTCTTTTTGTGCGAGAACGAGCCGTTCCCCAGCACAAGTCCTGTAATATAGACGGCGAGAAAGCCACTGCCCTGCAGCCACGCCGTCAGGCCATAGGTGAACAGCACCCAGCCGAGACAAAGAACGGGATAGAGTCCCTCATAGTCGAGATTGATGCGGTTGATTAGATGAATGAAGAGTTTGGCCATAACATAGCCGAGGGCGACGCCGAGGATCATCTGCTGAAAAAAGAACGGAATGAGGGTCAGCGGCGACTGCCCGGGATTTTTGATGAGCTCGATGAGGCCGATGGTCATGAACACCGCCATGGGATCGTTGCTGCCCGATTCCAGTTCCAGCAGCGGCCGCAGCGGTTCCTTGAGTCCCACGCTCCTGGAGCGCAGCACGGCAAACACCGCCGCCGCATCCGTGGAGGAGACGATGGCACCGATGAGGAGGCTTTCGAGCCAGCTGAAATGCAACAGATAACGGGCACAAGTCCCTGTCACCACTGCGGTGATCAACACGCCCAGCGTGGCCAGCGAGAGGGCGGGTTTGAAAACCTTGCGCACCGCCGCGATGTCGGTCTCCAGACCGCCGGCAAAGAGAATATAGGCCAGCGCCACAACGCCGAGGGTCTGGCTGAGGAGGGCATTGTCAAAATAGATACCGCCCGGACCATCATAACCAGCCAGCATGCCGATGCCGAGAAAAAGCAGCAGCGCGGGCACGCCAAAGCGCTCCGAGACCTTGCTCATGGTGACGCTGAGCACCACGATGGCTGAGACCGTGATGAGTAAAAGCTCGATGGTCATGGCGCGGTCTTTTCCGATCCGTTATTTTTTGATGAGCCTGGCGAAACAGGGTTTCACGTTGGTGTCGACGCGCAGGAAATACAATCCCGCGGCCAGGCGGCTGAGATCGATTTGATACGAACGAGGCTTCTGTATTTGCATCACCATCTGGCCGAGCTCATTATAGAGCTTGAGCGATTCGGCGGTGAGTCCGTCCTGCAGCGCAAAGGTGACCATGCCCTGCGATGGATTGGGGTAGACCGGGACGTCGATTTTCAACTCGGGCGAAACCGGGAAGCGGTTTTCCGCCACGGTGGTCTGGATGCTGCCCCACTGCGATGTGGTGGTGTCATACTGCTGCACGGTGTTCTGGTTGATGTTGCAGCGATAAAAGTTGTCGCTGATGGAGGTGTCGCCTTCGCTCCAGATGGTGGAGATGCCGCCGTAGACGTAGAACAGGGTGTCGCCGTTGCTGATCTCCATGGAGAGGGGGGCGTGGGAGACCGGCGGCAGGCCGGTGGCGATGATGCGGCTGTAGAGCTGGCCATCGCGCGCGGTGATGGCGACGAGATCGGTGCGGATCTCCTCGCCGGCCGGGGCGTTGCCCTTGCCGAGAAAGGAGTAGCCCTTGCCGCCCCAGGCGAAGAGGGTCGAGCCCTCGAGGAGCGTGGCGGCGGAAGCGCGCGGCATGACAAACGGTCCCTGGATGGGCGGACCCCAGCCGAATCCGGTTTTGGGATTATATTGATAGTTCTCGAAATTCTGGCCGGTTTCGGTCATGCCGCCCCAGAAATGCCAGGTGTCGCTGCTGTTATCGTAGATGGCCGAGTGCCCGTACAGGGCGCGCGGCGTCTCTTTTTCCGTGAACTGGATCTCATCCCCGCTGAAATCGGCCTGAAACAGTTTGTTGGAGAGGATGCCGTTGTTGTCGATGCCGCCGTGAAACACCGCCCGCCCGGTCAGCTCCTTGCCGCCCTCGGTAAAGGGCGTGAATTTGGCGGCGGCAGCCATTTTTTCGAGATCAAAGTTGGGATGAAATGCGAGCTGGCGCCACTCCCGCTTTTGCATATTGAGCATATAGACCGCGCTGTCGCCGTTGGCGCTGCGGCCGCCGAAACAATAGATATAGCCGTCCAGTTTGTTCTGCAGGGCCTGGTGGCCGGCCATGGGCGGTACTTTCAACCAGGATTCATCGTAGGGTTTGAGCTGGACCCATTCGCCGGTGTCACGATTCCATTTCCAGATTTCGTCGGAGCGGTCTATTTTGGTGATTTTATAATGGGTGATTCCATCTCTGTCGATGTAGCTGAATTCCCTGGTCTTGAATCCGCCGATATAGATGTCCACATCATCCCCGCCCTCCTTAAAACGCGAGATGCTGTATTCCCAGAAATTTTCGGGCTTTCTGTCGATCTGAGCAAAACTTTCATGGGTGAAAAACAATGAGGTGAGAAGAAATAGCAAAGCGACAGCGTATGAGTAGTTTTTTTCCCGTTTCATCGCATCTCCTGTGTACGATTTGTTATCCAGCCTGTTCTATTCGTAAACCGCCGGGCGCGCCGAGGCCGCCGGCCCATTTTTAATAATTATCGAAAATTTTTGATTAAAATTTCATCTCAGCCAACAAAGTGGTTATCAATGCCATTTTTATGTTTGTCTTTTCTTTGCGTACCTCTGCGTCCTTGCGGTGTGTAATTCTGGCTGGAGATAACCGGCAGATCAGCGCGCATCAGCGGCGGTTGTCTGTTTTTGCTGTGGTTTTACCAGAGTGTCAAGCCGAAACTTCGTACCCGTGCCAGGTACGTGCCTGGCACGCACGCTGAAAAAAGCGCGCGCATCAACGGTCTTGCGCTTATTACAGTTCCGGCAGACCAAAAAGTTCCCGCGCATTGGCCGTGGTCTGTTCCGCCACGGCAGTGAACGAGCACCCCTTGACTTCGGCGATTTTTTGCGCCACCAGTTGCACATACGCGGGCTCGTTGCGCTTGCCGCGGTGCGGCACCGGCGCCATGAAGGGACAGTCGGTTTCCACCATCAAGCGCTCCAACGGCACCTCGCGCATCACCGCCACGGACGTTGAGTTTTTAAAGGTGATGTTCCCCGTGAACGAAATATGAAAACCCATCTCCAGGACTTTTTCCGCCATGAGCGCATCGCCGGAGAAGCAGTGAAACACCCCGCGCCAGCCGGCACGGCTGCGTTCGCGCAAAATCGACAATATGGCGGCATCGGCGTCGCGGGTGTGTATGATGAGCGGCCGGTTATCCGCCAAAGACCATTCGAGAAAAATTTTCAGATATTTGCGCTGCACTTCTTCGGGCGAATAGTGATAATAAAAATCCAGTCCCACCTCGCCGAGGGCCACGACTTTGGGGTGCTGCAACAGGGCCTTGATCTCATCGAGGTCATCCGGCCCGGCTTTGGCGACGTCGTGGGGATGGATGCCCACGGCCGCATGGACCATGGGATATTTCTCCGCCAGTTCGATGCTCTTGCGGCTGGTGGCGAGATCGATGCCGATGGTTATGATCTGGCGCACGCCGTTCTCTTCGGCGCGATAGAGCACCATGTCGCGATCGGCATCGAACTGGTTGAAATCCAGATGCGCGTGGGTGTCGATGAGATAGTCGTTCATTTCACCTTGGCGCCGGAATCGATGGGT
This sequence comes from Candidatus Zhuqueibacterota bacterium, assembly GCA_963169875.1. Lineage (GTDB taxonomy): Bacteria > Zhuqueibacterota > Zhuqueibacteria > Residuimicrobiales > Residuimicrobiaceae > UBA2214. The sequence continues at coordinate 39,382 of CAUJEL010000041.1, forward strand.
CCCTGCGGCGACAGGATCGCCATGCGGCCTTGGCCGTCTTCGGCGGCCAGCAGCATGCCGTTGGACTCGACGCCGCGGATTTTCGCGGGCTCGAGATTGGCGACGATGACGATCATCTTGCCGACCAGCTCTTCCGGCTGGTAGTGTTTGGCGACGCCGGCGATGATGGTGCGCGGTTCGCCCGCCACTTCCAGTTCCAGTTTCAGCAGCTTGTCGGCTTTTTCAACTTTTTCCGCTTTCACAACCCTGGCCAAACGCAGATCCACCTTGGCGAACTCGTCGTAGGAAATGCGCGGTTTAGTTTCCAGTGCCGGCGGCTTGGGCTCTTCGATGGGCTCGCCGCGCATGGCGGCCAGGGCCTTGCGCAGGCGTTCCAGCTCGGGTTCGATCTGGCTGTCCTCAATCTTGGTGAAGAGAATCTGCTCCTGCCCGAGAGCGTGTCCGGCGGGCAGAACGCGTGCGCCGCAGCCGTCCCAGGGCTGGTCGTGGACGCTGTCGCTGTGGCCGAGCATGGCCCAGAGTTTTTCCGCGGAGAAGGGCAGCAGCGGCGCCATGAGCACCGCCAGGGTGCGGGCGGCGTGGATGCAGAGGTTGATGGTGGTGGCGCATTTTTCGCGGTTATCGCGGCTGCTGCGCCACGGCTCCTGATCGTTGAAATATTTATTGGCAAAGCGCGCCACATCGATGATGGCGGCGGTTGCTTTACGCAGCTCATAGCCTTCCAAAAGATCGCCGATTTTAGCGGGTGCTTCAGCCAGCAGGCGCACCATCTCCTGGTCGAGGGCATCAAGCGGTCCCCGCTGCGGCACTTGCGCATCGAACTGCTTGCGCGCAAAGGTCAGGGTGCGGTTGATGAGATTGCCGAGGATGTCGGCCAGTTCGCTGTTGTTGCGGCCCTGGAAATCCTGCCAATTGAAATCCGAATCTTTGGTCTCGGGCGCCACCGAGGCGAGATAATAACGCAAGGGATCGGCGGGGAATCTGGAAAGGTATTCGCCGAGCCAGACCGCATAGTTGCGGCTGGTGCTGAGTTTTTCGCCCTGGAGGTTGAGGAATTCGTTGGCCGGGATGTCCGCGGGCAAGACGAATTCGCCGTGGCCCATGAGCATGGCCGGCCAGATGACGGCATGAAACACGATGTTGTCCTTGCCTATAAAATGGACCAGTTTGGTGTCGTCACTGAGCCAGTACTCTTTCCAGAGATCGGGTTGGCCTTTTTTATCCGCCCACTCCTTGGTGGCGGAGACGTAGCCGATGGGCGCCTCGAACCAGACATAGATCACCTTGTCTTCATAACCCTCGACCGGCACATTGATGCCCCAACTGAGGTCGCGGGTGACGGCGCGTTCGCCGAGGCCTTCGTTGAACCAGCCGCGGCAGTAATTGAGGACGTTCTCTTTCCATTCCTTCTTGCCGTCCAGCCAGTTGACCAGTTTTTCCTGGAACTCGTTCAGTTTGAGGAAGAGGTGTTTGGTCTGGCGCAGCACCGGTGTATGGCCGCACACTTTACAATAGGGTTTGATCAATTCGGTCTGTTCCAGCGAGCTGCCGCAGGATTCGCATTGATCGCCGCGCGCACCGGCGTGGTGACAGCGCGGGCACTCGCCCTCGACGAAACGGTCGGCGAGAAAGCGGTTGCAGGATTCGCAGTAGAACTGCTGAATGGTGCGTTCCACCAGAAAATCGCGATCGTAAATGACCTTGAAAAAGGCGCGCGCCGTCTCATGGTGGATCGGGGCGGAGGTGCGGGAAAAATTATCGAAACTCACGCCAAAGCGGGTGAAGGTGTCGAGATGATCAGCCCAATAACGGTCGACGAGTTGCTGGGGGGTGATGCCCTCTTTTTCAGCAGCGATGGCGATGGGCACGCCGTGTTCGTCGGTGCCGCAGATGAAAAGGACGTCACGTTTTTTCAGACGCTGATAGCGGACATAGACATCCGCGGGCAGGTAGGCGCCGGCCAGATGGCCGAGGTGGATGGGGCCGTTGGCGTAGGGCAGGGCGCCGGTGACCAGGATGCGTTTATAATTCTTGTTAGGGTTATCTTTCATGGTGTGGTCGAGTCTTTCTTTTAAACTGTTTTTTTGAATGTTATTTTAACCGCAAAGGACGCCGAGTGTCGCCGAGAGAAACTTTAGTAATGTTTTATCTCATTCAGAAATCATATCCATATTCTGCTACGAAAAGGCTGTTTTCCCTCTGTGCACCTTTGCGCCCTTGGCAGTTAATTTCATTTCCCCGCTGTTTTCTCTTCTTCCGCGGCTTCATCCTCGGGGGTCGAAATCACCGTGAATGTTTTGACTTCTTCCAGATCATAGATCTCCTGTTTCTCCGGGGAATAGGAGAGGGTGACCCGTTCGTTGAACACGTCCACATGGACGACGCGGGCGTTACCCTGCGGGGTCTGGTAGACCGTTTCGACCCGCGGCAGTTTTTGCATCTGCTGGCGGTAGAAATCGCGTTCGTACATCAGACAGCAGAGCAGGCGGCCGCACAGGCCCGAGAGTTTTTGCGGATTGAGCGGCAGGTTCTGTTCCTTGGCGCACTGGGTGGTGATGGGCTCGAACTCTTTCAGGAACGTGGTGCAGCAGAGCTTGCGGCCGCAGGTGCCATAACCGCCGACGCGTTTGGCTTCGTCGCGCACACCGATCTGGCGCAGCTCGATGCGCACCTTGAAGACATTGGCGAGGTATTTGACCAGCTCGCGAAAATCGACGCGTTTTTCGGCGGTGAAATAAAACGTCACCTTGTTGCCATCGAATTGATATTCCACATCCACCAGTTTCATCTCCAGGCCGGTCTCGGCCACGCGTTTGCGGCAGAGCTGATAGGCGTCGAATTCCTTGACGCGGTTCTGGCGGTAATGATCGAGGTCGCGTGGTGTGGGTTTGCGGATGATGTTGCGCATTTCGCCTTCGCTCTTTTTGCGCTCCAAAACCGATCCCATCTGGTTGACGATGCCCAAATCCTCGCCCTTTTCAGCCTCGACGATCGCGTAATCGCCCAGCTTGAAAGGAAACTGCTGCGGATTGAGATATATCTCTTTGCGTTCCCCCTTGAATACTATTTCTACCATCATGTGATGCTACCCTTTATGATGAGGCTCTCTTGCAGACGTGCAAGGAGCACGATGAGTATGAGATTGACTTGAACATTGCGATCCAGCAATTCGATGGCGCGTTCCAGTTCGCTGAAAATCGAGTCGAAGCGGATATCGCCGAATGCTTGGGTGAACTTTTCCAGTACGTCGAGTTTGTCGACATTGACAAGCTGATCCGATGAAAAGCCGTCCGGTTTTTCGAACAGGAGCAGGACATCGCGAAACCAGATCAGCATCAGCGTGATGAGATCGCGGATTTCCCGCTTGTCCAGTTCCGCGGTGACGGTCTCGATCCATTCGAGTTGGGTGAGGTCGTCACGCAGGCAAATGCGCAGGGCTTCGACCGCCAGGTCGCGCCGCGCCTGCAGATCTTCGTCCAGCAGGGCGAGGGCACGCGTGTAGCTGCCCTGGGCAATGCGCGCCAGCAACTGCGCCCGGTCCGCCGGGATCTGCCGGCGTTCCTCGAGCGCGGCGATGATCTCGGCATCGCTGAGCAGGTGAAAATCGACCTCCTGACAGCGCGAGAGGATGGTCGGCAGCAAGGCATTGACGCGCGAGGTCGTCAGGATCAGATGCATGGCTGGCGGCGGTTCCTCGAGAATCTTCAACAGTGCATTGGCCGCTTCGGTGGTCATTTTTTCCGCCTCGGCGATGATGACCACGCGGTGGCCTTCCAAAGGCTTGAGGCTGCTGACGCGGCGCAGTTCGCGGATGCGTTCAATGCTGATCCCCGGCGCGGCCCAGGGTTGCAGCCTGGCGTAGGGTTCCTGCACCATGCTATCCAGCACTTGCCGTTCTTCTTCCACCTCTGCGCTTTTGGGCATGGGGAAGATAAAGATGAAATCGGGATGGCTGAAATGGGCAACGCGGCGGCAGTTGTCGCAGGTGTCGCATGGTTTCTCGCCTTCACTGCGGCAAAAGATGGCTTTGGCCAGCTCGATGGCCATGGCTTGTTTGCCAACGCCATCCGGGCCGGAGAAGAGATAGGCATGAGGCAGCCGGTTATGTTCGATGGCGCGGCGGATGATATCCTTGGGCCGGTTCTGGCCGATGATCTGGGTGTAACTCATGCCAGCCACTCTTCCGGATCGAGGTTGCGGGTGTTCTTCCAGATCTGAAAATGCAGCACCGGGCCGTTGATCGAACCCGAATCGCCGACCGTGCCGATGATCTGTCCCTGGTGTACCGATTGGCTTTGATCGACGCGTATTTCCTGGAGATGGGTATAGACGGTATAATAGCCGTCCTCATGGCTGATGATGACGATGTTGCCGCTGCCGCGCTGCCAGGTGATGGTCTGCACCGTGCCGTCGCCCACGGTGATGACGGGACTGCCCAGCGCGGCCCTGATTTCGATGCCGAGATTTTCGGTGATGGTATTCAGTTCGGGATGGCGCTGCCGGCCATAACGGCTCACGACTTCCCCCCGCGCCGGCCAGGTTAATCTGCCTTTGAGCGCGGCAAATTTGGAAACGCTTTTGCTCTGGGATTTTTTGGCTGCCGCGGGCTGGGTCTTGCGCGCACTCTGGGTCAAGCGCGCCTCTTCGGCTTTGGCGATCAGCGCCAGTATCTGCTTTTCAGATTCGCGGCTGTCCCGCAATCTCTGCTGCAACAGTTTTTTATCTTTGCGCACGTCCGCCAGAAAACTGGAGCGTTTGTTGCGGCTGCCGCGCAGCTGCGTCTCTTCAATCTGCCGTTCAGTCAATTTTTGCGACTTTTCCGCGCGTTCCAATCGTAAATAGTTTTGTTGCTTCTCCAGGTCGCGCTGGCGCTGCTGCAACGCCAGGAGATTGCGGCGGTCATTATCCGCGATCATCTTCTGATAGCGCAGCCAGACGCGGAATTGCTGCATGGAACTCACACTGAGCAAAAGATCGATATCATGGGCGCGGCGGTGTTTGTAAAACTGCACCATGCGTTTCTTGATCAACGCCGTCAGCTGGTCTCTTTCCCGCGACAGATCGTGAATGCGCTTGTCCCGGGTGGCCAGCTGCGATTCCAGACGCTCGACGTCGCGGGTGAGAGAACGCAGATAGGAGGCCGTCACATCGATTTCGTGATCCAGTTTGGAAAGCAGTTCAATGGTCTGCTTTTCATCCGTTTGCCGTTTGGATAGAGCGGATTCATATTTGCGAATTTCATCGCGAATGCCCTGCAGCTGTTGTTTCTGTCCCGGATTTCCTTCAAAACCCAGCACGTTCCAGCCCGGCAGCAGAGCGGCGATGGCAAATCCACTGAGAAGCAAACTATGTGCAAGCCAGCGGCGCATTATTTCTGTGAGACCTTGATATGATATGAAATATGATTGACTTTAGCGGTCATGGATGTAATTTCTTTTTGAAACGAAGCATAGTATTCGATAGAAAATAATGTTTTATGAAGAAATATGCAACAGAAAACAGCCGGGCCAGCGGCCCAACTGCCGGAGGTTCTGAATATTCGCTTGCTTCGCGGATGAGGGAGTATTATATTAAATCTTTGAGGCCTCTATGAACCGAAGACAAAACAAATTTTCACCCGACATTCCTGAACAAGTCCGTTCAGATTATCTGACGACGATTGCTGCCTTTGCCCGTCTGGCGCCGCACCGGCTCAACCGCTTGCTGCCGTATCTTCATATACGAGCTTTTGCGGCGGATGAAACCATTTATAATCAGGGTGACCCGCCGGGCGCGGCCTTTTTTCTGCTCAGCGGCTCGGTGAATCTCTTCCATGAGGAGAGCGCCTCACGCCGGGACCGCATACGCGTGGTTGCAGCCGGTGCGAGCCTCGGACATGCCGCGCTGCTGCCCGCTGCGCCGCAGCTGGAAAGCGCCATTGCGGTTGAGCCGGTCAGAGTGTTGGTCCTGTTACGGGCGGATTTCGATACGCTGATTATCAAGGAACCTCTCATGGCAACGGCCATTCTGCAAGGCGTTTTGGAGGAAGTACTGGAGAATGCACGCGTGGCTTTTACCGCCTATTGGGGATTGACCAATCAATTGACAGCCGCCAATATCATTGTGTAGGGCTGTCCCAAAAACTGACAGCCGCTGATATCATTGTCCAGGGCTGTCCCAAAAAGTGACAGCCGCCATTATTATTGTCCAGGGTTGTCGCAAAAAATGACAGCTGCTGATATCATTGTCCAGGGCTGTCCTAATAGCTGACAGCCGATAATATAATTATCCAGGGCTGTCCCAAAAACTGACAGCCGCTGATATCATTGTCCAGGGCTGTCCCAAAGACTGACAGCTGTTGATATTATTGTCCAGGGTTGTCGCAAAAAATGACAGCTGCTGATAGTATATGCCTTTTAAAATTACCCTGACATATTCAGCGCAGCGGGATATGCTGCATACCGCCGCAGTCACCGCTCTGCTGGCTGCCACGATCTATGGATTGGCGCGGTCTCAGCCGGCTATTTTACGCATGATCCTGTTATGGATGGTTTTTTCTGCGTGGATGAGTTGGCCCCTGCGCAAGCCCTCGTTGCAGCGGCTGTACTGGTTCTCGTTGACGGGCATCCTGATTGTGCTCTTTTCGCTGTTCGAGGGGCCGGCGCAGCGCTTCATGACGGCGTCCTTTGATGCCGTTGCCGTGCAAACGGGCGCTCGCAGCAATGCCGATATGATCAATGATCATTTGTATCTGGTGCAGAGGCACCTGCTGCAACCTCTGCAGGAGCTGGCCTCTGTTTTGTGGCCCGGGCGGGTGGAGTTCCATGTCAGCCTGGTTCTGGCGCTGGTCACGGGAGCAGGATGGAGCCGGCTGCGGCGATGGCTTTTGCGGCGCACGCCCAATCACTTGTTTCAGCGCGCAGCCTGGGTGTGCGATTATCTGCCTCATAAAATCGCCCGGTACCTTTGGCTGATCAGCCTCAATGGCCTGATCTATCTCATAGTTTGGGGGATTGGATTGTATCTGCTGGGATTTTCAACGCCCGCTGCACCGGCTCTGCTTATGGCAGCCGCCAGTGCGACGCCATTCTGGGGTCCGCTCTTTGCCGCCCTGTTGTCGCTGTTTTTCGCGAGCGACATCCGCCAGGCGCCTTTTCAGTTCATCGGTGCCGCGATCGCATTCGCCGTCACCTGGCTGGCTTCCTATCTGCTCTTGCTTCAGTACATGCCCCATGATCGTCCCTCCTTACCCAAGGGCGTTCTTCTTCTGCTGATGCTCTGTGCTACGGGTTTGCTGGGGTACGGCGGATTTTTCTTCGCCGTGCCTCTGATTTCCATGGTGCTTATCAGCAAGACCCCCCTTGCGCCTGCAAAACGGTAAAGAGTAACTTTTCTCGCCGCCTGCCCGCCGCACCGAAATAAATCTTCGGGGCATCCCCGGAATTGTTAAAAAATCTTGATTTTTTTGACAAAAAAAACTATCTTGTAGTTTAATTTATAAGACGAAAAAATGAAACCAAAGCGAACCGCTCCAGCGCATATCAAGATCGCTTTTCAGGGCGATCACTATGCCTTCAGCGAGTTGGCGGCCAAAGCTTATTTTGGCGATCAAGCACAGTGTCAACCCTGCCCAACCTTTGATGCGGTTTTTGGGGCGGTGGCCTCCGGTTCTTCACAGTTTGGAATCATACCCATAGAGAACTCTTCCACCGGCAGTATTCACGTCAATTACGATCTCCTTCTCCAGCATGACGCCGTCATCGTGGGGGAGGTGTATTACAGGGTTGACCACCAGTTGATCGCCAATCCGGGTGTACGGTTGCAGGATGTACGCGAGATCCATTCGCATCCGCAGGCCCTGGAGCAGTGCCGCCAATTCATCACCTCTCTGGAACAAGTCCGTGCGCTGCCCTGTTTCGACACCGCAGGCAGTGTGCGTATGATACGCGACCAGAAACTGCACCACGCCGCGGCCATTGCCAGCCGCAAGGCGGCCGAAGACTATGGCATGGAGATTCTGGAGCAGGATATCCAGGATATCTCTGAAAATTATACCCGGTTTCTGGTTCTGGCCGGAGAAGCGGCCGTAGCGGAGCAGGCGGACAAGACGTCGATTGTTTTCGCGGCGCAGAATATCCCTGGCGCGTTGTTCAAGAGTCTGAGCGCCTTTGCATTGCGCGATATCGATCTGTGCAAGATCGAATCACGTCCCTGGCGCGGCCGGCCGTTCGAGTATATTTTTTATCTCGATTTTCGCGGCACGCCGGAGCAGACGGCTTGCCGCAACGCCCTGCGCCATCTCGAGGAGATGACCAGTTTTTTGAAAATATTGGGCTCCTACCAGTCCGGCAATGGATTAAAGTAGCGGCCATTCAAGTCTTTGTAAGGGGCGTCTTCAGCGGCGCCAATAGAATAATTAAACTGAACAGGAGTATGATCTTATGGCGAAGAGTGAATCTGCGTCCCGGGGAAATATTGGTATTCTCGTCGGCGGCGGTCCAGCGCCCGGTTTGAATGGCGTCATTGCGGCGGTGACAATTGAAGCACGGCGCAGCAAATTGAACGTCTATGGCATTATGGATGGATACAAGTGGCTGGTCAAGGGCGATGAGGCCGAATTCATGCAGAATGTGCGCGAACTGCGCATCAGCGATGTCTCCCGCATCCATTACGATGGCGGTTCGATCCTGCGCACCTCGCGAACCAATCCGGCCAAGACGCCCAACGGTGTCGAGAACAGCGTCAAGTTGCTGCGCAAGCTCGGCATCAAGTATATGGTCACCATCGGCGGCGATGACACCGCCTTCGGCGCCATGGAGATCGCACGGGCCACCAATGGTGAGATCAAATTCGCCCACGTTCCGAAAACCATTGACAATGATTTGCCGCTGCCGGATAACCTTCCCACATTCGGTTATCAGACCGCCCGCGATCTCGGCGCCACCCTGGTGAAAAACCTGATGGAAGACGCGCGCACCACCGATCGCTGGTACATCGCTGTGGCCATGGGGCGTCACGCCGGCCACCTCGCCCTGGGCATTGCCAAATCATCCGGCGCCACGCTGGCCATCATCGCCGAGGAGTTCGGCAATGAAGGCAACATCCCCCTGGATCATGTCTGCGACATCGTGGAAACGGCGATTCTCAAACGCCGCGCCATGGGGCATCGCCACGGTGTGGTCGTGATCGCCGAGGGCGTGGCCGAACGCCTCAGCCCCGAAGAGCTCAAGCAAATCCCGGGCGTTATCGTCGATTATGATGCCTTCGGAAACATCCTGCTCTCGGAAATCGAGTTGGGAAAAATTATCAAACTGAAGATTGAAGGACGCTTTGCCGCGCGCAACGAAAAGATGACGCTGGTGGAAATCAACATCGGGTATGTGCTGCGCTGCGCCGACCCCATTCCCTTTGACCAGGAATATACGCGCGATCTTGGCTATCAGGCCGTGCGTTATCTGCTCAGCGATAATCCGAAACACAAGGGAAATGCAATGATCTCGGTGGACAATGGCAAGCTGCATCCACTGCTGTTCGAAAATATCATCGATCCGGAGACCAAAAAAACCGCCATCCGCTACGTCGACATCAACAGCGATGCCTATATCGTTGGACGCAGCTACATGGTTCGGCTTGACAAGCTCGATTTCAGCGATGCGGAGATGCTGCCCAAATTGGCGGCATCCGCCAAAATGACTGAGAAGGATTTCAAGGCGCGTTACGGTTACATGGTAGAGTAAGGAAAATCGTAAACACAAAGGCCGCCCCGTCTGTTGATGAGGCGGCTTTTTTTTTCAACGTCAGATAGTCTGACGGCAACGCCGGCACCGCTGCAATCCGCAGGAAAAACTGGAGGCGAATCCGGCGCCGCGACAGGAGAGAAGGCTGCTGCTGTCATCCGCAGGAAAAACTGGAGGTGCATCAGGCGCCGCGCCAGGAGGAGGGGCAACAGGCCGTCGGGGCTGCTACAATCCGCAGGAAAAACTGGAGGCGAATCCGGCGCCGCGCCAAGAGAGAAGGCTGCTGCTGTCATCCGCAGGAAAAACTGGAGACGCATCCGGCGCCGTGCCAGGATAGGGCAACAGGCCGTCGGGGCTGCTACAATCCGCAGGAAAAACTGGAGGCGAAACCGCCACCGCGCCAGGAAGGCGGAAGAATCCCCCCAAGGCCCTGCCAGCCGAAATCCCAACGAAAACTCTTGCCGCCCAATCCCCAACCCCAGGAAGATCCCCATCCGAGATCTCCTTTGTACCCAAAGCCTGCGCGCAGCCACAGAAACGGCCACACCTGGTACGCTCCGGCACAGACAAATCGCGATCGCGCCAGCGCGAGATCCGCTTCTTTCGGAAGGATGGTGCCTTGCAGAGCCAGCTGGTAACGCTCCTCATGCAAGGAGGCTGCCACGGTCCAGATGGCTGGCAATGTGGTCGAGAACGAGGGGCTCGCCAGGGTGGTGTCCGAATGCAGAACCACCTCGTCGATGGTCAGATCGTTTTCGAGGATGTGGTCGACGTTGGTTGCGTAGAGCTGAAAATCAGCGTGGATGGTTTCTGTGTTTTTCTTCCAGTTCAATCTGGAGGAGAGATTCTCAGCGGCGATCGAAAAGTAGAGCTGCGGTGCGGCCTGGAGGGTCATGCCGAGATCGACGCCACAGCCGCTTCCACCCCGTGCCGTGCGCAGCTGCGCGACGCCGGCGGCGCGGATGGTGGAAAAACCGGTCAACGCTTCAGCATGGCTTTTTTCAACCTGAGCGTAGCCGGATCCGATATAATAGTGCATATTGACGCCGAGACTGATGCGGTTGGCGCCGCCGATGAGCAACGGCAAGGTATGGCCGTATGAGACGGTGCAGGATGTGAACAACGCCGATTCTCCGGCGAGGGGCTCAAAATCATATGTGACATCCAGCTCATTTCCATTGAGAAGCAATCCCACCACATCCTCCGCGAGCCGCGCAGATCCCAGGGCCTGGGTGCGCGTGGAAAAAGCCCAGGAGCCCCAGGTGGCGGCGAACGGCCGGATGTCGAGTTTGAAAGCGCTCAACAGACCTGTGCCGGAAAGGGCATCCAGAATATCCTGCTTGGCAGCTGCGTCCAGGTAGGCGCCGTTGTAGCGATTATAATCGGACAGGGAAAAAGCGCTGTTGCTGCCGGCGCCGGAGATGCCCAGAAAGGAACATGAGAAGGACCGGGGTTTCTGGAAGGCGAGATTGGCGGGGTTATGATAAGGGCTCTCGGCGCCGCGGGCCAGGCTTGCTCCTGCGCCGAACAGGCTGTAGCTGCGGCCCTGGCCATGAACCGTGCTCAACGAGATGAAGATCATGGCAACGGCCAGGAAAATGGCCGGTCGCCTGTTTACATTCTGGTAGCCTGACATAGGTTGTCTTCCCTTCACACAACGTCCACACACCACCTGATCAGTTCTTTGACGCACTTCGGGATCAATGCAGGTTCGTCTCCACCATGACAACCACTTGGCCCGGGTTGGCGTGTTTATAGATTGTCCTGGCTGCCGGGAGGTTGCCCTGAATCTTTCCGAAATCAGGCGTTGTGACATCTTTTTGCCAGGCGCGTATATACACCAGCCAACGGCACGCGTCGATGAAGGCGGCGCGCTCGATGTTTTGCAGATCCAAGGCCCGATTTTGCGAGGTCTCTGAAACCTTGCCGATGCCCACCGCGCGAATCATACCGGTCTCTGGATTCACAGCCAGGGCCAGGAGTTGCGTTCTGGGCGTTTTCTCAGCGGGCTGTTGGCGGATCTGCTCCTGGATGCTTAAAAGGTCTCCAGCGAGCCGCGATAATTGCAGTTCGGTCTCGGGTGCAGCGGCGGTTTCAACGGGTTTGATCTCTTTGGGGGGCTCTGCTTTTTTGCAGTTGAAGGCCAGAATGCAAGGCAAGGAGATAAGGCTGGCGCTGAGGAGCGCCAGCCCATTTTTGCGTAACCAGCTCATGTGCCCATTTCCCAGGAAGCGAGATACTTTTTCTGTTCCGCGGTGAGTTTGTCCATCTTGATGTTCATGCTGGTCAATTTGAGACGGGCGACCCAATCCTCAATTTCAGCCGGCACATCATACACTTTCACCTCGAGTTTGCCCGCGTTTTTGGCCACCCATTCAGTGGCCAGCGACTGCGTGGCAAAGCTCATGTCCATCACGGAAGCGGGATGGCCCTCGGCGGCCGAGAGATTGATGAGACGGCCGTCGGCGAGGAGACGGATTTTATGCCCGTTGGGCATGGTGTATTCATCGACAAAGCGGCGAACGCCCTGACGGGAAGAGACCGCCAGTTTTTTCAAACCGGGGATGTCTATTTCCACATTAAAGTGCCCGGAATTGGCCATCAGGGCGCCATCTTTCATCACCTTGAAATGTTCAGGACGCAGGACGTGAATATCGCCGGTCAGTGTGCAGAAGAGATCGCCGATTTTCGCAGCTTCTGCCATGGGCATGACGCGGTAGCCGTCCATGGCCGCCTCAAGCGCGCGGATGGGATCGACCTCGGTGACGATGATGTTTGCACCCATGCCCTTGGCGCGCATGGCAAACCCTTTGCCACACCAGCCGTAACCCGCCACCACGACATTTTTACCCGCCAGCAGAATATCGGTGGCGCGGATGATGCCGTCGACGGTGGATTGACCGGTGCCGTAACGGTTGTCGAAGAGATTTTTCGTCATGGCGTCATTCACGGCGATGACAGGAAATTTAAGGGCGCCGTCTTTGGCCATGGCGCGCAGGCGGATGACGCCGGTGGTGGTCTCTTCCATGCTGCCGATGATATTTTTCATGACTTTGGGATAGTCGAAATGGATGGTGGAGACCAGATCGGCGCCGTCGTCCATGGTGATCACCGGCCCATGGTCGATCGCGGCGCGGATGTGTTCATAATAGACTTTGTCATCCTCACCTTTGATGGCATACACCGGGATGCCATAATCCTTGACCAGGGAGGCGGCCACATCGTCCTGTGTGGAGAGCGGATTCGAGGCGCACAGCACCAGGTCGGCGCCGCCGGCTTTCAGCGTGCGCATGAGATTGGCGGTTTCCGCGGTGACGTGCAAACAAGCGGACATTTTTTTGCCCTTGAGGGGCTTTTCTTTTGCGAAGCGTTCCTTGACCAGGCCTAAAACCGGCATGTCCTGTTCCGCCCATTCGATACGCAGCTTGCCTTCGGTGGCGAGCTTGATATCACGAACATCGTATTTCACAAATCCTCCAAAATATCAGATTCAGGTTAAATCCATTATGACAGTGTGAACTCAGCCCCGGCTCAGGACAGACGCTTTGTCCTTGCGTTCCCAGGGAAAGTCCTGGTCATCGCGGCCAAAGTGGCCGTAACTGGCCGTGGGTGTGTAAATGGGCCGGCGCAGATCGAGCATTTCGATGATGCCGCGCGGCGTCAGGTTGAAATTCTTGCGAATGAGTTTGACGATCTCTTCATCGGGCAGTTGTCCGGTGCCGAAACTGTCGACCATGACGGAAACGGGTTCGGCGACTCCGATGGCATAGGCGAGCTGGATTTCGCACTTTTTCGCCAATCCGGCCGCCACCACATTCTTGGCGATATAGCGCGCGGCATAAGAGGCGGAGCGGTCCACTTTGGTGGGATCTTTGCCCGAAAAAGCGCCGCCGCCGTGGCGGGCATAACCGCCATAGGTGTCGACGATAATTTTGCGGCCGGTGAGGCCGGTATCGCCCTGGGGACCGCCGATGACGAAGCGGCCGGTCGGATTGACGTGATAGATCACACCATGATCCGGCATCATCGCTTTGGGAACCACTGGTTCAATTACCTTCTTGATGATATCTTCGCGAATCTGGGCGTTGCTGACATCCGGATCGTGCTGGCTGGAGATCACGACCGTCTCGACCCAGGCGGGTTTGCCATCGATATATTTGACGGTGACCTGGGACTTGCCGTCCGGGCGCAGATAGGGGATAACGCCCTGTTTGCGTACTTTAGCCAGTTGCTGCGTCAGCTTGTGGGCCAGGACGATGGGCAGTGGCATCAATTCCGGCGTTTCATCGATGGCAAAACCGAACATCATGCCCTGATCGCCGGCGCCTTCGCGGTCGACGCCCATGGCGATGTCCGCGGATTGTTGATCGATGGTGGTGATCACGGCGCAGGTTTTATAGTCAAAGCCGAATTCGGCGCTGGTATAGCCGATCTGTTTGATGGTTTCACGCGCAATCGCGGGAATATCCACGTAGGTAGTGGTGGTTATTTCACCGCCCACCAGGCACAACCCTGTGGTGACATAGGTTTCACAGGCCACACGACCCGTGGGATCATCTTTAAAAACCGCATCCAAAACGGCGTCGGATATTTGATCAGCTAACTTATCCGGGTGACCTTCTGTGACGGATTCAGAGGTGAAGAGTGTTTCCGACATGTGGTGAATCTCCTTGAAATAAATGATATGTAATTAATCTGTTCTATTCATAAACCGCCGGGCGCGCCGAGGCCGCCGAGCTATTTTTATTATAATTATCGAAAATTATTGTTTTGATTTTGATCTCAGTCATCAAAGCTGTTATCAATGCCATCTTTATGTTTTTCTATTCTTTGCGTACCTCTGCGTCCATGGCGGTGAATAATTCAGGTTAATAGATAATTCGTCTCGATAGAATATAATAACGTACAAACAACGGCGGATCGCTGCGGACGCCGAATCTGCTTAATTCGAATGGCCTCGTGGTTTGCCGGTTTCATAAAAAAGCAGATCTTTGAATTTGCGCCGGAATACACTGCTCAAATAGGTCTCGACTTCATCCGGTGTAGAATAGCTGAGGACGCGGTCGGCAAGATTCTCGCATTCGTCAAAGTTGACCCGGCGGATGATTTCCTTGATGACTGTCAGGGATACGGGGCTGACACTGAATTCATCCAGTCCCAAGCCGATGAGCGCCATGGTGGCCAGAGGATCGCTGGCCATCTCCCCGCACATGCCCACCCAAACACCCTGTTCGTGGCCGTGGCGAATGGTGTCCTTGATGAGACGCAACACGCCGGGATTGAAGACGCGATACAATTGATCCACATATTTGTTGCCGCGGTCCACCGCCAGAGAGTATTGCACGAGATCGTTGGTGCCGATGCTGAGAAAATCGCACTCTTTGGCGATGAGGTCAGCTGTAACCGCCGCCGATGGCACTTCGATCATGGCGCCGAGCGGGACATCAGGGTTATAAGCGATGTTCTGCGCGGTCAATTCTGCCTTGATGTCTTCCAGCACCGAGCGGCAGTAGCGCATTTCCGAGACACAGGCGACCATCGGAATCATAATACGGACGCGGCCGAAGGCGCTGACGCGCAGGATGGCGCGCAGCTGGGTGCGAAAGACATCTTCCCGTTCCCTGTAGAGGCGCACGCCGCGGAATCCCAAAAAGGGGTTGGCTTCCTGATGTACATGGAAATGGCGCTGGGCCTTGTCGCCGCCCAGATCGAAGGTGCGGAATATTATGGGGTGTTCGCCAGCGGCACGGATGAAACGAACATATTCATTGAATTGATCTTCCTCACTGGGAAGATCGTCCTGCATCAGGTAGAGGTATTCGGTGCGATAGAGTCCGATGCCCATGGCGCCATCCTCCAGGGCGGGCCGGACTTCTTCAAAAAATTCAATATTGCCGGCCAGATCGATGTCTTTGCCGTCTTTGGTGCGCGAAGGCAGGCGGCGGCCATGTTCCAGTTTGCGGCTGTACTCCAGAAACCGCTGCTGCAACAGCTGGTAATGTTGCAGCGTTCCCGGAGCAGGATGGATGATGATCTCGCCGGCATTGCCATCCAGGATGATGGGATCGCCGCTGTTGAGAAAGCGGCAGACATCGCCCAGACCCACCACGGAGGGCACCTTGAGGGAACGGGCCATGATGGCCGCGTGGGAGGTGCGGCTGCCCATTTCAGTGGCAAAACCAAGGACAAATTCACGGCGCTGATGCATCGTGTCCGAGGGCATCAGGTCGGTGGCAATGACGACGCCCGGCTGCGTCAGAGAGGCGGAGGCCGCGTGCTGTGTGCCCAGCAAATGGCGGATGACGCGGCGCTTGACATCGCGCAAATCAGCAACCCGGGCGCGGAGATATTCATCATCCAGGTGACTGAATGTCTGTTCATGTTGCTCAATCACCTGTAAAAAAACCGATTCAGCATTCTGTTTGAACGCGCGGATGCGGCGCACGGTTTCACCGACGAGTTCAGGATCTTCGAGCAAGAGCTGATGCACGTCAAAGATGGCGGCGTTTTTTTCGCCCAGCAGGCGGCGGGTCTCTTCACCGATGATGGCCAGCTCTTTTTTGGCCTTGTCAATGGCGGCATGAAAGCGAACGATTTCCGCTTCGGCTTCTTCTTCGTTCACCGAGCGCAGGACGATCTCGGCATGATCAACACCCAGCACAAAAGCCGGGCCAATCGCTATGCCTTGCGAGACTGCGACGCCCTTGATGCGAATTTCGCTGTGCCCTGTATTGTCATGTTCCATTGTGCTTTACGGCTCCCATGAATCACAAAATCGAACGCCCCGGCTCGAGATATATCTGCAGCGGGTCTTACTCTTCGTTAAATTTTTCAACTTCTATGAGGTGCTGCAGCGCTTCCACGGCGGAGAATTCGTCTTCGCCATCCACTCGCACCACCACTTCACTGCCATATCCGGCTTCCAGCATCAAAACGCCCATGATGCTTTTCGCGTTTACTTCATTGCCATTTTTTGAGATATAAATGGATGACTTGAAGCGCGATGCGATTTTAACCAGCTGCCCTGCAGGGCGAGCATGGATGCCGTGCTGGTTGCCAATGCGAAATGTTTTTTTGATCATGATCTAATGCTCTGAAAAATGGAAGACCATCCTGTTCAGCCCCCCACAACCGTCCCTTAGCGAACTAGTGTAAAAAGCAGCACCACAAAGGCTGCAAACATCAATATAACATTCACGGATTTACGATAATGCAACAGAATTAGACTTGATACAATTCCGAGAACGAAAAACGGAACCCCATACTTGTCGTCCGCGGCACTCCACTGCAAAGCCGCCATGATGCAAAGACCTGTTATGACAGAACCACTGATAACGATGACATCGACCCATTTCTGGAATTTGCGCATGGATAAATCGGATACGATATCGAAACCTTTGCGGTATCCATCGCGAAGGCCGCGGAAGCGGATCAGGAGATGCGGCACGTTGTAAACGACCAGAAAGATGGGTATCGCCATCCAGCCGATGGTTAATGCCAGCCATACACCCAGCCCCGCCGCTGCGGGCTTGATGCCATTCCAGAACAATTGATCGCCGATGGCGCCCAGGGGGCCCATGAGCCGTTCTTTAAAAACCTCAATCGGCCGCCGGTCGGTCCATTTCTTTCTTCCGGCCTCTTCTTCCAGTTTTGCCACGGCGCCGAGACACCAGCTGGCAAAATAGGGATGGGCGTTAAAAAAGTTGAGATGGCGCCGCAGTCCTTCCTGCAAATCATGAGGATTTCTGAAAAAGCGCTGAATGAACGGCAGCGCGCTGAAACAGAATCCCAGTCCCAGCATCGATTGGTAATTCCAGGACCCCTGCACCAGGAAGCAGCGCCAGAACATGCCGAACAGGTCTTTGCGACGCATGCGTTTTTTCATCGCCGGCCTGCTCTCGTCAAGCGGCGCGGTAACAGGTTGTTCACCATACGCCACCTGCGATCCAGATCACAGCGCCGATGCCGAGGCCGATCGCCAGATAGGGCCATTTTTTTTGACTGAAGAACAGATGAATCAAAACCCCGACCCCAACCCCCATGAACGCGTGCATCATGCGGTTCAGAGGCTGGTCGTATCGAATCGGAATGTGATCCGCCAACAGGGTAAAGGAATATGTGAAAAACAAGACCGAAGCCAGTGTCACGATCGTACCGGCGATAAACATCAAAATCAGACAGGCGAGATGGTATCTGGTGACCTGGCCAGGATCGATGTGTTCTTTCGAGATCAGCTTCATATAGATGAGCCCGTTGACCCGGCGCATCCAGGCGACCAATTGTCCGCCGAGAATGCCCACCAGCACACCGGCGATGAGTGCCAGAGATAAAGCCAGCACCGGCCGCCCGACGGCTTGATGAAGCAGGATGGCCACACCCGCAGCGACTGTGGCGCCGATGTTGCCTTCGGAGAAAAGCGCACCGCCTACGGGAAGCTCATGCAAATAAAGCAGTTCAAAGATCAGTCCAATCAGCAGGCCCATGGGAAATTGTCCCAAAAACAGACCCACTACGGAACAAGAAACCAACGGATGGGATATGAGTATCTGCATGGCTGCGGTGGTATCCAGAGCAACCACCCCACCCCACGCACTCACCACCAACAGGTTCTGCCACATAGATGCTTTTCCCGGAAATGGATGCAAATAGCCATCTGTCCGATGTGTTACGTAGATTATGACATTAGAGTAAAAATTACACAATTTTATCTTGAAATACAACAAAAAAGCTTGTCCCGGGACAGGCTGGTGGTTGGAATGGCGGATGCCCAGATTTTGTTCTGCAAGTGTCGCACTCCTCATTCCTGCTGAAATTGATAAAAGAAAGCATTTCCAGGTGTCCGACACTTTTCAGCCAACATTATGGAGAGATTTTATGCTTCCCATTTATCTGGATTACAATGCCACCACACCCATTGATCCCGAAGTAGCAGCGGCGATGTTGCCCTATCTGTCTGATGTATTTGGCAACCCGTCGAGTACGCATTGGTACGGTATGCGGGCCAAACAGTCTGTTGAGAGTGCGCGGCGGCGGGTTGCTGAACTGCTGGGGTGCAGCGCCGATGAAATCATCTTCACCAGCGGCGGCAGCGAGGCCAATAATCTTGCCATCAAAGGCTATTGCCTGGCGCACCGCGACCGTGGCGATCATCTCATCATTTCGGCCGTTGAGCATCCGGCCGTCATGGAAGTGGCCGATTTTCTCCGCAACCAGGGATTTCGAATCACCGTTTTGCCGGTGGATGGACAAGGCTTTGTTTCGCCCCGGGACCTCGAGGCGGCACTGGATGCCGGAACGCTCCTGGTCAGCGTTATGCACGCCAACAACGAAGTCGGCACCATCGAACCCATAGCCGAACTGGCGGCCATCGCCCGCGCCCGTCAGGTTGCTTTCCACACGGATGCGGCGCAATCGGTGGGCAAGATCGGGGTGCGGGTGGATGAATTGAAGGTTGATTTGCTCTCGCTGGCTGGACATAAACTGTATGCGCCCAAAGGTATCGGCGCCCTTTACATCCGCCGCGGCATTTCCCTGCAAAAGCAGATACATGGCGCGGGGCATGAGCGCGGTTTGCGCGCCGGTACCGAAAATGTCCTGGAAATTGTCGGCCTCGGGAAGGCATGTGAAATCGCAGCGCGGGATCTTGTTGATAATCAGGTGCATATGCGCCGGATGCGCGACCGCTTGTTCAGCGGTTTGGCTGCTCGGCTTGCAGCGATACAATGGAATGGACACCCGGAGCTCTGTTTACCCAACACCCTCAATCTCAGTTTTCGCCATCTCGAAGCCAATGCCATTCTTTCAGGACTCCATGAAGTGGCGGCTTCGGCCGGAGCCGCCTGCCATAGCGATGCCATCATGATCTCGCCGGTTTTGCAGGCCATGGCGGTGCCCATGGAATGGGCGATGGGCACCATCCGTTTTTCAGTCGGCCGGATGACCACTGCAGAAGAAATCGACCGGGCTGTTACCGCGATTTGCCGGGTTGTCACCGCATTGAGAGGGTGATCCGGTCAGCAGCACAATGCAAAACTGTCATCTTGTAAGGGCCTTGCAGGCTGCGCGGGACAATCCCTCAAAAATGTCATCTTGTAAAGAACTTGCAGGCTGCGCGGGACAATCTGCCGCTGCTACAGTCCCCTGCCGCTGGACCTACAAGATGCTTCCAGCATGACAGGAGTGGGATGGTGATTGTATCGGCAGCAATAGCCGCATTTCTATCTACGACGAAAGAGGTCTTTTAGCGCGGTAATAAAACAGGTCACCGCTGTCTCAGCAGACGCATCTGCCCCAAGACCTTTCCCGACTGAACGATACGCCCCAAATAGATCCCCGAGGACACCGGCATGCCTTGTTCATTCCGGCCGTCCCACAGCAGCCTGCCCGAGCCACGCGGCCAGCACGGCCATGAACGCACCTGACGTCCGAGTACATCCACAATCTGCACAGAAACAGCGCCCGGACCTGGCGACCATGCGAAGATCATAATTCCTGTCGACGGATTGGGAAAGATGCTGCAAAATTTATGCGGCAAGGCAGGAGAGGATACGCTTTGCGCAGAAAGCGACAAATCAAAGACGCTGTTGAGCTGCCGCGGTGTTCCGTAGACGGGGTTCCCTTTTGCATCCACTCCATTGCGGAGCAGAGAATCATGGTCCGCCCAGTTGGCCGGATCGCTGCCCGGCAGCAGGGGATTGCGGCGTTCCATGCTGCGTTTCGGTGCATTGCTGCCCGCGTACCATCCCAGGGAATCGCATTTGACGGCGTCGATCAGAGAAGAATCCGCGTCAAATAGCAGCAGCCACTCGCCGCTGTTTTTGAGATCGCCCGTATAGATTTGATCCGCCGGGATGTCGGCAATGGTCATGTCATCCGTCCGCTCCAGCAATAAGAATCCGTGTCCGCTGATGGTTCCGGAGAGCAGGATGCCGGGACTGCCGTCAGCGGTTTCCACTCGCCATCCCGTCAAGTCCTGGGCCAGATCTTGTGTATTCATCAGTTCGATCCACTCGTCGGTGGCGGAGGCGGCCGTTCCCATCCAGGCTACTTCATTGATGACCACAGCCTGGCCGCGGCCAAGAACCGGCAAGCAGATCATCAGCATAAAAACATAGAATTTTATCATGCCGCACTCCCTTGTTTTATATTCCCCCATTCGCTGCGAAGCCCAAGGAATACAACCGATCGGCTGGAGTTGATGTTTACTGCAAAAAAATGAAAATTATAAAGCCCTAAACTGCTTGATTGCCTTAACCTTGCGATGGTTCCCAAGCTTTGCAAGGTTGCCTTTTGTGCACCAATCGCTCATTTTAGGTAAGAAATAAATCGTTTGATTCTGCAGACACGGAATCCTTTTATATTTCAATGTCTAAAACAGATCGACACGAAACAAGAGTAAAAATCGCCACTCCATTTGATATAAAAAGAGTGGCATTTTTCCTGCATTTCTGCTATCTTGATTCAGATAAAACAATACAAAGGCGATTATGCACTATCCGATAAAAGCAAAAAAAAGTCTGGGACAGAATTTTCTGGTGGACGGCAATGTGCTGCGCAACCTGGCGGGCGCTCTGGATCTGGGGCCTGAGGATACCGTTTTGGAGATCGGGCCGGGAACCGGGATGCTCACGGAATTGATACAGCCTGTGGTGGGCCGGCTCATTGCGGTTGAACTGGACCGCAACCTCGCCGGCATCCTGCGCGTGAAATTTTTCAACTGCCCCAATTTTACGCTGATCGAGGGAGATATCCTCGATCAGGACCCCACAACTTTGTCGCCCGGCATCCCTTTGCGCGTTGTCGGCAACATTCCCTATTATATCACCAGTCCGATCATTTTTCACTTTTTTGATCACCGCACCTGCGCCCGTGACATGGCGCTGTTGATGCAAAAGGAAGTGGCCGAGCGCATGGTGGCGCAGCCGGGTGATAAGGCGTATGGCATTCTTTCGGTTTTCAGTCAGACTTTTTCCGACGCCGCCATCCTGATGCAGGTGCCGCGGACGGTTTTTCATCCCCGGCCCAAGGTCGATTCCGCACTGGTGCGCTGGACCTTCACCACCGCCCGCAGCTGCCAGATCAACGACGAGGCCCTTTTCCGCCGGCTGGTGCGCACCGCGTTCAATCAACGCCGCAAAATGCTGCGCAAATCGCTGCGCGAGGCATTTCCGCTGGAAAGGCTAAACGATATCGATCTGACGCGGCGGCCCGAGGACCTCGGCGTCATGGATTGGATCGATCTGGCGAACCGGTTTGTCGAATAGATCCCGGACACCGCGTACGCGGCTTTTGTCCGCTGCCGGCATTATCGCCGGCTAAAGCCGGAACTGCGAACGTTTGCTGTTGAAAAGGGGTGTGGAGTTGGCAGATTTGTCGCGTATGATCCCCCCGCTCACGCTGTGTCCCTCTCACAGAGGAGAGGGAGTTTGCCAGTCTGATTTTAATAGTTTTTGTAGATCTTGGTACCCTGAGCTTTCGCTTGCGTTTTTCCTGAAAATAAGCTACATTTATGGATAACTCTATCATTTCCATATCCATCTTTGGAACGCCATCATGGCGCTGAGTAAAACCGAAGCGATCGTGCTGCGCACCCGCCGCCAGGGAGAGACCAGCAAGATTCTCTCGCTCTACACCCAGCATTATGGCCGCATCAGTGTCATGGCCAAAGGCGCGCGCAGCATAAAGTCCAGATATGGCGGGGTTCTTGAGCCCCAGACGCACATCGGACTGGTATTCTATCGTTATGAAACGCGTGAGCTGCAGTATCTCAGCCAGGCGGAAATTATCTCCCCATTTGCAAAACTGCATGAACAGTTGGGCCGGATGGCGATGGCGGCCATTCCTTGTGAGATGGTCGAACGCAATGAAGCCAATGGTCATGTCAATCCCGCTCTTTTCCATTTGCTCCTGAGCACGCTCACGGTCATCGACGGGGCGGAAAAGGGTTACCGCAATGCCGTGCGCGCTTTTATGGTGCGCTATATGGAGCATTCCGGGTTCAAACCGGAGTTTGCGCATTGCCGCGGATGCGGCCAGAAACAGCGCAGCGATGGTGCTTTTTTCGATTTCAGCAAAGGCGGGTTTGTCTGCGACGCTTGCAGCGGAACGCTGGGCGAAGGCCAAAAACTCAGTGCGGCGGTTCTTGAACGCCTGCACTATTTTCTCCAGGCACCATTGGAAAAATCGGTGCAGGTTAGCGTGGATGCCGCGCAGGGCCGGGAGATGGACCGCTTTTTATTGTCGTACATGCAGTATCATATAGAGACATTGCATCATCTCAACTCGATCATTTATTTGGATAAAATACAATCCACTCTACGAATAGTGAAACCAGATGAACAGAGGAAGCAGTATGGCGACTCAGAGTAATGCCACCATGGATAAATTAATTTCTTTATGCCGTCGTCGCGGCTTTATTTTCCAGTCCAGCGAAATCTACGGCGGGTTGAATGCCTGTTATGATTACGGTCCCTTGGGCGTGGAATTGAAAAGGAATATCAAGGATTTCTGGTGGAATTGGATGGTCAGCCGCCGCAGCGACATCGTTGGTCTGGATGCCTCCATCCTCATGGCGCCGCGCGTCTGGGAAGCCTCCGGCCACGTCGCCGGGTTCACCGACCCTCTGGTGGACTGCAAGGTGTGCAAGCACCGCTTTCGCGCGGACATGATCGCCGAAGCGGGCAAATGCCCCGATTGTGGTGGTGCCCTCACCGACATCCGCCAATTCAATCTCATGTTCAAGACTTTTATGGGGCCGGTGGAAGACAGCGCCAGCGTCGTCTATCTGCGTCCGGAAACGGCCCAGGGCATTTATGTCAATTACAAAAATGTGCTGGATTCGAGCCGCCTCAAGGTGCCCTTTGGCATCGGCCAGATCGGCAAGGCTTTCCGCAACGAAATAACCACCGAGAATTTCATTTTCCGCACCCGTGAATTCGAACAGATGGAGATGCAGTATTTTGTCCAGCCCGGCAGCGACATGGAGTGGTTCGAATACTGGAAAACGGACCGTCAGGCCTATTACATGGCGCTGGGCATCAATCCGGACAAAGTGCGTTTCCATGAGCATGGCAAGGACGAACTGGCCCATTATGCCACAGCGGCTTTTGATATTCAATACGAGTTCCCCTTCGGCTGGAAAGAGCTGGAAGGCATTCACAACCGCACCGATTTCGATCTCAAGCGACACCAGGAACATTCCGGCAAGGATATGGCCTATTTCGACGAAGTGACGCGCGAGCGCTATATACCTTACATCATCGAAGCCTCGGCGGGCGCGGATCGCACCCTGCTCTGCGTTTTAAGCGATGCGTTTGAGGAGCAGGAACTGGAGAAGGATACGCGCACGGTGCTGCATTTTCATCCGGCCATCGCGCCGATCAAGGTGGGTATCTTTCCGCTGGTGAAAAAAGACGGCATGCCCGAGATGGCCCACAAGATCGAGGCCACGCTCAAACCCCATTTTCCGGTCTTTTATGATGAAAGCGGTGCCGTGGGGCGCCGTTATCGCCGTCAGGATGAAATCGGCACACCCTTCTGCGTCACTGTCGATACGGAGTCATTGCAGAACGAAACCGTGACCATCCGCGACCGCGACAGCATGCAGCAGGAACGGCTCAAGATCGATGAACTCTTCCATTTTGTCTATCGCAAAATGCAAGTCTGAAAATGAGAGGCGCCGCAGCTAACGCGGCGCCTTTTTTTAAATGACCGCTTGTCACCCCCTTCAAGGAGGCTTGATGTCGGCAACCCCTGTGGCCGAGTTGGGCTGGCTTTCGATCCTGCCGCCGCTCCTGGCCATTATTCTGGCGATTCGAAGCAAACAAGTCTTCATCTCCTTATTTGCCGGTTTATGGCTGGGCTGGACCATCCTGGCGCACGGCAATCCGGTCCTGGGACTGGTTCAGGCGCTGGATGCCTGTGTGAATGTGTTTGCGGATGCGGGCAATACCAAAGTCATCCTCTTCAGCGCCCTGGTCGGCGCGCTCATCACGTTTACGCAATATTCCGGCGGCATGGAAGGCTTTGTCAACTGGATGACGGCGCGGGGATTGGTCAACAGCCGCCGCAAAGCTGGCCTGCTGGCCTGGTTCATCGGCATCATCGTGTTCGTCGAATCGAGCATCTGCGTCCTTGTCGCCGGCACAGTAGCGCGTCCACTCTTTGACAGACTGAAAATTTCCCGTGAAAAACTGGCGTATATCTGCGATTCCACTTCGGCACCCAAGTGCATTCTCATCCCTTTGAATGCCTGGGGTGCATTCGTGATCGGACTGTTGCTCAAGCAGAATGTGGAAAATCCCGTCGCGGCGTTTCTCAGCAGCATGCCCTATAATTTTTACGCCATAGCCGCCATGGCTCTGGTTGTGGCCGTCATCCTTTTTGATCGTGACTTTGGGCCCATGCGCGTTGCGGAGCATCGTGTGCGTCATGAAGGCAAAATCCTCCGCGATGGCGCCACACCGCTGATTTCAGCGGAGGTGACCATGGTGCAAGCCAAACCGGGAATCCCCCTGCGCGCCATCAACATGATATTACCCATCACGGTTCTGGTGGTGATGATGCCTGTGGGGCTGCTCATCACCGGCAAGGGCAGCATGATGCAGGGATCAGGGGCCACCGCGGTTTTCTGGGCGGTGCTCGCCGGTCTCGTCGCAGCGGCCGTGATTTATCGCATTCAGGGAATTCTGAAAACCAGCGAAATTATGACCCAGTTCATGTCCGGCGTGGGGGGCTTGATTCCCCTGGCCACACTCATGCTCCTGGCGTTTGCCAT
Organism: Candidatus Zhuqueibacterota bacterium; assembly: GCA_963169875.1. Taxonomy (GTDB): domain Bacteria; phylum Zhuqueibacterota; class Zhuqueibacteria; order Residuimicrobiales; family Residuimicrobiaceae; genus UBA2214. The sequence goes on from CAUJEL010000041.1 coordinate 64,873, forward strand.
CGGCGATGTCTGCAAATTTTTGGGCACGGGGCCCTATGTGGCCGGCATCACCAGGGCTGCGGTACATCCAGGTTTTGTCCCCGCTCTGATTTTTCTCGCCGCCTGCGGCATTGCGTTTGCGACCGGGACGTCCTGGGGCACTTTCGCAATCATGATCCCCATCGCCATCCCTATGGTTGAGCCGCTCGGACTGAATCAGGGATTGATGATAGCGGCTGTGCTGGGAGGCGGCGTTTTCGGAGATCATTGCTCGCCCATCTCGGACACGACCATCATCTCATCCATGGCTTCGGCCTGCGATCATATCGATCATGTGCGGACGCAGCTGCCGTATGCGCTGTCCGCTGCCTTGGTGGCTTTAATTTTATATCTGGTATTCGGGTTTATGCACGCATTATGAAAATTGGCATTATTTCCGATACCCATCGCATGCTGCACCCGCGCATCTGGGAGGCTTTCCGTCATGTTGACCACATCATCCATGCAGGGGATGTGGGGGATTATGATATTATCATTACCCTGGAGACACTGGCGCCGGTGACGGCAGTGTATGGCAATTGCGATGGCTTTGCGTTGCGCCGCAAATTGAAGGCGCGCGTATGCTTGCAGTTTCAGGGATTTGACCTGGAGATCACGCACATACCGGATCGCGAAGATTATCAGGACGTTCGCGGGACTGAAACGGATATCAAAATATTCGGGCATACCCACTTTGGCGAGGTGGTGCAGGTGGGAGCGGTACTGGTGATCAATCCGGGCTCGGCGAGCCGGCCGCGCGGCCAGTCACATCCGACAGTGGCGCTGCTGGAATTGCAGCGGGGTGAGGCGCCCCGGGCGGAAATCAGATGTTTAAGATAATCAGGATTATTCATAA
>CAUJEL010000042.1 GCA_963169875.1 Candidatus Zhuqueibacterota bacterium
TTTTAATTTTGTGCGCATTGCCAAAAAGGATGCCATCGGCGATTCCCTGGTGATGTGCTTCGGCCAGTGCGGTCAAAGCAGCCTCATCAGCGGCAGCCGCGATCGCGACTGTGACCATGGCGCCGGTTTGGCTCTGCTTGATCAGGTCGTCAAAATTCGTGATCATGAGTGCTCCTTGGGGTTTAAGCATCGTCGGCCACGACAGGCAAAAATAGTTATGAACGATTTAAGACAGCTAATTGCGGTCCATAAAGTTACCACTTCAGGAACATGTAGTTGCGTCAGACCGACCGGCAAGAGCCATTCTACGAATATAAACTGTCAAGTCCATTTTCATTCTGAACCACGCCTTCAATAGGTCTGCACCTTCTCTTGTCCAGATAAAACGCGCAGGGCTCCAGCGGTCATGGCTTCCATCTCCAGCTCTCCGGGGATAACTTTTACGGGAGCGATGAACTCCACGCGATCTGTTATCAAACCGGTCAAGTGTTTGGAATAGGCCAGGCCGCCGCTCAGGATGATGCCTTGAATCTGGCCGTGGAGGACACTGGCCATGGCGGCGATCTCTTTGGCGATCTGGTAAGCCATGGCTTCATAGACTTCGGCGGCGGCCACGTCGCCTTTTTCGATGCGCGATTCTACCTCACGGGCATCGTTGGTGCCGAGATAAGCGGCCAGACCGCCTTTGCCCATGACAAACTGTTTCATTTCTACTCTGGTGAATTCGCCGGAAAAGCAGAGTTCGATAAAGGCCTGCAGCGGCAGGCCGCCGGTGCGTTCGGGTGAGAAGGGGCCATCACTGGAAGCATCATTGACATCGATGATGCGGCCGCCCCGCAGCGGGGCAACTGAAATCCCTCCCCCCAAATGGGCGACCACGAAGTTGGCGCTGTCGGGATTCAAGCCCATTGCTTCTGCGCCCCAGATGGCGGCAGCGCGTAGATTGAGGGCATGGGAGAGTGCTTTTCGTTCGATGCGCGGATGGCCTGAATAGCGCGCCAAGGGTTCAAATTCATCCACGGAGACCGGATCCACCACAAAACTCTGACAGCCGTACAGTTTGGCAATCTCCTGGGCCAGCGCACATCCCAGGTTGGATATGTGATCGCCTTGAACACCCCGGCGTGCATCTGCGATCATTTTTGCATCGATCGTGTAGGTGCCACGATGGAGCGGCTTCAACAATCCCCCGCGCCCGACAACCGCTGACAGAGAAAAAGCTTTGAGATTTTGGCGATTCAGAAACTGAATGATCAAGTCGAGGCGGTAATCGAACTGTTCCCAAATCGTTTTGAATCGTGCAAGTTCTTCTTTGCGGTGGCTCAGACTCTCTTCGGCGATTCTTTTCTTGCCGGAAAAAAGCGCCACCTTGGTTGAAGTGGAACCTGGATTAATGACCAGGATCAGCAGATCACTCTTCTCAGCCATGGCATGCTCCTGCAAAATAAGGCCCCCCAGGTTTGGGAAATCCTGGGGGGCTATTGAGATTATGCAGTGTAGGGTGTTTTTTCTTTATAATGTGTATGCAACAGATCGTGTGCTTTGTGGCTGTTGGGTTCACCAAGGAACTCTTTATAGAGCTGTTGAACCGCAGGATTTTCATGGGACTTTCTGATTTTAATTCCACGATCGGCCTTGTAGATAGCCTCAGCACGCTTCTTGCGAATTTCCAGCGAAGTTGGCACGGGCTGGCCGCCACCGCCAATACAACCGCCTGGGCAGGCCATGATTTCAATGAAGTGATAATTGGCTTCGCCGGCGACGATCTTTTCCATGAGCTGGCGGGCGTTGGCCAGGCCATTGGCGACGGCTGCACGTACTTTGAGGCCGTCCAGATCCACCTCGGCTTCGCGAACGCCTTCCATGCCGCGCACGGCCTTGATTTCAACATTGTCCAACGGCTTCTTGGTCACCACTTCATAGACGGTGCGTAAAGCGGCTTCCATGACGCCACCCGTATTGCCGAAAATGACGGCAGCACCGGTGGAAATACCCAGTGGCGCATCGTAATCTTCATTCGGGAGGTCCGGCAGATTTATGCCTATCTGTTTCATCATGGTGGCAGCTTCGCGTGTGGTCAGCACTGCATCAACATCGCGGAAACCGCTGCTGCTCATTTCAGCGCGATCGCTTTCGTATTTTTTGGCGGTACACGGCATGATGGAGACCACGTATATGTTTTCAGGGTTCACGCCCGATTTTTCAGCATAGTAGGTTTTGGCCAACGCGCCGAACATCTGCTGCGGTGATTTGCACGAGGAGACGTGCGGCAGCAGCTGCGGATAGAAATGTTCAATGAAGTTAATCCATCCCGGGCTGCATGAAGTCAGCAGGGGCAACGTGCCGCCATTTTTGATCCGTCCCAGCAACTCATATCCTTCTTCCAGGATGGTCAAATCAGCCGTGAAATCGGTGTCGAACACTTTATCAAACCCCAGGCGACGCAAGCCGGCGACCAATTTATCGGTCACCAGGGAACCGGCCGGCATGCCGAATTCTTCGCCGATGGCGGCGCGGACAGCCGGTGCGGTCTGGACAACCACATGGAGATTGGGATTGTCCAGGGCATCCCAGACGCGCTGAATGTGGCTGTTTTCATAGAGCGCGCCCACCGGACAGCGGTCAATACATTGTCCGCAGGCCACGCAGGCGACATCCCCCAGGCCTTTGCCAAATGGGGTATCGACCCAGACATCATAGCCGCGGCTTTCCATGCCCAGGGCGCTGACGCTCTGCACCATGGTACACGTTTGCACGCAGCGGCGGCACAGGATGCATTTGCTGGGATCGCGCACCACGGCAAGGCTTGACGTGTCCAATGAACCCTTGCGTTCGCGGTATTCGAAGCTGATTTCACGGATGCCCAATTGATCCGCCACGGCGCGCAATTCGCAGGAGCCATTGCGGACGCACTCGGTGCAGCGCATGGGATGACGGGAGAGCAGCAGCTCCATGGCGATTTTTCGGGATTCGCGCACCACTTTGGAGTTGGTGGTGACCTCCATGCCTTCGCTCGCTTTCCAGGAGCAAGCGGTACGGAGCAAACGATCGCCTTTTATCTCGACGACGCACAAACGGCAAGCGGAAACGGGCGGCAGATCCGGATGATGGCACAAGCGTGGAATGTTGACTTGCACCTGTTCGGCAGCGTCCAAAACAGACGTGCCCGCGGGCACGGTTACCTTACGGCCATCTATTGTTAAAGTGACATTATCCAACGGTAATTCCTCCTATATGATCATATGATCGGAGTGTTATGAGGCAAAGATCATCCAATTATGCAGCTGCTTCATTTTCAGCATGGAGTTCACATTTTCCAGCGCGGCATGCGCCCTGGAGGTGCTGCTCGAATTCACTGCGAAAATAGCGCAAGCAACCCAGAATCGGGATGGGGGCCGCCTGTCCAAGACCGCAAAAAGCGCCTCTCAGCATGGCATTGGCCAACTCTTCCATAAGGCGGAGGTCATCCTGCTTGCCTTTTCCATCGGACATGCGTTCGAGAATTTCGAGCAAACGTCCGTTGCCTTCGCGGCACAGCGTGCAGATACCGCATGACTCGTGAACAAAGAACTCGACAAATGTTTTCACCAGATCGACAATGCATTGGGAGTCATCGACCACCAGCAAAGCGCCCGAGCCCATGCCGGCGCCGGCGTTGCGCAGAGAATCGACTGCGAGGGGCAGGTCGAGATGTTCCCTGGTGAGAATGCCACCGGTGGTGCCGCCGAGCTGTGCCAACAGGAATTCTTTGCCCTCGGGGATTCCATGTCCGATATCATAAATGATTTCGCGCAGGGTGATGCCCATGGGGACTTCGATCAGACCGGGGTTATTAATATTGCCGACCATGGTAAAGACCTTGGTGCCGGGGCTGTTTTCTGTGCCCATTGAGCGGTACCACTTGGCACCCTTGAGGATGATTTGTGGTACATTGGCGAGGGTCTCAACGTTATTCACAATGGTGGGCTTTCCCCACAGACCTACAGAGGGCGGGAAGGGCGGTTTGTTGCGCGGTTCGCCGCGTTTGCCTTCAATGGATTCGATCAGCGCAGTCTCCTCGCCGCAGATGTAGGCGCCGGCGCCTTCGCGAATATCAAGGTCAAAGCTGAAAGAAGAGCCGAAAATATTTTTACCGAGCAAGCCATGCTTGCGCGCCTGTTCGATGGCCTTTTGCATGCGGTTGATGGACATACGATACTCACCGCGGATATAGACATATCCCTGGTGTGCTCCGACCGCAAAACCAGCCAATGCCATGCCTTCGATCACGGCATGGGGATCGCCTTCGAGGATGAGACGGTCCTTGAATGTTCCCGGTTCACCCTCATCCGCATTGCAGATGATATATTTTTCATCGCTCTTTTCCCTGGCCGCGAAACCCCATTTCACACCGGTGGGGAAAAAAGCCCCTCCCCTGCCCTGCATGCCGGAAGCCTTCACCTCTTCCATGACCTGCTCCGGTTTCATTTCGGTCAAGGCTTTGCCGAGCGCTTCGTAGCCGTCGTGAGCGATATACTCTTCGATGCTTTCCGGGTCGATCACACCGGCGTTCTTCAAAACGACGCGCACTTGCTTGCCAATGCGCGCGGATTTGTCGCCCATGGTGGCTTCTTCAGTGGGAATATCCAGGTAGTGCAGACGCTCGACGATACGTCCTTTGATCAGGTGTTCGGATATAATTTCCGAAACGTCTTCCATTTTCACGCCGACGTAATAGACGCCATCCGGGAACACGACCAAAACAACGCCTTTGTCATAGATGCCGAGGCTGCCGGTTTCCACGACGCGCACTTCATCGGCCAAACCAGCCAGCGCCAGTTCCCGGCTCATCGCGTCTTTTATTGAACGGGCGCCTTGCGAAATGGTATGGGCATCCATGGCTATCAGGATATGAATTCTATGCATTGGAAGTTCCTTTCATCTTATAGTCCTTCAAAATGGCGACCGCTTTTTCGGGCGTCAGGTTGCCATAGACTTCATTATCCACCATCATCACCGGAGCCACTGCGCACAACCCCAGGCAACTGGTAAATTCCAGGGTGAAGGATCCATCCGCCGTGGTTTCGCCGGTTTCGACGCCGAGATAGGACTTGATGTGATCGAGAACTTCTTTGGATCCCTTGACGTGGCAAGGGGCGTTGTTACAACAGCGCACGATATGTTTGCCCTTTGCAGTGGTGGTGAACAGGCTGTAGAAAGTGGCGACACCATAGATTTCACTCAAGGGGATAGCCGTTTTTTTTGCGACGCGCGTCAAAATTTCATCAGACAGCAAACCGTACTCTTTTTGTACATCTTTTAGAATGTAAATCAGAGGCGTCCTGGTATTCTCATAACTTTTGATGATTTTATCGATTTTATTAAGGTCTGGCATGAGTGATTCCTCCATTGCATCTTGTTGCTAATTTTTTCCGATCAGGTACGGTTATTGATGCATGAATACGTGGTTCGAAACCACGCGGTCATTCATGACATGCTCATAAATAATTTTTCGTGCGGTTTCAGAATCGATTTTCCCATACGTTGTGGTGACGTTTTTATCCGTCTGAATGATCTGTATTAACGGTTCCTGATCACAGAATCCCAGGCAGCCGGTCTGAGTGACCACTGCGTTGGCAATGTTGCGTTTGCTGATTTCATCCAAAATGGCGGACATGACTGTACGGGCGCCGGCGGCAATCCCACAGGTACCCATTGCAACGACAATGCGATACTTGGCCGATTGTTCACGGGCCGCCATTTCCTTTTTGGCTTTTTCCTTGATGGCGCGGAGATCCGATAAGGTTTTCACTGCGGTTCCTCCTTGACAAATGTTTGACCAGTTCCGCCGCGCGTCAAACCTGCGAAGCGAATCTGATATGGTTGATTAAGTATAAAAAGTATTGCATCTTTTTCATCCCAAAGAGTGAATATTGAAAAGTTTTTCTCTGATCAATTTCTTGGCGGGTTCGACCAGGGCGTACTGTGAACAGTCCATCTCAGCCATGCGGCCATAAAACCAGTAAGAGTCAAAGGTGAAATAATTGCAATCGGTTTTATGTCCATACACGAAATGGACATCCGGAGCGCCGATGATGAGATTCACACAGGTTTCGGCGATATCGCCGAGAGGCGCCCGGTTGAGACTGTTGTGCTGAAAAGTCACCAGAAGTTCTGTGCCTTTTCCAGGTTGCGATTTGATCCTGAAATCGCCATTACACGCCAGCGTTGCCTGCCGCAGGAGCGGGAGCCCCATGCCAACCTGACGTGTTGACCGGCTGGTGACAAAAGGATCCGTAACCCGGGCTACCATTTCCGGACTCATGCCTCTTCCATTATCGCGAATGGTGATGGATAAAAGATTCCTTGAACAAGATTCCTGAATCCAGATGATGACGCGCGTGGCGGCCGCTTCAATGGAATTAGTGACAATATCAAGGATATGCAGGTATTGTTCGCGCATGGTGTGTCACGCCAGTCTGGCGCTTTTTAT
>CAUJEL010000043.1 GCA_963169875.1 Candidatus Zhuqueibacterota bacterium
GATGTGATCCGGATATTCGCTCCAGCGGACTTTCATCGCCGGGAAAACGTTGAGACTGAACGCCTTTTGTGCGCCTTGAATGGAGCGCGTCAGTCTGGCTTCGTCCGCTGAGAGCGCCGCGCGCATTTTTGCTTCGATCTCTTTCATGGCTTCTTCCGGGGTTTCGTACTCAGCCATGCAGGCTTCGATCGCGGCGCGTTTGATGCCCGGGATCGCGGGATCCATGTCGCCCGAAGCAAGGGCGGTATTGATGAAACGGTTGGGATCGCGATAGATATGACTCGGGCGATTGTGGCAATCGATGCAATCCATCACGCGTGTCGGACTGGCCTGGATGGCGGAATCGCCGGCAGCGGACAATGTGCTGTTGTAGGTGACTGTTTTATGGGTGGTCAGATCCGTGAGCGTAATGCGCGGGATATCCAGACGTTTCTGATCCACCGCCACATATTCAATTTTGATGTTCGAATTGATATGCCAATGGATGCCGGATTCCTGTCCAAGGGCGGGGTTGCCGCCGCCGGTATTCATCAGCAAATCAACTTCCCAGCGCGAATTGTTGTCATCGGTGAGATGGTAAATTTCGCGGCGTTGCTGTTTGCCATAGACTTTTTGCGGCCAATGGCACTCTTCACAGGTTTCGCGCGCCGGGCGCAAATTTTCTACCGGTGTCGGGATGGGGCGCGGATATTTATTCATGATGGCTGCATAAACCTGGTAAAGACCGCTGAGCTTGCTTTTCACATACCAGTTTGCGCCAGCGCCCACATGGCATTCGACACAGGTGACCCGGGCGTGAGGGGAAACCTGATACGCCGTGAATTCGGGCTCCATGATGGTATGGCACAACTCGCCGCAAAAAGTGACCGATTCGGTGAAATGAAACTCCTCATAGCTTCCCAACGCCGATAAAAATAGAAATAGTACGGTGCCAATGGCGAAAATAAAAAAGCCGGTGCGATGTTGCGGCAGGTTGAGGTCTAAAATGGGAAACTTTTTGTCCGTGGCGATGCCTTGTTTTTGCTCCCGCCGGTGGCGGCGCCACATGCCAATTGGAATCAGCAGCAAGCCCAAAATGATGAAAGCTGGAATAACGATGAAGAGAACAATTCCCACATAAGCGCGGTCCATGCTGGACAGGGAGGCAATGACATACAGGAACACAAACATGAAAACCGCAATGAGTGCAATAGCGGCGCCGCTGTAAGAAATGGGATTGTGAACTGAACCGGGTAGTCTCATTTTCATGGGGACTTCCTTTTTGAGACGATAACGCCGGGGCGTTTGGCGCCCCGGCGTATATCGTGGTATAGTATAGAAGTGAGCGAGTTACTTCAAGAAGATCATCTTCCTGGTGAATGTCGCGCCATCGCTTTCAAGACGGTAGAGATAGGTGCCTGCACTGACGATGGAGCCACTGTCGTCGCGGCCATCCCAGATCACATGATGGGTGCCGGCGGAGAAAGCGCCGCTGGCGAGCGTGCGCACCAGGGCGCCGCGCAGATCATAGATCTTGATATGAACGGTCTGCTGCTTCGGCACACCAAAGTCAATGTGCGTGCTCGGGTTGAACGGGTTGGGATAGTTCTGATTCAACACGAACTCTTTCGGAATGCCCTGATCGTCGCGCGTTCCCACGCCGGTCACTGTGAGCGTGACACTGGAGAATTCGCTGCGATTGCCGGAGAAATCATAGGCAGCTACTTTGTAGGTGTAGGACTTGCCGCCCTGAATCTCGGCATCGACAAACTGGTTGTCGGTCGATTTGGCCAGCGCAGCAACCGCATCGGGATCAAAGGTGGCGGTTTCGCCGCGATAGATCTCGAAATACTTAAAGTCGGCATCGATGGGCGCGGCCCATTCCAGATTGACGCCCTGCGCGCCCTGCGCAGCTTTCAGGCTCATGGGCGCCATCGGTGCGAGATTGTCAACGGAATAACCGCTGTCCGGAGCCGACTCGGTCCACCAGTAGCTCAAATCGGTATGACCGGAGACCACAAACACGGACCAGTGCATGCCGTCGACAGTGGAAGAATCGAACAGGGTTTCGACGACGCGGCTGTAAGTTTCCATGGCGGCTGCGGGCACGGAATCGACATAATCCCAGAGAGCATCTTCCACCATGACGCGCGTACCGGCGCCGACCTGGGCGGGCACTTTTTCCATGGCGTTGTAAACCGTGCCGCTGGCGGAGAGCTGGGCGATCATTTCGGGATCATCCACGCGACGCCAGATGCGGTAGTCCTTGATCGGCATGGCGCTGGGGCCGTCGGCCGCAAAACGCGACCAGACGAGGCGCACTTTCTTGCCCTGGTCTTTGGGGATGTCGGTGATGGATTCAATCACGCCGGAACCGATGTCGCCGAATTTCAGCGAGGCAATGGAACGGCGCAGCAGCGTCACCGCATAGGCGGTGTTGTGGATGCCGCCGCTGAGATCTTCTTCGACAAAATAGTAATTAAAAGCCGCTTTCAGATACAGTTTGCGCTTTTCGACTTCATACGGATTGGTCAAACCCGTCCAATCGTAATCAGCCTTGGTCAGAAGCACCGTAGGACCGGCGGGCGGGAGCAGCATGGCCAGCTCTTCCATCAGGCCTTCCACTTCATGCGTGGCGCCTTCGATGGTGCCGTCCTCGTCATAGTCGAAAGCTGCAGGAATTTCTTCGAAGGATTCGATTTCCCCATGGCAGGGGGCGCAGACCCAGGTTTTTTCTTCATCATCGGCAGTGTCTTCGGTTCCCTTGTCGTCAACCATGGAGAAGCCGTGATCATGATTTTCCGGATCGCCTTTGGTGGCCATGTGACAGGTGACGCAGGCATCTTCGGTGGTGAAGATATGGCCGGATTTGCCGACGGGGATGCCGTAGTGAATGCCATTGCTGCCATCGATCATGTCGCCCTGGGCACTGCCGTGCGGCCCAAAATGCGTGGAGATGTTGGCCGGATTGCTGGCATACGATTCAGCATCACGGCGGCCGTGATGGCACTGCATGCAGAGTTTGCCGGTGCCGCCGTACTGAACGACGCTGCCGTCGCCCAGGGTGACATCGTCGAGGATGCGGATCTGGCCATCCAAACCGGCATCGTGCGGATCGTGGCACACCGCGCAGGTGATCTGGCCGACGCCGTTTGCCGGACGATTGTCAAAGGCAACCGGATCGACGCGTTTCACAAAGGCCCAGCCGGAATGGCAGGCATCGCAACCCGAACGTGTGGCTTGCGAAGCCATATCATTGGCATGACCTGAATTTTTCCACTGCGTATTCTTGACGTGGTAATGGCCGTCTTCATGGCACTTGGCGCAAACGCCGGCACCCAGACTCATATCGATGCCGTCTCTGCGGCCGATGTGCAGGCTGCCGGGACCATGGCAGTTTTCGCACTGGATATTGGCCAGATGCGCGAGGCGCGGTTGATTGGCCACCAGGTTGGCAAAATTGCCGGGCTGCAGCACCGCCGGGAAGACCCAGCCCACTTCAGCCGCGACATCATCCCAGCCGTCATTGACCGCGGTGGCCGCGGTGTTGTAGCCAACCACGTGGCAGGAGATGCAGTTTTGGCCGTAATGATCACCGGCATTGCCATCGATGGCCCAGGCGAACATCTCCGCATGGCCCGTTTCAGCCCATTGATTGGTATTGACAAAGTGGCAATAGCCGCACTGGCCTTTGCCGACATCGATGGGCAGACCCCATTGATTGCCCACACCCACCCACTTGGCGGCCACGATTTTAATGGTGGTCTCGCCGGTGCCGCTGGAGGTGGTGATGTTGAGTTTCACTTCATACTGACCCGCCACATCCGGAATTAGGCGCAGCGTGTCCATGGTGGTGTTGGTCAACGCGGCGCTGGATCCCGCTGGTTTGGTCAAAGTCCACACAAAAGCGGTGATCGCCTGGTTGGCGTTTTCTGTGCCTTTCAGGTATACGGTCTCACCAACGCCAACTACTTTCAAGCCGGTTGATGATGGATTGGAGGTGCCGGCGACCTCATACGGACTGTAGGGCACGACTTTGATGACAGTGACGGGCGCAGCCGCCCAGAGGTAACTGGCAGCCAGTAGCGTGATGATTACGGAAAACAGGATGCTGCTTACTTTTCGATTCATGTGAGCCTCCGTTATAAAATTGTGGTTGATTAAAAATTCGCGGTAAGCTTTGAACGGGCCATGCACCTCCTGTACGCTTATTCCAGCTTTTGACCATTTGGAAATTAGTTCAAGAATACGAAAAAAAAGCACCTAAAAGAATGAAAATATGTTAGTTGCAATTTAATATATTCGCTGCGCAGATTCCATGCAAGCTGCAATTTTTCAATTTTATGTTTTTTTTGTCAAGTGCCGTATTTTGTGGTAATATGCTGACAGTGATATTTCGCGTCTACGATGTAAAAAAATGAAAAAATACTTGCTTTTACCATGCCATGTGCGTATTATCATATCGTGAGGATTGATAAAATTTCTGTTCCTGGATATACTCTTCCCTGCAAATGGATCAAGCGAAATACCATGCATTCAATACTGTCTGGAATGGCTGATTCATTTGCGCAGTGATCCATTTAATCACGGAGGCCGTCATGAATCGTCGCTTACGAAGTGCCGGGATATTTGGGCTGGTTCTTTTGTTGCTGGTTGCCCTTATCATCGGTTGCAGTGAAAAACAATCGGCGCCCACCTCACCGCAGCCATCCGCCAGGGCGGATGAATGGACGCTTGACAATCCCCTGTTCAAGACCGCCATCGCGGTGCAGGAACAAAATACACCCGCTTTGATGAAGAATTCCGAAGTGGTGGGCACCGCTGTTACGCTCACGGAGGACGGTCAACCCGCCATTATGGTGCTGGTCAAATCAGCGGCCTTGCAGAGAGGACCTGGCGGCATTCCCCTGACGCTTGAAAATCTGCCGGTGGTCGTCGAAGTGACCGGTGTCATCCGGCCGATGAAGACAACCACGCCAACAGCGGACCATAAAGCCAAGCAGACACCTCCGATTCAGCTCGGAACCTCGGGCGGATGGCGCTATGACTCGGCCAATGGCTATTGCTGCGGCGGTACCCTGGGATCTTTGATCAACATAGGCGGCAAACAGTTCATCCTCAGCAACTATCATGTTCTGGAAGCGGACATCGTCGCCGGCGGCAACAGCCGCGTTGCGACCACCGGTGATCCTGTGGTACAGCCCGGCTTGATCGATATCGGCTGCGTTGCCAGCAATGGCCAGGATGTCGCCAAGCTGCTGGTCAAACACAGCCTGCCCAACAACAATGTCGATGCGGCGGTTGCCGAAGTCATCCCCGGCATGGTTGCGACCAACGGCGCCATCCTGGAAATCGGCGCGCTGAGCACATCAACAGTTACGGCTAAAGTGGGCCAACTCGTTAAAAAGAGCGGTCGCACCACCGGACTGACGCGCAGCAAAGTCAGCGCCCTGAATGCCACCATCTCGGTTGCTTATGACAATGAGTGCGCCGGCGGTGCGGCATTCACCAAGACCTTCACCGGCCAGATCGTCATCGCCAACAAATCGAGCAAATTCCTCAATTCGGGCGATTCCGGTTCCCTGTTGGTAGAAGATATCTCCACCAACCCGAAAGCTGTCGGCCTGTTATTCGCAGGAGGCAGCAGCACGGCCATCGCCAATCCCATCGGCCAGGTGCTCACCTTCTTCGGCGCGACCATGGTCGGCAATTAACAACTGATCAATCAGGCACCATCACTGCGCCCGGCAATCAATCTTTGTTTGCCGGGCTTTTTTTATCTTCCCGGGGTTTTCTTTTTTTTCTGTAAAAAGAGGGAGAGGGAGGCGCCGGTGGCGACGCCGGTGAAGAACAGGGTGAGGAGGGGGGCGGCCGTGGCCACCTTTCCCAACAGGGCGTATCCGCCAATCGCACCAGCCACTCCGGTCAGAAGCACGCTGGCCAGCGCAAATTTTTCATTTATGGACAATCAAACCTTCCTATTGATCTTTAGCCTGCATTATTCATAAACAATAGAAACAGAAGTTTTAATAACAAGTTATATCATTCAGACAACAAAACTATATTCTACCACAAAGTGCACGAAGGGTATTTTACTAACCTGAATTATTCACCGCCGAGGACGCAGAGGTACGCAAAGAAAATAAAAACATAAAGATGGCATTGACAAAAACATTGATGACTGAGATCAAAATAAAATCGAAAAAAATTTGATAATTGTATTAAAAATCGCTCGGCGGCCTCGGCGCACTCGGCGGTTTATGAATAGAACAGGCTAAATGTATATACTTGAATGAAATGTCAAGTCGTTTTGCTTCGTGTTCTTCGTGAACATCGTGGTTAGGAACATTTCGGGTTAGTAGCTAAAATATTTCCAATAATTTCTTGCGCGCTTCCAGATTGATCTCTTCCGCCCAGAGATCCGCGGGATTCAGATCATCACTGAGAAGCGGCGCGCCGCTGACGTCCGGGACATAGCGGTTATCCCAGGCATGGGTACGTTGCACCACGGCCCAGTGGGCATAGTCATCCATGATGACATCGAGTGGATTTCCCAGCCACTCATCCGGAAAGGACAGCGGCCGGTCCGCGGCGAGAATGATGACATTCCCGAGGGCATTGGGTGGCTCGCTGCACGGCAGCACAATGGTCTCCGTAAAGACCGATTGCAGCGTCAGGCACAGACTTTTCACCAGGGCGTGGTCCCAGCCCACGCATTCCACATTCATGGCGAAGACGCCGTTGCCCGTCATCTTTTTTTTGCACAGCTGAAAAACTTCCCGTGTGGTCAGATGAAAGGGGATGGAGCTGCTGCCAAAGGCATCGAGGATGATGACGGGATATTGTTTGTCAACCTGGTCGAGAAACTGGCGGCCATCGAGGATATGAATGGCTGCCTCTTCAGGGGCCAGTCCGAAATAGTTCTGCGCCATCTCCACCACCACCGGATCGATCTCCACGGCGTCCACCCGCCACGCTTCCGCGGACCAGATTTTCGCCACACTGCCGCCGCCCAGACCGATGAGCAGCAGGTCGCCGGTTTCATCGAAAAAAAATCGCACCAGATCCAGCACCACGGCATAGCGCATCTGTGTTTTATAATCCGGCAACGTGGATGCCGTGTGGATGGCACCGTCAATGAGGAGATAACGGCTATCCGGCGTGTCAAATATGGATATCTCGCCGTACGGGCTCTGCTGCAGATGGATGATGCCTTTTGGGGCTGGCGCATCGGGAAGCAGAGCGCCCAGGGGCAGCAGCAGGAATAACACGATAAGAAATTTCCATCTCTTCAGCCGGCCGCTGCAAAAGGTCACCAGTGCGGTGAGGAGGAGCAGCAGCCCGATGCTCCAGGTGAGGCGCTGGACGCCCACCAGGGGGATGAGCCAGAACCCGGTCAGCAGCGCCGCAGCGACGCTGGCCAGTGTCGAAACAGCAGACAACGCGCCCGCGGTGCGCCCCAAACGCGCCATCTCCTGCGCCTGCAGTTTGAGCGCATAGGGGCTCACCATGCCCAACCATATCAGGGCTGGAGCGAATAACACAAAGGCGCCGGACAGCAGGGCAGCGCGCAAGCCGAGCGGCTGCAGCAGATTCACCAGGGGGATTTTGATCAAGGGGATGAAGAGCAGCCAGGCGCCCGCGCCTGCCAGCAGCAGGGCAAGGCGATCGAGCGTGGCATTTTTATCGGCCCATCTGCCACCCCAAAAATAGCCCAGGCTGAGAGAGAGCAGGGTGACGACAATGAGCGCGGACCAGAGATAGAGTGTTACCCCGTAGTGAGGGCCAAGGATGCGTGTACCGAGGATTTCGATGGCGAGCACGCTTGCGCCCGCCATCGCTACGACAAAATAGACGACCGCCCGGTTCATTCGGGCTCCCGGATTAATGGTTCCAGACAAAGTTTTTCGCCGGATTGTTTTCGTGGCAGCCGGTCACGCAGGTCGCGGTCGCGCTGTTCCACTGCCATAAACTGCTGACTTCGGCATGACCGGGCGTAGTATCCTGGTACACGTGGCCCGGAGCCGCAAAAGAAGCTGGCACGGCGTGGCAGA
This sequence comes from Candidatus Zhuqueibacterota bacterium, assembly GCA_963169875.1. Lineage (GTDB taxonomy): Bacteria > Zhuqueibacterota > Zhuqueibacteria > Residuimicrobiales > Residuimicrobiaceae > UBA2214. The sequence goes on from CAUJEL010000043.1 coordinate 8,034, forward strand.
GCAGACAGGTGTATTTTTTATCGGCCACATGGAACTGATGGCGGCCGACGCCCAGAGCGGTCTCGCTGGTGTTGCCTTGTGTGTCTCTCGGAGGCGCCATATTGTCAGAGCTGCCATGACACAGTGTGCAGTTTTCCGGGCCCTGGGCGCTGTTATGACAGACATAGCAGGAGGCGCCGGAAGTGCCCCCCTGGTAATTATCGCCATGGCAAGCCTGGCAATCCTGAAGATCATGGCGATGGCCGCGCAGATAGCCGATGTGCGATCTGGCATCCTCTTTATTGAGCCAGGTCGGCGAGTGGGGATAGGAACCGTGGCACTTGAAGCAGGTTTTGCCACTGCTGCCGCCCTGATAATCGCTGCCGTGACAGGGCGAACAGGCCGCCACTTCATAGTCATTTGCCTTCAGATAGGGGCCATGAAATTGAGCACTGTTTTTATCCGCTTTGAAGGAAGCGCTGTGGGGATAGGCTTCGTGACAGGAGGTACAAGACACGCCACTGCTGCCCCCTTGTAAATCAGCGCCGTGACAGGAAGTGCAGGCGTTGGTCTTATAATCAACGGCTTTGAGAAAAGCACCATGAAATTCAGGGCTGTTGCCGTTGTTGGCGAAATCGTCACTGTGGGGATAGGTACCGTGGCAGGTGTAACAGGAGCTCTGTGAAGTACCGCCCTTGAGGTCATCGCCATGGCATGTGCGGCACTTGTCCAGGTCCGCCATGCCGCTTTTGAGATAGGCACCATGAAAATTGTCGTCGCCCACGGCATTCCACTGTGATTCGACGAAATGGGTGACGTGGCAGTCTTCGCAGATTTTGCCGCCTCTTTCGGCCTTGAGATTCTGGCCGTGACAGGCCTGGCATTCTTTCATGGAATAGGATGCCTGACGCAAGTAGTTGCCATGAAACTGCCCCGCGTTTAACTTTATCCAGCCATCCGGGTGCGGATAGGAGCCGTGGCATTTCAGACACGATACTTTCGAATCCCCGCCGCGAAAATCCTGGCCATGACAGCTGGTGCAGGAGACCATGCCGGAGGCCACCACTTTTGCGGCATGTGAGTTGTCACCGGATCCTCTGGCCCATCCTTCCGGGTGGGATTTGGAGGGTTGGGAAGTCTGATTCTTGGAGCAGCCGCCGAGCAAAATGATCATACTCCCAAGTATGGCTAAGCACATCATTCCTTTTTTCATGGAAATCCCTTTAGAATAAAAGTCCGAAAGATTTATTTCGCTGGATGACATTGAGCGCAGATGGGCTCCGCCTGATCCTGGCCGTGGCAGACCAGACAATCGTCCAGGTCCGCTCGGGCCGCTCTGGCATGGGTGCCCCCGGTGCGCGGATTGGACCAGCCCGCACTGTCATGGGTGCGCGGCATCACCATCTGTTCGCGGTGACAGCTGACGCAGTAATTCTCATCTTCGTGACAGGTGCGGCATTGTTCTTTGTTGCCGCGGGCGAGAATGCCATGATTGTTGATGAAATTAAGCGGATGGGCTTTGCGATCGAGATTTCCCTTTTTGTGGCAGGTGATGCACGAGTTGTCGGTGTGGCACATCTTGCACGCCTGCTGGTGATTATGCTGCTGCACGCCGTGTGCTCTGGCCCAATCGAGGCGGTGGTCCGCGGGTGTCAGGGATTCACCCTTGTTGTGGCAGTCATAGCAATAGGCGGGTTTTTCCAGGTCGGTATGACAATCCGAGCAGACCGGCATCTTGGGCAGATGGTCGCCCTGCACCGTCTCGCTCAGCGCAATGCCTTCATGGCATTTTTCGCAGGTCATTTTATCCGATACGTGTTTCGCGTGCGGAAATTTGGCGATGTAGGTTTGCACGCGCTGCATGGCCACGGCGTTATCGACATCGCTATGGCACAGGCTGCACTCGGCCTCGGAATCGTGGCAGTTGAAGCAGCTCTCCTTGGCGGGCAGCATGTCGTCAGCCGGGCTGGTGCTGCTGGCGGCCGCTTCATGACAATCGCTGCAGCCGGCGCCGACGCTTTCGCTGTGAAGCTTGTGCGAAAACTTTAATTCCATGGTCTGCGCCTGCGCCACGGGTAGCGACAGAATGAATAAAGCTAAAATGGAAAGAAGCATATATTTTTTCATATCTCGAGCCCTCATCGATTACCAGCGGAAGGTGATGTGATTCAAGAAACGGGAATCCTGTTTCTTGGTGTCGTTGCTGAGCCATTGATACTCGGCGATCAGATTCAATTTGCGGCCGAGGTTATAACTGAGGCGCACCGCGTTGGCCAGCTGATCGTCGTACTCATAGATGGTTTCAGTGCGGTATTTGGCGTAATCGACATAGAGCGAGGCGACCAGTTCAGGCAATATGGCATAGCCGTAATTGAAGAAGGCGCTGATCTGATCTCCGCTGTAGCCGGTTTCATAAAGCATGCCGATGGCGCCGTCATCGTTGTGCAGCGAGAGGAGCATGCGGTCGGCACCTTCGCCATCGAACATGAGGTGCTGATACTGCGCTTCGAGGCCAAGCCGGGTGAATATCTGCCAGTCCGCGCCCGCGCGCAGCTGCTGGTACGGTTTGACCTCGAAAATGGTGAAATAGGAATTCGCATACACCTGGGGATGCTGCTGTTTGTACTCCAGATAGGTCTTCAGATCCTTGTTCCAGGCGCGGTTCACATTGAAGAGCATGCGGTGCAGACGTTCATTTTTCAGGTCATAGTGGCTCTGCAGGCGAACGGTCACCCAGGGGATGAGATGACTGGAGACGTTGGCGCCGGCCAGCTGCCAGTAGGCTGCCGCATCATCGGATTTTTGCAGGAAGAAGAGCTGCCAATTGCTCGAGGCCAGTTTTTTAGCTTGCACCATGCCGCCGAGGACCATATTGTCTTCCAGGTTATGCATCTCAAAATTGCTGGAGGGCGTGCTCTCCGCACCGCCGTACACTTGCAGCGACCAATTGCGGCTCAGGGTCAGGTGCGCGTTCAGGCCATCCAGTCCGCCCAGCGGCGTGCCCGGATGAAAAAACTGTCTGCCCAACCGCAGATCGAGGCGGTTGTTGAAGAGATCGTTAACATCGAGGTTCAAACTAAAAGCTCTGAAGCGGAGATCGTCATCCAGATTTTGATTGACGTCCGAGAGCACACGAATATTGGCATTCAAGCCAATTTTTTTGCACGGGGAGAGGGCGTTGAACTGCAGGAACTGGTAAATTCGGGTGTGCGCTTTGTCGCTCTCAAAGGCGTAGATGGAATTGCGCAGCTGGCCGTGGAACGAGATTCCCTGGGACTGAAGGCCTGTCGCCCAGATCAGCAGCATCGGCAGCACAATTAGCGATCTTTTTCTCATGGTTCCTCGCCGGATTAGATTGTTTGAACAGGTATAAAAATTATTTCGATTTTACGAAATAACAATAGATTAGGGCTTGTTTTTATCCCTCGAAACATACTCACTCCGGGCAAAAAAAGCAAGCGATTTGTGGCAAAGTTTTGCAGAATGCCGAGGAATCTCATTGTTAACCGCACGAATTTGAACTATTCACCGCCAGAACGCGGAGAAGCGCAACCCCTTTTTTGTGGCACGGGAAATAAGCCCTTGCATTTACACAGCGGGTTTTATAAATTGCAGCAGTTGCCAGCCAGGCTGTTCACCCGGAGAGGATGCCCTTATGACAGAAATCGCCGTCAAGAAAAAAGTAGCGCTGCACTATCAGATATTCATCGGTTTATCCATAGGCGTGGTGGCGGGACTGATCGCCAATGCCTTGTGGGGTCAATCCGCGGGTTTGGATTGGCTGATCCGCAATCTCATCGCCCCCATCGGCCAGATCTTTCTCCGCATCATATTCATGGCCGTCATCCCCCTGATCTTTTCGGCGCTGGCCCTCGGCGTCGCCGAACTCGGGGACATCCGCCAGTTGGGCCGCATCGGCGGCCGCACGCTGCTGTATACGGTCATTGTGACCATGATCTCGGTGTTCATCGGCCTGACGCTGGTCAATCTGGTCAAGCCGGGCGTCGGGCTCTCCGAGGCGGAGCGGCAGCTGCTGGCCGGCTCGATCACCAGCACCACGGTGAACAAGGCGATAGAGAGCGCCGCCGAGGCCAAATCCATTGTGCAAACGCTGCTGGATTTGATCCCTAAAAATCCCCTGGCGGATGCCGTGGGCGCCTTTGATGAAAATTACCGCGGCGGCGGCGTTCTGGCGGTCATGGTATTTTCATTATTCGTCGGTTTGGCATTGGCTCTGTCGCGCTCGGAACGCACCGAGACTTTTGAAAAGTTTTTGCAGGGGCTTTATGATGTGGTGATGAAGATCATCGGCATCGGCATGAAGCTGGCGCCGGTGGGCGTGGCGTGTCTGGTGTTCAGCGTGGTTTCGCGGCTGGGACTCAATGTCGTCTACATCCTCGGCAAATATGTGTTGCTGGTGCTGGTTGGATTGTCACTGCACATGTTCGGCGTCTATTCCCTGGTGTTGAAATATATCGTCAAAGTCAGTCCGTGGCGATTTTTTGCCGCCATCCGCGAGGTGATATTAACCGCTTTTTCCACCAGTTCCAGCAACGTGACGCTGCCGACGGCGCTGGCGGCTGCGGAAGAGAATCTCGGCATTCCGCGGCGCATCAGCAATTTTGTCCTCACCCTGGGGTCGACGGCCAACCAGAATGGCACGGCGCTGTACGAAGGCGTCACCGTGCTCTTTCTGGCGCAGTTCTTCGGCGTGGATTTGACGTTGACGCAGCAGTTCACCGTGGTGCTGGCTTCGGTGCTGGCCGGGATCGGCACGGCGGGCATCCCCGGCGGATCGCTGCCGGTGATCGTGCTGGTGCTGCAGTCGGTGGGTGTGCCGGGCGAGGGCATCGGCATCATCCTTGGGGTGGACCGGATACTCGACATGTCGCGCACAGTCATCAACGTCACCGGCGACATCACCGCGGCGATGTATGTCTCGAAGAAGGAGGGGTATAGTTTTGATTTATAGGGGTCAGAGCAAATTATTTGCTCGATTATATTGAGGATAAGGAAGAATTTATATTAAAAACGGCCTTGGAATGCATTTTTTGCCATGGAGGCGTGGAGGCACCAATGGCCCGTCAAAATTTCACCGCTCGACCTAAAAGATGCTTGCAGCATGACAAAATGGGGAAGAATTTCAATTCCGTGCCCCCAAGGTTGAGTCTATTCACCACGAAGGGCACGGAGCACACGAAGGACAACCCACAGATGACCCAGATATGGACAGATAAAAAAATGAGATATCAAGCATGATTTCTGGGAAGTGCCTTTTTTAAAAAGCCAATCTGCATCAGCCTCAGATATGCTCTTCCGCATCAATCTGTGAGATCTGTGGGATAGAAGCTTTGTCTAATCGAACAGGCTAAAAACTTCTCTCAATCTAACCTGTTCTATTCATAAACCGCCGAGCGCGCCGAGGCCGCCAAGCTGTTTTTATTGGGATTATCAGACAAGTTTTGATTTAAATTACATCTCTGTCATGAGAGTTGCTATCGATGCTAATTTAATATATTACAATTCGTTGTGCGTCTCTGCGTTCGGCAGTGAATAATACATGCCAAAGTCTGTACAGATTTATTCGTTCGGATAAAAAGCGGTATTCTCTATTTCAGCGTCGCGTCGTGCTCCATGTTCATTTGGTCGTATAATTTGGCGCGGCCCGATTTGGTGCTCTTTGCCGTTTTCCAGGCCCTTTCCGCCACCTTGTCGGATAGCTCGCGAGGCACAATAACCACGCCATCTCCATCCGCGACCACAATATCACCCGGCCGGATCAGCACGCCTCCGACGCATACTGGTATGTTGACAGCTCCGCTTTCGATCCGGCCAGGCCGAGTCCCCCCCCCTGAATATTTTGCATAGACCGGGATGCGCTGCAGCATGAGTTCATCGCTGTCCCGGCAGCAGCCATTGGTGATGACACCCGTCATCCCCAATGATTTCCATTGCAAGGCATTATTTGAACCGATAAATCCGGTATTTTCGATATCGTGGGCATCGATGACCACCACATGTCCGGGTTTGAGGATACGCTTGAAGAGCATCGGCGCATAGTTCTTGTACCAGTGACTGTGCCACGCGCGAAATTCCTCGTCCCCTTTGAGCCCCTCCTGGGCCCGGTTGGTGGGTAATAACTGGTAAGTGACTGCAACACCATAGACGCGGTGTTCGAGCGCCTCCGTCTGATCCTGCCACACAGGCCGTATGGTTTTATTCATCAGGGTGATGTCCTGAATGCCAAAGGCCTGCAATGCATCCACGACATCCGACACGCGCAAGCCCTGATATTTTTTGGTCTGTTCCATTGGATCCTCATCGCCATAGTCCGTGACGGGCATCAGGATAGCCCCTTTGCGCAGTTGCTCGTCCGTCAAACCGGGGATATCATTGCTTTGGGCGTAAAGGCCTGCAGATACAAACAAACATGAAATCGAAACAATCCATGTCACAAGTTTTTTCATGGCGAACATCCCTGTTTATTGGTTTCGGCTAAAACATCGTTGGCAAACATGCCGCGATCTTTATTTCCGGGTGGGTATGAGCTTTTGTGTATGTTGTCTTAATCGGAAAGGCGGAGCAGCCGAGAGCCGGAGCGCTCGCTCGAGCGCAGCCCCGTCAGCTGCAACCGCTTGATGGACGGCGCATGGCGGCGGACAGAAAGCGGATAGTTACTGCCGGCCCGAAGAGGCGGTGCGAAGCGTCCGTGCCATCAATTGACAATAACCGTGATTTTTCCGAGCGGCCCGCAATCCGCCGTATAGGCGCCTTTGGCCGCGTCGCCCTGGGCGCGATAGTAGGGCGCGACCTTGCCCGTGAGAACCACGCATCCGGGCTGCAGCGGACTGCCGCGCTCGAGTTCATGATTCGCCAGCCAGATCAAGGCATTCCATGGACTGTCCATAACGGCTGAAGAGTGGCCTGCGTATACTATTTCACCGTCGCGATACAGGGTTAGCGTAATATTATTCAGATCCCATTGCTGGACGTTCACAGGTGGACCCAGCGCGTAGTGGCGGGAACCGCCGCTGTTGGCGATAAAATCCACTACTTTTACAGCGCCTTTTCCGGCATCATACCAGTTGTCGCTGATATCGAACGAGGCGTGCACGGATTCGACAAATTTGGCCGCTTCTTCCCGTGCGTTGACAGGGACTTCCACGACCCGGCCGATCCTGAATGCGATCTCTGCTTCAATGATAAACGTGAAAAAATTCTTGGCGTGCAAGGTGTCGCCATTGCTGATCATTTGTTCATGAAAAATCAGACCATGCGCTGGTTCGTTGATGCCGAACTCTGCCCATTCACTCTTTGCTGTAAAACCGATTTTGTAACCCTGAACGCTTCCCCAGATTTTTGCTAAATGCTCTGCCAGTCTGGCTTGTACAAGATAGGCCTGTGGAATGGTAAAATCGCCGTAGGTTGCGCTGAGAGTCGCGACGCGCTCGGGCAGTGATCTGGCCTTTAAGAGAACCATGGCCATTTCATCCGTCCTTGCATGCGGCCTGTCTCCGGAATCACGTTTTTCGGAGCAGGACAAACATACTGCAAGGCTCAGAATGAGACATATTCGCACGTACTTGATAAATCGCATAGAATTATCTCTTGTTTATCTCGAAATGCCCGGTCCTTCGTGTCAACGGCAGCTGGCTTTTATCGCGGCTGCAATGCTGGCGCCATGGTTGAACTGGTACTTTTGTTGTATCAGGCAATTTTCCAGGGCGGCAAGGAAGAGCATGACATTACTGCGTGTGCTCGCCGAGCCCATGAGTCCGATGCGCCATACTTTGCCTTTGTAGGTCCCCAGGCCGCCGCCTATTTCGATGCCATAATCCGTCAGCAATTGCTTTCTCACCACGGCATCATCAACGCCTTGGGGGACAGCGACTGCGTTCAGCATGGGCAGCTCATGTCCTTTTTGCGCCACATAGCTGATTCCGATCGCTTCCAGTCCTGCTTTGAGTATGGTATGGTTCTGCAGATGGCGTTGCCAACGTTTTTCCAGCCCTTCTTCCTTCACCATGGTCAACGCTTCCAGCAGGGCATAGGCCATATTGATGGGGGCGGTATGGTGGTAGAGTCTGTCTGTGCCCCAATACTGACGGATCATGCTGAGATCGAGGTACCAGCTCTGGACTTTGGTTTTTCTGTTTTCCAGGGCTTTGACAGCGTCTGCGCTGAAGGTTACCGGAGAGAGGCCCGGCGGACAGGAGAGGCATTTCTGGGTGCCGGAGTAGCAGGCGTCGATTTGCCAGCCATCCACATCTACATTCATGCCGCCCAGGCTCGTCACCGCGTCCACCAGCAGCAGGGCGCCATGGCGGTGAACGATATGCGATATTTCTTCGACGGGTTGACAGGCGCCCGTGGAAGTCTCGGCGTGGACGAGGCCAACGACTTTATATTTTTTTTGTGCCAGGGCTTGTTCAATCTGTTGGGGATCGAATACCTTGCCCCACTCAATTTCCAGCGCTGTCACCTCGGCGCCGCAGCGGGAGGCGACATCGGCCATGCGTTTACCAAAGACACCGTTGACGCACACCAGGATGGAGTCGCCGGGTTCAAGCAGGTTAACGACACAGGTTTCCATGCCGGCGCTCCCGGTCCCGGACATGGCCAGGGTGATCTCGTTTTTGGTCTGAAAGGTAAACTGCAGCAGGGAACGGATCTCATTGAGAATGTCCATAAAAAACGGATCGAGATGCCCGATGGTAGGGCGGGCGAGTGCGGCAAGGACGCGGGCATCCACATCAGACGGCCCCGGGCCCATTAAAACGCGTTTGTAATTATGCATCATCCTTTTTCCTTCGAAATACTTCGGGTGTAATCAGATAAAAGCTACAAAAAACTAAATTGATCGATTCGTGCTTATAAATGCCGAACCTGGTAGCAAGGGCCAACACAATCGCTCAGTTCAGATAAAAATTAAAAACGATATCCCATGGTAATGATCATATTGGCAACCGGCCGTTTTTCTCCCAGGATCAAATCCTTGCCAATAATCTTATCCGCATCCTTGAAATAGTCACGGGAGAGAAAACGGGTGCCATCGAGCAGGGGCTCGCCAAAATCATAATAGCGGATGCCCAGGTCGAAATGGTTCATGAGGATGAGACCAGCTCCTAAACCATAGCCGAATTGACGGGCGAAATCATATTCGCGACGGTCGACCACTTCTCCGCTGACAAAGGCTTTGCGCGTGGCGGGTTTGATGAAATCGATGCCACCCTGAACGAGGCCGTAAAAGCGCATGTTTTTCAGGAGTGAAACATCATACTGAAAACCCGTCATGACCGGGATCTGCAGCCATGGGCTATACTCAAAGACCAGCTCGTCGCCTGCAGCCGTCAGGCTGCGGAAGGTCTGCTGCACCTGGGCCTGATCCGCCCCATTTTGCATGATGCTGATGCTCGTCAACCAGCTGAGATTCAGCACCAGGGTCGGCATGGCGATATCGATCCCGGCTGCATATCCGTTTACGGCAAAACCGGCTTTTTCGCCCACATCGAAGCCATTTTTTTGCGTGACCAGTGGATTCTCACCAAGGTTATTGGCGAAATCCCCGGAAGGGGACGAAAAAGCCGCATATGCCGTTAAATTTTGTGCTTGCAGGGTGGCGGCAAAAAGCAGGATCGCCAGCAGCTGCGTCAGGAATCCGAGTCTTGTCATATTAACTCCATATTTCTTGTAAAACAGCTGTAATGGCTATCAAAAAAGGTGGAGGATCCCACCTTTTTTGATAGTGAAACAGAGAGCGTTACTTCACGTAGCTCATCAAACGCGAGGAGGTATGATCTCCTGCTTTGAGTTTATAGAGGTAAACACCATTGGCAACGGTCTTCATCTGATTGTCCTTGCCATCCCACTGCACCCGGTACGCGCCCGCGGATTTGGTCTCGCTGACGAGGGTGCGAATTTCTTGTCCACGCAGATTGTAGACGACCAGCGATACGTCGGCAGGCCGCGCGAGGCTGAATTCGATGAAGGTCGATGGATTGAACGGGTTGGGATAATTCTGACGCAAGGCGTACTCCACAGGCTTATGCCCCGGTTTCTGCTCCACGCCGGTCATCCAGATTTCCCATTCGGCTTTTTTGCCCGGGAACCAATTCAGATCTCCCAACGGGAATCCACCAATGGCATGCGTATACGAAGCCTTGGAAACCGGATAGGTGAAGATGTACTCGGCGCCGGTCACGCTGTAAAACGGCGCGGTGACTCCATAGGTATTGGGAATATCTTCAGCGTCGTTCGGTACGGGATCGACGATCAAATCCGGTGTATTGGCTTCCGGAGCACCTGACAGCTCGTATTCACGATAGGTGCGCAACTTGGTAAAGTCCGGCGGATTGGTGAAGTCGGGGTATTCGTAGAGCCAGTTCTGGGAGACGATGTTGGGATTGGTGTCAATGAATGACTGGCTGACTTCATTGTGCAGCACCGGCAAGGCGAGGGTATCGACCGCATTGTCCCAATCAACCAAAACTGGAGAGAAGGCGAGGCTGTTGTTGCTGATGTAAATTTCCCGCTCGGCTTCTGTAAAGAGTGGCGTGCGTAAAGAATCGATGGGCAGCACTTCGTCTCTCAGGGTGTCGCCGTCCGCAATATCATCCGCATCAAAGGCGATATCCTGTATTTCCCAGCCCACATCGATGAACAGGTTATTGGTGATGCGGCCCTTGACGATGCGGTCAGAGTCCATATTGTCCGTAGCGACGAGGGTATTATGATCGAAGATCAAATTCTTGAACAACGCACCACCCTGATCATTGACGAGTTCGCCGGTGGCGAAAAAGAAGGTGGAGTTTTGCACGACAATGGAATCTGCCAGATTTTCGCGAACATCGATGCAGCGGCTGGTGTTTTGCGTGCCTTTTTGCGACAGATTGCGCAGAATACAGTTTTTGACGTACAGTTTTTGTTCCTGCGCATTGCAGCGGATGGGTGCCTGCCGGTCATAGTCAAAGAAGCAGCGGTCGAGGGTGACGCTGATGCCGTCCTGATCGAGCTGGACATTATTTCTGAGGTAATTGCCGGTGACATCGAGGCTGGAGAGATACAATCCTTTCAGCGAGCCATTGGCGAGGAAATTGAACGATTTGGCATTGCTGCCCGATTCATTGACGCCGGGGATGAGCACCGGCGGCATGCCGTTGGGATCTGCGGCCCAGACGTGGAGCGGAAAGCCGCTGTTGTCGACGGTGCCATTCAATACATAGATGCCCCCATTCTGCAAGCGATAAACGCGATCGGCGGGTCTGGAAACGTCGTTTTCAACAGCCAGATTTAAGGTCTCATAACCCGGCTCTACATCGAGAAAACTTTGGGCGTGAAGGGGCGTCAACGACCCCAGCAACACGATACTGAGCAACAGCGTAAAAGTGTAGCGCTTCATTTTCGATCCTCCTTGGTTTGGTATAAATCAATTACACGTGATTGCGGTTTTGGAGAAAGTCACCTCCTTTCAGTGTGGATAGATATTTAAAATTTGAACATCAATCCGATATCAGCGGTCCATCCGTAATATTCTCTTTCGTCTGCGTACTGCACGGCCTGGATGTAGGACAGATCCGCGGCGTTGGTGATGTTGTTCCAGTTGCCGAATACACTCATCCACTGGTTGATGTTTTGTTTGATCATGAAATCCCAGCGCACCAGATCATCGGTATAGCCGTCGATCTCTTCGCGGTTGCCGAGGGAGCGCAGCGTCTTGCCCTGGTAGAGCATGGACAATCTCGCAGAAAAGCCCTTCAAGTCGTAGCCGATGGCCAGATTGGCGATGTCGCTGGCTTGATTGGGCATCGGACCCGTTCGGAATGTATCGATGCGTGAGCTGGTGAATGGGGGCACTTTGAGCGTACGATTGAGGGAAAACGGATATTTGGTCTCCGACCAGATATGGCTGTAATTGAGGTTGAGCACCAGGCCATTAAGAGGTTTGGGAAGCCAGGAAAAGTTGGTTTGCCATTCTGTTTCAAAGCCCCACAACTCGGTGTCGTTGGGATTGTTTTCCGGCTGGGTGATGGCGAATCCCTTGTAATCAGCCGGGAATAGTCCGGCATCGATGTCTTTTTTGTAGATGCGCATATCATTTCTGAGCCAGATCAAATCTTCAATTTTTTTATAGAATCCACCCAATGTCAATAATCCCAGGCGGAAACTGTGCAATGACAGGAAAAGATCAAAATTATTGGATAATTGAGGTTTGAGATCAATAATCCCGCGGTTCATATTCATGGAGGTCGCGCTCTTTTTTACGCGGGGATTGAGCCAATCCATGCGGGGACGTGAATAGGTGCGCGTTCCCGCGAGCCTGATATCAAACCAATCAGTGAGTTTGTAATGCACATGCATCATGGGAAACCATCTGCCATATTGCGTCGTGGCCGAGGTATCGGAGACGGTTCCTTCCCGTTCAATCTCTTTTTCCGAGATATTTGAGGATTTGGAGGTGAATTTGATGTAGGTGTCTTCATAGCGCACGCCGGGGATGAGCATCAATCTCGGCCCGAGGTTGATTTCCGTCATGATATAGCCCGCTGATACGCGTTCGCGGGTATCGAAATCATCCAATCCCGACAATTCATCGCGGTCAAATAAGGAATCCACGAGGAAGGATTTTGCCAGATGTATCAGCTCGTTACGATCCAGTCCGATGCCAAACTCATAGGCGCCATCCAGGAAATTGCCAGCGTCATAGCCGGGATCGATATAATTGACCACACTCGGGCTGTTGGAGGTGGAGATGGATTTGTACACAAATCCGGGCGTCCCATAGCGCGTATGATGCCTTTGAAATTTTATCCAACTGTCCCGTTCCTGATATAATCTCGCCATAAATTCGGCTTCTTCGGTGAGGCGGTTTTTATTGGCGACCTTGCCGCCCATTTTAATGGCGCCGGTGATGTTGTTGCCAAAGAGTTTGTAGGGGATCTCCATATTGAGCTGGGCTGTCAGGTCTCTTTCTTTGGATTTGGCATTGCTCAATTCGCCGCCATTAATGCCGGAATCGGTATAGTTATTTTTAGCCGCCAGCAGGATGGCATCCGGCCCCAGTTCTTCCTTGTTTTGATTGTAGACCACCTGGTCAAAGGCGCCGCCTTCGGTAAATTCGAAGAGATAGTCATAAGGCCGCACCTGGAGTCCCTGATTGACGGACATGCGGGCATCAATATTGACGAAGGGCAGGCGGTATTTTCCGGACACGGAGGAAGTGAATATTTCCTTGGAGATGTCATTGACTTCGAGATTGTAGCTGTTGTCGTTGTTGGTGCCTGGATCCATATCCCTTTCGTTCACCATGCGATCCCGGTGCACGCGGCTGAGAAAATTGCTGAATACCAACTCGCCCTTATCGAAGCGGTAGTCGATCATGAGATTGGCACCGTAGCGGTTCAATTGTTCTATACGATCTTCCAGCGTCAGTGAATTGATGCGGATGGGCGCATAGGTTTCTCCGGGCCGTCTTTCCCGTTCGACCGAATAGTTGGCATTGAAAATATCCGCACTGCGATTGGTGTTTTCCATATTGCCGGTTACCAATACGCCGAGCCTGTTTTCAAAAAACCGCTGACTCATTCGGATGCTGTTTTTATACTGACCATATTCGCTGGCGATTGAATTATAACCGCTTTGCAGGCGGACATTGCTTTTGAAACCGCCATCGGCCGCTTTGGCAACCTGAAAATCGACGATGCCGCCAAACGCGTCTGCATCGCGATCCGGCGTGATGGCCTTGATCAACTCGATACCGGCGAGCATGTCGGACGAAATCATGCTCATATCAATGCTGCGATCGGCCAGATCATTGGAGGGGATTTTTTCGCCACCGACTGTGATTGTATTGTATTGCGGGGCCAATCCACGGATGACAATTTTCTGTCCTTCGCCGCCTTCCCGGATGATGGAAATGCCGGGCAAACGGCCGACGGATTCAGAGGCGTTCACATCCGGGAGCTCCTGAATGCGCTCGGCGGAAACCACGTTGATTATCGATTTGGCGGTCAATTGCCGGTTGATGGCGGCAACCTGACCTTGCCGCTGTGCCGTGACTTTTACGGAAGGTCCGGACAGCACCGTGGCATTGAGATTGGCGTCCTGCAGGCTGGATTGGCCTTCACGCACGACGATACTCGTACGGAATTCGTCAAACCCGATGTATCTGAACACGAGCTGATAACTGCCCGGGGGTACATTGAGAATGACATATCGGCCATCGAGATTGGTGACGGCTCCGAACGAGGTTCCCTTAATCATGACGTTGGCGCCAGGCAAGGGCTTTCCGGATAGAGCTTCCTTGACAACACCCTGAATTTCTTCACCTGTTGCAGCTGTGGCAATAATTAAGGCAAGAAGTATGGCGATTGCCAGATTTCCAAGTATACGCATTGCTGCCTCCTGACCTTTGACATTGACGCGAATTATTTTCATTCTCATGAATTTATGATTTCATAACATCAATCATAAGCAATTTGCAGAGAATTGCCGCAATTAACACGTTAATAACATTCATGCCGCTTCAGGGCAGCGGTACATGCAAATATGTGCACCCTTTGGGCACATTCACAACACGGATGCCATCGACCTCCCGCTGCTCCAGGCTATCGGGATGTGTATGGCCGAACACGACCATCTTGCAGCCGAGTTCAACCGCCAGTCTGGCGGCTTCGGCAAAGACCTGATCTGTTGAACGGGCATATTTCATGTCTTCCGCACTGGCTTGCATCTTTCGCCCCGATTCCCAATACTTCGCCCGCGCTTCGTTATAGCGCAAGGTATGACCGTGCAACAACAGCACCGTGCCTTTGTAGATGGTATGGCGTTCCGTTCCGGCATCGCCAAAGGTATCCATTTCATGATTGCCGCGAACATAATTCCCCCCGGCGGCCTTTCTGATGACATCGATGAGCTGCCGCGCGCGTTCCGGGTCGGGTGCGTTCTTGAAATCCACGATGTCACCGAGATAAAAAGTGCGTTCTCTCAGGGACGGCAAGGCAGGATAAAAATAGTCGATGTTTTCCTGGATGGATTCCTGCATGCCCCGGACCAGGCGATGCCCCCCGTATATATGCGTATCCGCATAGATTTTGATGACGGACTCATCCCTGATGACCGTTTCATCCGTGGTGGCTTCCAGGACATCGCAATCGCAGGGCGCTGGCAGCGGCCGGGCGAGCTTTATGGTTTTGTAGCAGGAATTGGAGAGCGATGCAGCGAGTACCAGAACGAGTATGGGAAGGAATAGTTTTCTGTTTTTCATGGTATTTCGTGATGGTTAGTTGTCCAATTGCCGCAGCGCGTCGCCGGCGCCGCGGAGATGTTCCAGTTTCATTTCAGAATACATGCGCGACAGCACGACGCCGGGCGCGCCGGCCCTGAATGCTGCCAGCACGGCTTCCTTGACGCTTTCCCGCGATCGGGGTGGATCATTCCCCTGCTCCGGGGAGACATCGATATCGATGCCCGGCCAAATCTGCAGGCTGGTTCCCTGCGCTTCCTTGACCCAGGCTGAGGATTCCCTGAAGACATAATCCGGAGAAAATCCCCGCGCCGACAGGGAGGCAAAATTACCCTCCTGGTAGCCCATGATGTGATAGAGAAATTCGAGCCTTTCATCGCGCGGAATATCGGCCAAGTAGGTGTTGAGAAGGCCGTCGACATAACCGGTGCCGCGGGGACCTGCATCTGTATGATAGGCGATGATTTTCAGGAAATCGTTATATTTAGCCAGTTCCTGCAGATCCACGACCGCCCGGTAAAAGGGATTGAAAGAGAGGCTGTGGGGAATGGCGCTGCCAACGAGGAGTTCGGGCCGTATGTTTTTTGCGGTGTCGTAAACCAGCTTGTAGATTTCGCGCAAGCTGTCGTACCAGAACATATCCCAGGCCAGTATCTCGGGATAGCGCAAGAGAATCCGCCAGAACGCCGCGTAATAACCCTGCGGAGGCCTGATTTCTGACCGCGCCTGGCGGACGAATTGGCACAGCGCCTGATATCCGGCGCGCACCCGGTTGGTATCGATACCTGCATTCTTTCCCTTTTCCAGACAGTGGGGACAAAAACAGGGGATTTCTGTCTTCTTTTTACCGTCCCAGCGCAGCGCATGCGTCAGAGCCCCCCATCTTTCGGAACGCCACAGCAGCCCGTCTATTTCATAGGAATGAACGCAATCGTTGATCATCGCCGTAAGGAATGAACGATAATGGGGGTTGTTGAAACAGACCTGATCGAGCACCGCTCCATTCAAATCGACTTCATACATGGATGCGAATGGTGCAATCGAATCATCGATCTGATCGGCGACCCAGGCGATGGTTTTCATGCCGCGCTTTTTCGCGGCGGGCAGGACGTCTCCCAGGACATCAAAATCGCCATGATCGGGTGCGCGCAAAACCTGGGCGTCGTTTTCAAAGAGCGTGCCGCGATAGTACGCCGGATTGATCCTGGCATAATAACCGCCCTGAAATGCAGCTCCTTTTTGCTGCAGGCCATGGTCCACCGGTGGCCAGGGCCGTCCCGACAAGCCCTGTTTGTAGCTGAAAACCATGGCGAACAAGGTATTGACCGATGCCAGTTCCTGAAGATTATCCAAACAGTTTTCAATACCTTCATCGACAAATGAAGGGGCGCCAATCTGCATGCCAACCATTCTTGCAGATTTGGCCCTGGTTCTGGAAGCCATGGTCATGCTCATCGCCATGATGCCGGCTGATTTGATAAAGGTGCGTCTGTTCATAAATAGGTCTCTCACATAGTTTCGGAAGGAGCAGAAAATCAGATCAATGATTCAAGGCTTGTTGCAGTTGATCATAAACCGTTCCCTGACGCTGCGCCGCGGTCGTCACATTTTCCACCGCCTGCTCGCCGAGCCGGTCTTGCAGCTGCTGCAAATAGAGACTGCGCGGTGTGACATGCCGGCCATGGGATTCAACATATCCCGGTTCGCGGTCGGGGAAGCGGCCCCGGGTTAATTTGCCGGTGCAGCCGATGGCATAGTTCTGCCCGGTCGGCGGTTTTTGCACGCAGATGGAATCTGTCTCACAGTTCCAGAATATTTGTTGCGCCCCGGCCCAGCCATGTCCGGTGCCCCAGTTGCCGCGATCCTGTGCATGGAATCTGCCGCCTTTGAGGTTGTCGAACAGGATCCCTGCGGCCCAGCGCTGGTGCGGACCGGTATCGTTGTAGGGCTTTTCAGCCAGCATGTCCAGGAATACATTGGGGCCGCACGTGCATGCGCCGGTGGCTGCCATATGCCGGGCATGGTCGCTGTAACAGCGCTGCACCAGACAATACTGTCCTTTGACGGGAAACGGATACCTGCGGCTGCCCCTGATTTGGGAAACGGGTTTGAGGAGGGCACAATCCTGTACGGTGATGAAAATGGCGCCGTCATAGAGATCCACGCCGCGGGCGAAATGGACGATACTGATGTTTCTGACCCAAGCGTTCGCGGCATCATCAACCGTCACGCCGGTCCAGGCGTGCTCTTCATCTTCGTCTTCTTTGCCTTTGACATAGCTCGAGACGAGGCGGAGATTTTCCAGGCCGCTTTGATTGATACGGCCCTCTTCTTCATAGCGGTAGATGTAGCCACCGCCATATTTTTCTTCCATGGCATTGATGACCGGCGCATCCAGCTCCACCCGGTTGCCATGGACCGCCATGATCGTTCTCTCGTAGATGAGATCCTTGCTGCCGGGCTGCCACTGTTTGGTGCCTTCGCGTTCGACGATACGGTCCATCTTGAGGTCACGAATCCATTCAATCGTACTTGGCCGGTAGATGATAATTTTGTCGCCCTTGTGGAGCGCCGTGCCATTTTCAACCGCGAAACTCATGGTTCCCCAGGGCACATAGGCAGCGGCTATTTTCTGCCGGCTGCCGGCGATTTCCGTTATTTTTAAGACGCCGCCGAGATGGATCAGCGTTCTTTTCTCCGTTCCCGTCGCATTTATGATCGTGCCATCTGGTCCCTGGCCTTCGCCGCGGAGGACAACGCCCGAGGCGCCAAGACGCAGCGATCCGGAAACCGCATAGGTTCCTTTGCGCAGCAGCACGGCGCCGCGGAATCCCTGGGAAAGGCTGCGCCGTGAAACACTGTCGATGGCAGCCTGAATGCGGCCGGTGTCATCCTGAAGTGGATCTGCTGGCTGCAAGATGATGACATCGGGAACATGTGGCAGGGCTACGCCGCCGCCCATATACCCCGCCCGGGAGAAATCAGGAATGGTGTTGCCGAGGCTGTCGGCGTGCGCCACCAGCTTTCCGTCTTCACCGACGTGGATGAGGGCACTGCGATTTTCGTCCGCGCAGTGCACAAAGGCGAGAACCAGACCGAATAAACCATACCATATTTTCATTTGTCCTCCGCAGGCGCGGTTAGATTCACATCCGCTTTGTCCAGTCTCATTTTGCGCAGATTCATTTCCAGGAAATAGTAATCAGCATAGATGATGGGAACGTCCACTTCGCTGTCGCTGGGTTTGCTTCCTACTGAATGAGACAGAATAAAATAGTTGGCCTCTTTGGCAAGATAATGGTGCGACAGATTCTCGAGGATTTGATTGGCTTTCATTCTGTACAGGCTGCTGTTGTCAACCGGAAACTGGCACAGCTCAAAAAGAGCGGAACCGATGATGGCAGCGGCGGACACATCCCGGGGTTCCGTGGACTTGTCCGCAATGTCGAAATCCCAGTAGGGAACGAGGTCGTCAGGGAGGTTGGGGTGATTGAGAATGAACCCGGCGATCTTTTCCGCCTGTCGCAGAAAGAGGGTATCTCCGGTCTCCCGGTAGCACATGGTGTAGCCATACAGAGCCCAGGCCTGGCCCCGCGCCCAGCACGACTCGTCTGCGAGTCCCTGGTGTGTTTGTTTATTGATGACCGCGCCGGTTGTGCTGTCATAATTGACCACGTGCCAGGTGCTGTAATCTTTTCTGAAATGATGTTTCATTGTTTGCAGGGCGTGCGTGCGGGCGATGTCATGGTAAACCGGATCACCGCTGTGACGCGTCGCCCAGAATAACAACTCGAGATTCATCAGATTATCGATGATGACCGGGTATTGCCAAACCTCCTGGTGATGGTCCCAGGAGCGTATGCAGCCGACCTTCGGATTAAACCGGGTGATGAGTGTTTTGGCGCTTTGGAGAAGGACGGCCTTGTAGCTGCTGTCCCCGGTGAGGCGATAGCCATTGCCAAAACTGTACAGCATTTTGAATCCCATGTCATGGGTGGAGCCGTTATGCTGCTCCGCTTCGAGATTCAGAGTGAATTTGGCGGCCTGTTCTTTCCAGACTGATGCGCCGGTGGCTTCGTACATCAACCACAAGCACCCCGGGAAGAAACCGCTGGTCCAGTCCCTGGATTTTACCAGAACCAGTTCATCCATTTTTAGCGAGCGCGGATTGTCCCTGGACCCATGAAGCTCGCGGGTCATTGCAGTGAGTCTTTTGCCCGCCAGGGATAGATTGTCTGTGGTGATGGTAGCGGCATCCTTGTCGCAAGCGCTGATCCAGACAAGCCCAATTAAAAGTGTCATCCATGCTATTGTCGATTTTTTCATCCCGCCAACCTGTGAAAAGTGAATATCGATTCAATTTATACTTGCAAGATAAGGCCTAAAACCGTCGCAAAATAGTAATTGCAGGCAAATAACCGCAATTAGCTTTTTTTGGTTGACTTTTTTGCGAATACAATGTAAGTTACCTTATATCAATTTGAGGAGGTCCATTGACGGAACACATCATAAATGACGAAACAAAACTGCGTATTTTGGAGGGAATACTTGCAAGCAGCGAATTCAGCCAGGCGAAAAAGCATCAGGATTTATTGCGCTACCTGGTGGAAGCTTCCATCCGCAGCGAATTTGTCAAGGAATCCAGCATCGCTCTGGAAATTTTTGGCAAGGATGCCGCGTTCTCTCCGGCCATAGATTCCAGTGTTCGCGCGTACGTCAGTAATCTGCGCAAAAAACTGGAGCACTACTATCTGACGCAGGGCGTCAATGATAAAATAAAGCTGGTACTGCCCAAGGGGCATTACCATGTCGAATTCCGGGAGGCCGGAGAAACCAAACGCACGCACGCCAAGAATAATGTCAAATTGCTGCATTCCGTCTATGGGGCGGTTATCGCCCTCCTGCTCATCACGTTGATATTTTCGCAACTGAAAAAAATGTTCGTTCAGGATACCAGCTATATCCCGAAAGAGGATGCCATCTGGAGCCATTTTTTATCTGATGACAAAAAAACAATGGTGATACTGGGCGATTATTATTTTTTTTCCATGCCGTTTGATTCCGGACGGCACAGTTACATCCGCGACACCGAAATCAATTCTCACGAAGATCTTGATAACTATTTATCCACCCGACCGGCCCTGGCCCGGAAAATCAATAAAACCTTTCATACCTATTTCGAAGAACATATCCCCTATTGCCTGTCCTATTTGCTGCCTTTATTTATCAAAAATGACCGCCCGTATGAACTGAAAATGGCCTCGGAAGTTCAGATGCAGGATCTGCAAAAGTACAATTTTATCTTCATAGGTCCTTATAAGAGTCTCGGCATTTTTAAAACAGTCACCCGCAGTTTTGATTTCACCTATGAACAGAAGAAGAGTGCTGTGCTGACTTATGCGCCTCAGGATGGTTCCGAAAAAGTCAGTTATTCGTGGACGACTAATCCCGAGACCATGGCCCGAAATGATTATGCCCTCGTAGCCAAGGTCTCCGGGCACAATAATAATTCTTTTCTCTTCTTTTTATCGCAGCACGATTTTGGCAATATGGCCACGGTCAAATACTTTGTCAATCCTGCCAATCTGCAGAAGTTCGAAAAATCTCTGAGCAACGACTACTTTCAAGCGCTCTTTGAAGTTAAAGGCATCATGAGAACTGATTTTGAATTAAAATTACTGCATCTGGAACAAGTCCATTCCATTTTTGTCATCGAGTAAGGTCCATCATTCGCTTTTTTCATAAGTGGCTGACTCAAGCCAATCCCGATTTATGGTGATACCCCAACCAGGCCCCTCGGGCATTTTTACGCTTCCATCTGTGACCTGCAGCTGTGGCGCATACATCGCCTTGCTTTCGCGGGCTGTTTCTGTGGGCGCCTCGATCGTGAATTCCATAAATTTTGAGTTGGGAATCGCCGCGAGCAGGTGCAGGGTGAAGACGCTCACCAGCGAGATGCCTGAATTATGCGGAACACACAATTTACCGGCCTGATGCGCGAGGCGGGCGACGCGCAGCGCCCGGGTGAATCCTCCCAGGTAGCCGATGTCGAATTGGGCGATATCCACCGCATTCATGCAGATCATGCGACGCCACTGCGCCATTTCATTGTCCTGTTCGCCGCCGCCCACAGGCATTTTTAATTGATTGGCCACTTCCGCCGTCCACTCCAGTTCCCAGTAGGGGCAGGGCTCTTCAAAAAGAAAAAACTGGTTGTCTTCCAGCATGCGGCCGATTTCGATCGCTCTGGGTGGCGTATAGCAACTGTTGGCGTCCGCCAGCAGTTCGATCTGGTCCCCCAGCGCCTTGCGAACCGTTGGCACCAGCTTTTCCGTGCGGCCGGGCCATTGATCCTGGTCGCGGCCGGCCGCCTTGCCGATTTTCATCTTGAACGCATTGAATCCCTTGCTGTCCCGCAGCGCCGTCATTCGCGCCGCCTCGTCCTCCGGCGTGATATCCCGGCTCATGCTGGACCCATAGGCGGGGATGGGACGAACACGGCCGCCCAGCAACTCCACGACTGGTTTGTTTTTTATTTTGCCGTACAAGTCCCAGATGGCTGTGTCGACGCCGGACAGGGCGCGATATATGAACGTGCAGGGGAATTTGCGGTTTGCGAGGATGCACTCGTCATTGAGGTCGTCGATATGCGCCGGATCTTTGCCGAGGAAATGTTTCGCGACTTTACGGTGCAGCATCATCGAAGAAATATCCGCGTCATGAGGTGATATCTGGCCGTAGCCGACAGAACCGTCATCCGTCTGGATTCTGATAACAGCCAGGCTCTTTTTGGTGAAGGATTCGATTTTTACAATTTTTAAACCCTCGCCGATGATCCTGAATGCTTCATATGCTTCATCCCTGCCGAAATAGGGATATTTCGATGCAGAAAACGTCTGAGCATGCAGTCTGGTTTGCGCCAGGACGGGCGCAGCCAGGGCCAGCCGGCAAAAATCGCGTCGATCAAGTTTTATCATGGTTACTCCCGATTCTGTTTATGACTCCTCAGCACCTTTAACGTGAACCGAATGCGAAAATATTTTCCGGCCACAGGTAGCTCCCGACTTTTAATGTGATGTAAAGGCCGGGATTCCCGGCGGCTTCGAGGCAAATGACGCCCTGGGCGATTTGTGCGATGGGCGAAAACGCGGTGTACCCGGCCTCTCTGAGGATGGCAAAAGCTGTATCGCCGCCCTCGATATACAGATCACCGTCGTCAAGTTGAGGCAGAACCCGTGCGACCGTTTTTGCCATCGCTGCACAGATGTGTGTTGCAATGCCCGGGATGTGGCTGAGCGGCTGATTGATTTCGAGGATGACGCACCGCGCAGTCCTGAAAAGCTGCTGAATTTGTTCCGCCCAGTTGGCAATTGCGACCTCAAGTTTATCGTTCGCGTAAAAAACATCACCGGGCATCCCGCACACCTGCGCTCCGTTCGTCACCGCGGTTTGCAGGGCTGACCGGTCTTTTTTGAAGGCGCTGCCGCAGACTATGAGAACGTTTCCCCGGTTGCGGTCTATTGCAAGAGCAGGGGGGGCGTCTTTGCATTTGATTTTCGCATCGATGATCGCGGTGAAGAAATTCGCCGCGCCCGCGGCCAGGACACCCGGCTTCAGCTGCCCGGCCCAGTGTGCCAGGTGTTCAGCTGTGCAGGCCTCCCCCAGGCTGATCCCTGAGGGGGGCAGCACCGATCCGGCTCGCAGATAGCGGGTGACGACGCCCGCCGCGCTTCCCAACAGCTCCATCACAGCAGCCGTTTTTTTAGCATATCCCGGATCGTTGACAAAATCGGTCTCCGTCAGCGGTTTGTCATGGATGTAATAGATGCCGTCGCGAATTGTGCGCGCCAGCGCGGGATTGGCCGGGACGAGCAGGCAGTTGTCCGCGACGCCTGCCTCGATCATTGCCTGCAGTTCCGCGAGGACATGGCCGCGCAGCACCGAGTCGGTTTTTTTATAGAGCCATGCGTAATCAAGCGCTTTCAATTCTTGCGCCAGAGAGACGGAGACTGAGTACGCTTGCTGGCGGCTCAGGGACCTGGTGTTGGTGGCGATGACCACCATATCCGCTGTTGAGGGCATCACGCGCGTGGTGATTTCGACGCGGAGGCCGCAATTAAATCCCAGACCGGCGATTTCCGCGGCGCCGGTCAAATCATCCGCAACGACCGCGATCATTTTTTTACCGCCTTTGCGTTGGCGAGTTGGGCTGCATATTTGATGGCCAGGTAAAGCGCATCCGCACTGGCGATGCCCTTTCCCGCAATCTCCAGGGCCGTGCCGTGATCCACGGAGGTGCGGATGATCGGCAATCCCAGCGTGATATTCACACCGCGCACATGCTTCATCCTCTGGTTGCGGTGGTCCCACTCAAAACCGAATAACTTGAAGGGGATGTGTCCCTGATCATGATACATGGCCACGACGCCATCGTACATGCCGCCGCGTGCTTTCGAGAACACGGTGTCCGCGGGAATCGGGCCTTCAACGGCATAGCCCTGCTCCCGTGCTGCTTGCACCGCGGGCACGATTTCGCGGATCTCCTCATCGCCAAAGAGGCCGCCATCACCGGCGTGGGGATTCAACCCCGCAACCGCGATGCGCGGATTCGCGATGCCAAACTGGCGGCAGGAGTCAGAAAGTAATCCGGTCACTTCCAGGATACGCTCTTTTTTCACGGCTTCACAGGCTTGACGCAGGGACACATGGGTGGAAACATGAATCACGCGCAGCCGGCCGTGCACCAGCAGCATCGCATATTTTCGCGTCTGGGTAAAATGGGCATAAATTTCCGTGTGTCCGGAAAAAACATGCCCGGCAAGATGGATGGCTTCTTTTTGAATGGGCCCCGTCACGGTCGCGTCGATCTCCCGAGCCAGCGCCAGTTCAATCACCTTCTTGACGGTGGTGAATGCCGCGTCGCCTGCCAGGGCTGAGATCCTGCCGATCTCCAGCCTGGCCAGATCGACATGGTGCAAATCGTATACATCGATCGTACCGGGACTAAAGCCTGCGTCAGCTGTCCGGGTGATGGCATGGACGTCGAGCGCAAAGCCGCTCCGGGATGCTGCATCCCGGATCACCCGGGCGTCGCCGACCAGCAGCGGCCGGCAGAAGCGGTGCAGGTTGTTGTGATTGAAGACCTTGACCGCGATTTCCGGGCCAATCCCGGCCGGATCGCCCATGGTGATTCCAATGATCGGCTTTTTTTTCATCTTGTCATCCAAAATTTACCCGGATTAAATGCATCGCGGCTATTGGTTGATCCCCAATTCCCGCAGCGCATCTCCAACCCCGCTCATGTTGTCCAGTTTCATCTCCGCATATTTGCGCGAAATGACCAACCCGTCTGCACCGGCGCGCAAGGCGGCGGCTGTGGCGGCACGAACGCTGGCCCGTGTCCACTGGACGGCTTGCTTGATATCAGCGCCATCTATGATGTCCGACTCGACGACCGGTATGTCCACATCGATCCCGGCGAGAATTTTTGATCCAGCCTGACCGCGGCCCTCCACGGCCCGTTTTGATTCGCGATAGACGAAATCCGGGCTCAAACCGGTCTCGCCGACTTTATCATAGGGCGATTCATTCGGATAACCCAGCACATGATAATGAAACTGCATGAGTTCATCCGCGGGCACATCGCCGTAAATGGTTTCACTCACGCTCTGGACGTAGCTGGCGAGCCGGGGACCGGCGCAATGGTTGTACAGGGACAGCTTGATGAAATCCGTGTACTGCGCGAGTTGTGAAATATCCTGCTCGGCGCGGTAGATCGGACTCATGAAGGTGTTGGACCACAGGTGCACACCGAAAAGGCCATCCGCCCTGGCAGCCTTGGTGTGCTGATAGAGGAGCTTGTAAACCTCACGCTTGCTTTCGTGATAGAGGTGCTCCCATTGCAGCAGTTCCGGATATCTGAGGATCAACCGCCACAACGTGACATAATAGCCGTCCACAGGGCGCCTGCGCGCACGCGCGTCTTCTCTGAATTTGCTCAGGGCTTCGAAAGCGGGAACGACCCGGTCCAGGCGGATGCCCATCTCTTCTGCTTTGGCCTGGCAATGTTCGCAGAAGCAGGTGCGAGTGCCGGGTTCTCCCATGGTGCGGCCGCGCTGACGCGCTCCGAGCATGTTGCTGAACGGTCCTTGCGTTTCATTGATATAAATGACGCCATCGAGGTCATAGGAATGGAACCAGTCGTCCACCAGACCCTTGAGGAAATTCCTGTAAAAAGGATTGTTGAGGCAGATCGAACGTCCGCTGCCAGCTGGCTTACCGTTAAAGTCCACTTCGCGCAGTTTATCGATGCCGGGCAGCCTGCTGGAAAAATTATGATGCAACATGGCAATGACCTTCATCCCGCGGGTACGCGCCTGGGGGATGAGGTCCCCGAGGACGTCAAAGTCCGGGTGATCGGGGGCCTGCGTGTCACGGGGATCGATTCCGGTGTCGTGATAGTATTGGGGATGGACACGGGCAAAGTTACCGCCATCGACATCCATGGTGCCGTCGGCATTTCCGTGTCCCGGATAGGGTCTGTGGCGTCCCGCTGTCGTGTTCGAATAGGAGAACACCACCGGGATGATGGCATTGACGCCGCCGCGTTCCTGCAGCAGATCCAGACAGGCAGCCACGCCCTCATCCACAAAAGAGACAGCGCCGATCTGTATGCCGACCATTTTCGCCGTTTTGGGGGACGGCATTGCTGCGCCAGGGGCTGAGAGAAAACTTGCGCCCAATGGCAGGGCCGCCGCCAGTCGCGTACTCGCCTGGATAAAATCTCTACGACTCATCTTGTCCACAATAGTTCTCCTTAAAATTTGCACAACCTTGCGAAGGTTTCAAACCTTCGCAAGGGTAAACCAAAAGGGTCTGTTGTTTTTCACTTGATATTCAGGGACGTTTCATTTACATTCTGCTCATCATGAAAATCATAAAGGAAAGTGAATGATGAAACCTTCTACTGCTGCTGATTTTTTCGCTGGTGCTGTGGATCTCCACATCCACTCCGACCCGGACAGCATGGCGCGCGCCATGGACGGATTCGAGGTCGCCTCCCTGGCGCAAAAACTGGGTATGAAAGCGATCGTGTTGAAAAACCATTTTGAACACACCGCTTCTCTGGCTTATCTGGCTCGCAAGTATACTCCGGGCATCGAGGTGTTCGGCGGCATCGCCCTGAATCTCGCTGTTGGCGGCATCAATCCCGTCGCGGTGGATCGCATGGCCAGGGTGAAAGGCAATTTCGGCCGCTTTGTGTGGATGCCGACGTTTGATTCCGAACACCATGTTGAGCACAGCGGCGGCGGCAGGCCTTTTGTTCCCGTGGCGCGGGATGGCCGTCTGCTGCCCGAGGTCGTCGAAGTGTTGCAGCTCATCGCCCGGCAGCAGTTGATTCTCGCCACCGGCCACTCTTCACCGGCGGAGGCGCTGCTCCTTGTACGCACGGCGCGTGAGCTCGACATTGACACCATTATTGCCACTCATCCGATTGCTGATCCAATCTACATGCCTGTGGCGCAATTAAAAGAGATCGCCGCATTGGGCGCCTTCATCGAATTCACCTGTCTGGAACTGAACGGCCCTCACCTGGCGACATCGGCCAAAGCGCACGCGGAAGCCATCCGTTCTGTTGGCGTTGAACACTGCTTTCTGGCCAGCGATCTCGGCCAGGCGGTGAATCCGCCGCCGCCTCTGGGTTTCGAAACCTTTGCCAGCCTGCTCGCCCGGGAAGGCTTTGACGAGGGCGAGATGGCCGTGCTAACGAGAGAAAATCCCGCGCGCATTCTCGGACTGGGGCGGCAGGACATGAACACGGTATGATCCTGGCACTGCGGGTCGATGTGACCCATCGACTGCCCGCCTGGTGATTTCTTGCATAAATCTCATGCAAGCACCCGCTTGCAAGGGTGCAAAGAATTACCCGCTCACCATTCGCTTGGCCAGTTCCTCGAGGCGGGGCAGGTTCCCCGCTTCATCGTATGGCAGCTCCATCGGCTGCGACACTATCTTGATGGCGGGATTCTGTCGCAGCTCCGGGAGCAGATTTTCGCTCACCGCCATGAGCCGCAAATTCATGGTATTCGCAATCCATGCAACGGTCAGATCTTCCGGGTTGTTTCTGCCGACCGTGGGCGCCAGTTTTTCCAGGCATTCCCGGTCAGTCGGAAAATGGATGGGCATGCGCGTCGAAGCGGTGATGCTCGACGTCAGGCCATTGACGTAGGTGGCTTGCCAGTCCACTTTGTCGATGAGACGGTCAGCGGCCATGTCCGCGAGCCCCATGCCGAGTGCATTGCCGTCGCTCCATTTGGACAGGTCGCGGATGAATATCCGGTCCACCTGCGGCGCGTTGGTGTAGCAGTTATAATAGGCCATGGTGCTTCTGTTGACCACTTTGGTATCCATGCCCGTGCCGCTGATTTCCTTGCCGATTTCATCGAGGATGAGGATGTCGAGCGCGTTCACGGGGATGCGGCCGGCCCAGGATTTGGCCAGCGCCAAAAGTTGTTCCTCCTGCTCCTGCAAATTTTCGATGTGGACCGCGGTCACCTGCGCGGTACGGTGATTGCCGTCTTCGATGATGGCCAGTCCCCCGACGATGCGGCCCGATTGCGCGATCTGCTGGAACACACTGCGGATGACGCGTTCCAGGCCGATGCGATGCCCGAATCCATGGTATTGGCGTGCGCCGGCGAGCTTGCCGAGGCCAATGGCCGTCATTTTGCACAAGCCGCTCTCAATTTTGCCATCAAAGTCGGTGTGCCATTTCACCCGGCCGACCAGCATCACCCCCTCACTTTTGAACGCGCTGCGGTCCATGAAGGTTTCGATGCCTTCGGGTGTGCGGCCCATGGAGACGACCTCGAGCGAACTGATGATCGGACAATTCATGGTTTCCGGATTGATCCCGTAGTGTGCCAGCACGGCGGCCTGGCCTTCTCCGGTTGCGGCGCCATGACTTCCCATCGCCGGGAAAATAAAAGGTTTGCAGCCTGCGGCCTTCCAATACTCGACAACGGCTTTCACGATCGTCGCTATCCGGGCAATGCCGCGGCTTCCCACGCCGATGGCGATGCGGGCGCCGGGTTTCATTTTTGCCGCGAAATCAGCTTTTTCCAGTTGTCCGCGTACTTCTTTTGCCACATTTTTGAGGCTGCGGTCCGGGAATTCCTGCCTGATCAAACCTATACGGGGTAATTTGATGGGTGCGCCTGAATTGGGCATGCGCTGCTCCTGAAACTGGTTGAATGAACTGCTCATCTATCGCCATTTAAATGCGGGCTGAATCGCTGCGCTGAATTGCGAGGGCCTGTGCCATTGCTGCAATCACGTTGCCCAGGCACATGAACGGATGCGCCCCTGTGCGCGGAGTTACAGTTCAGCGCCGCGATTCTTTTTTGTGTGTTCATTTTCATCAACTCGCTGTACTGCTCTCCATAACCGCGGCACTGTTTTGCGGCCGGCGAACAAAGAGCCAGACGATGGCCACGGCGATGATGTCGACAAAGGCCATGACTGTGAAGAGGCGGGCATAGTCAGCATTCTTGGCATAGATGCCCACATAAATCGTGAAAAAGATCACGCCGAGAAAGCCTATCGATCCGGTCATGCCGTTGGCCGTTGCCACCGTGTGCTTGGGCAGCAGATCCGCCGGCAGGGTGAGCAGCGTGGCGCTCAGAGCCTGATGGGCGAAATAGCCGATGCAGAAAACGGCTGTGGCGACATAGATCGATGGCGAATTCAGGACGAAAATAACCGATGGCATCATCAGGCACGGCACGGTGAAAGCGATCTTGCGGGCGGTGAGCAGCGGGATGCCCAGTTTTCTGAAAAAGGGTGAGAGATAGCCACCGGCGAGGCTGCCGAGCATGGCGGCCACAAACGGCACCCATGCGAACCATCCGATCTGCTTCGGGCTCATGCCGTAGCGAAAAGCCAGGTAGGTCGGCACCCAGATGGTGAAAAACGACCATGGCATTTCGGTGAAAAATCGCGTGATGGCGATCGCCCAGACATTGCGATCGCGCAGCACAATGCCCCAGACCCGGCGTTTATCAGCGGATTCCACGCCCTGCAGTTCCTTCTGGCCTTCACGGATATAATCCAGTTCCCGCTGCGAAACATGTGGATGATCTTCGGGCGCGCGATAAAAACGCAGCCAGGCGACCACCCATACGGCGCCGACCAATCCGGTGAGCGCAAAAGGAAGCTGCCAGCGCCCCTGTTCGCCAATGAGGTATCCCGTCAGGATCATCGCCAGAGCCCCGCCGATGCCCGCGCCGATGTTGAAAATACCAAAGGCTATGGTGCGTTCGCGCGCCGGAAACCATTCCGAGATGGTCTTGACCCCGGCCGGGTAGAGCCCGGATTCGCCCACGCCGAGGAGGAAACGAAAAGAGGCGAATGATTTGACGCCGACGCCAAAGATATGCAGAATATTGGCGACGGACCACCAGGCGACGGCGAGCGCAAAGCCGGCGCGGGTTTTGAGATAATCGATGATCCGTCCGCTGGTCGATTGACCGATGGTATAGGCGAGCATGAACGCCGCATAACACCAGGCGAACATCATCTCGTCCAGACCCACTTTTTGTTTCAGCGTCGGCGCCGCCATGGCCATGACATTGCGGTCCATGTGATTGAGAACCGTGGCGAACATCAACAAAAGCGCCATCTTCCAGCGCACGTCCATCTTTTTCATGACAGCTCCAGGTTTACAGCGAAATGGCATATAACGATGACTTGTGTGAACACTCTGCGGATTATTCCGCTCTCACCGCATCGCCGATTCCGCTCAGGTTCTCCAGCTTCATTTCCGAATATTTGCGGGAGATGACGATGCCATCCGCTCCCGCCCGCAATGCTTCTTTGGTGGCTTCGAAAACGCGCTGACGCGTTGTTTTGGCCGCGGCTTCTTCGGTCGCGCCTTCAACGATATCGAGATCGGAGAGGGGGATGTCCACATCGATGCCGGCGAGAATTTTGGCGCCATCAGCACCCCGGCCATCCAGAGCCCGCTTCACTTCGCGATAGACATAGTCGGCGCTGAGTCCCGCCTCCGAGACTTGTGGATAGGGCGCCTCGTTGAGATAATTCAACACACGATAGTGGAACTGCGCCATCTCTTCCGACGGCATATCGCCGTACACGATATCGCCAAAGCTCTGAATGTAACTGGCGAAGCGTGGCCCGCCGCAGTTGTTGTAGAGGGCGATTTTAAGAAAATCGGCGTATTGGGAGAGCTCGGCAAAATCCTGCTCAGCCCGAAACATGGGATTAAATGAAGCGTTGGTCCATATGTGCAGTCCAAACAGGGCTTCTTTTCGGGCGGCTTTGACATGGTCGTAGAAGAGTTTGTACACTTCCTTGTAGCTCTCGTGGTAAAAATGTTCCCATTGCAGCAGTTCCGGATAGCGCAGCAGCAGGCGCCAGAAGGAGACATAAAAGCCGTCCACCGGACGCTGGCGTGTGCGGCCCGCGACAAATTTTTCCGCCTCTGTGAATGCGGTCTGCAGGCGTTCGATGCTGATGCCCTGCTTTTTCGCTTTTTCCTTGCAATACTGACAGAAACAGGTACGCGAACCCGGCAATCCGCGGCGGCGGCCGCGGAAACGCGCGCCGATCATGTTGGTCAATGCGCCCTGGGTTTCATTGACATAGATCAATCCATCGATGTCATAGGAATTGATGTAATCATCCACCAGACCCGTCATGAAATTGCGGTGATAGGGATTGTTGAAACAGAGGGTGTCCGCCATTTTGCCGTTGAAATCGTATTCAAAGTATTTTTCGGCATTGGGAAGTTTTTCGTTGAATGCATTCTGGAACAGCCCAATGACTTTCATGCCGCGTTTGCGGGTGTGGGGGATGAGATCGCGGAGCACATCGAATCCGGGATGGTCGTGGGCTTGTATGATCATCGGGTCCATCAGGATATCCTTGTAGAAGGCGGGATGAACGGTTGCATAATTTCCGCCCTGGATGCTTGCATCCTCCACATTTTTGCCATGTCCGGGCCAGGGTTTATGGCGCCCCGCGGTGCCCGTGGAATAGGAAAAGACAGCCGGCATGATGGTGTTCACCGCCGCGCGTTCCTGAAGGATATCGAGGCATGCTTCTACCCCTTCATCCACCAATGAAACCGCGCCAAGCTGGATGGCGATCATTTTCGAGGTTGCGGCCCGGGCCGAAAGGATGTTCACACCGAGCGGAATGGCGGCGGCCAATCCGGCGCTCACCTGCATAAAGTCTCTGCGACTCATCGAATCCATGCATGATCTCCTCAAGTTTGCGAAAAAGGTTCTATCATGGCCTGCCAGGCGCCGGGTCTGCAAGCCGCCATGATGCCGGGCGATCCGCAGACCGGCGGGTTGCTGCGGTCGTGTCACCACCGCAGCCCGCCTGGCTGGCGCAGGATATCATATTTTCAATATTGATAACAGTATAAGATAACGGGGCGACTTTTTCCAGTAATTACAGGCAAATTGCGGCAAATAGCGTGTGAATAACAAAGATCAGGACGGAGGTTTTGCATTAAAACCACAGCAGCGGCTGCCGCAGCGGAAAATTGCGCATGCCTTCCTCGGTTTCGGGTTCGGCCTTTAATTTTTTCCAGAGTTCGATATAGTGGGGCTGGTTCAGCGCCAGGCCGGCGAAGAGCAGGCTGGGGTGGCGGACCGGCCATTCGTCAAAATACATCACATCCGGGGCGTGGGTCCAGCGCGATTTATCCGCGATGAATGGATACATGAATTCCAGGGATTTTTGCATGCCGCGGCCATCGGCCAGTTGATAAGTCCATAAATTGTCTTCGGGTGTGGAGAGAATCTGACACACCGCAGCCAGCGCATCGAGATTGAACAGGGAATAGCCATAGGGCTTGGTTCTTCCCAGTTCGCGATTAAAACTGCCATCCGGGCTGAGTTGATTGGGCAGCAGGACCGTTTTGAAGCGCTCGCGGCAATAGTCCAGCAGTTCCTGTTGGCCGGTGAGTCTGGCGAACTCGCTGACCTGCATGACCCAGCAGGTGCCATGATTGTTTTTTCGCTCTCGTTCATCCAGGCCGTTCACGGAGGTGGTCATCCAGGTCAGATAATCCGCAAACCATTTTTTGAGGACGGCGGTCTCTTCCGGAGTCATGAGCGCGGATTTTTCCAGATGCGTCACGGCCCGGGCCACTTCGACCAGATGGATGGTGTCGATGATGCCGACGCCGCGGCCGGTGGTGATGCCGCGCGTCGCCTGGGCGTAATTCAGGTGGGGATTCATCCGCGTGGAATCCGTGATGAACCAGCTGCGCAGATGCGCGATGGCGTGACGGGCGAAGGTCTGATCGGCGGTGACGATGCAGGCTGCCGTCAAGGTCGCCACCTGAATGGACATCCGTCTCAGGGATTCGCGGTGTTCGTTAAAATTTCCCGGATTGCTCAAGCCGTCGCGGCGGATATAGGGACCGTCCGGGTCGTCCGGATTGGGCCACCAGTAATCGCTTTCCGAAAAATAATCATGTTTTCCGCCCGCGCTGCGGGAGCAGGGGTATGAGGTGATGGTGCGCGGTGGTTCGTTGAGAAAGGCCGAGGCTTTTTGCAGAATGCGGTCTTTATCCAGTTCAAGAAGAAGTTGTGCCGGAGTCGGGGTATTGGTGTTTGCTTGCTGCTGGCTGGTTTCAGCCGCATGGATCAAGTCAGAAAAGGCCGTCAGCCGGAGGAGGAGGATGAACAGCAGGAGATGGCCTGTGATCGCTTTGGACATAAGCACCTCTTGGTTGGAGTTGTTTTGTGCGCGGAAAGGGGCAGGTAAATATAATGTAAAAAAATGAATCAGATGAAACAATTTTTCATTTTGCACCTGATTCTCTTGATTTTAATGTATTTTTGCTTAAATTAATACAATTGATTTAAAAATTGTGTAGCAGCATGTCTTTTCTGGTTGATGGATAAAGTGCCACGAGGGGATTGGGGTAGCAGACCAAAAGAATTTTGCGCCAATTGCAAGTCAGAAATCTTGATTATTACCCTCCTCGCTTTTCCCGCCAAAGCACCTTGTTTGCCAGAAGGCCATTTTTGCTGAGTGCAGTTAAGTCCGACAATAGGGCCTTGCAATGAATCGTTTCGATATTCTCAACATTCATAAAGATGTGCTCCAGGATTACCAGGCATTCGTTGAAAGCTTTATCAACATCCAGGACGACGAGATTAAAAACGTTGTCGCACAGGAAATGCAGGACGGCAAATTCTGGCCGGAGCCATTACTGCAATTCAACCCCTCTTTTGAAAGCGGCCAACCCATCCAAACACTCTGCAATGAAGGCATTCTCCACCCCGATATTTTATCTGTCTTCAAGGGTTTTTCCCTGTATAAACATCAGGAGAAAGCAATCCGCTTGGGGTGCGCGGGATCGGATTTTATCGTCACCTCAGGCACCGGCTCAGGCAAGTCGCTTACATACATCGGCACCATCTTTAACGATTTGCTTGCCGATAAAAAGGCGCAGGGCATAAAAGCCATCATCGTCTATCCAATGAATGCGCTGATCAATTCACAGACCGTCGAGCTGAACAAATATAAACAGAACTATGAAACCGCCACAGGCGCGACTTTTCCTGTCACCTTTGCCCAGTATACCGGACAGGAAAAACAGGACGAACGCGAGCGGATCATTCGAGAACTCCCGCATATCATCTTGACCAACTATATGATGCTCGAGCTCATCCTCACCAGGCCGAAAGAAGATGCACTCCGGAAAGCAATCTATGAGAATTTGAAATATCTTGTATTTGATGAATTGCACACCTATCGCGGCCGGCAGGGCGCGGACGTGTCCATGCTCATCCGCAGAATCCGCGGCAGGTGCAAGAACAAGCTGGTCAGCATCGGCACTTCGGCCACCATGGTCTCGCAAGGCACCATCATTGAACAAAAACAGGCTGTGGCCGATGTCGCAGAAACCATTTTTGGCGCAAAATTCACCAACGATCAGATTGTCGTCGAGTTTTTGAAACCCTGTTTCTCGGCTTTCAATATACCAGAACAAAAAGTTTTGCAGGACGCACTCTATAAGCCCATCTCCCCGGACGATGCCAAAGCGGTATTACAGCAACATCCGCTCAGTCATTGGCTTGAAAATCGCGTCGCTCTATTGGATCTCGACGGCGTTCTGGTTCGCAATAAACCCATGAGCATCACAGAGATAGCCAATCTCCTGGTGGAGGACTCCGGCACGCCGTTGCAGACCTGTATCGAGCAATTGATCGTCTACCTGAAATGGCTGGCTAATGTCAACGGCCGGGAGTCATCACCGCACAACACCGTCCTTCCCTACAAAGTCCATCAATTTATTTCTCAAACCGGCGCCGTGTATGTCTCCCTGCCGGCTGACGATTCCCGGATAATCAGCCTTGATCCGGCAAACCACAAGATGGAGGACGGCCATCGTATCCCGCTCTATCCGGCTGTCTTCAGCCGGGCTTCCGGCCACGAATTCATCTGTGTGTTTCTGGACAAGGAGGAAATGCAGCTCCTGCCCAGAGAATTTCAGGATTTCACGGATGAGGAAGAGGACAATCGCAAAGGGTACCTGGTTGTTGGTGAGAATCTCTGGAATCCTGAAGAGGATTTTGATCTTTTACCGGAAGCGTGGGGCAAAATCGATAAAGAGGGACAATTCAAACCCGCCAAAAAATACAAGGACCGTCTGCCGCAAAAGATCTATTATGACAAGTTTGGCGCCTTTTCATTTGATGAAGCAAAGGATCACTGGGGCTGGTATATGCCTGCCAAACTCTTGTTCGATCCTTCCAGCGGCACGGTTTATCACGGTACCACCAGTGAAGCGACAAAACTGGCAAGGCTGGGCAGCGAAGGACGCAGTTCCTCGACAACCGTGCTTTCGCTCGCCATTATCAAACATCTTGAACTGCACGGCTATCCGCGTGAAGACCAAAAAATTCTCAGTTTTACCGATAACCGTCAGGATGCGGCGCTTCAGTCCGGCCATTTTAATGATTTTATTCACGTCATGGAATTCCGCTCCGCACTGTGCAGGGCGCTGGATCAACATCAGCAGCTTGATTACAAGAATATCGATCAGGCCATCTTTGATGCCTTTGCATTGGACATTAAGGAATACGCCACGATCGACAATCCCTTTCCGGGCGTGCGCCGGGGCATCGAGAATGCCTTGAAAAAATATTTCATGTACCTGGCGTTATATGATCTGCGCTACGGCTGGCGGGTCAATCTGCCCAACCTCGAACAATGCGCCATCCTGAAAATCGACTATCGCTATCTGGATGAAAATTGTGAGGCCGCTGAATTTTGGGAAAATATCCCCCTTTTAAATAAACTGGACGCCAGCGGACGCAAGGAGTTTATATTCCAGGTACTCGATTTTTTCCGCAAAAGTTATGCGATCGCGAATGAGGCGTATTTGACCGAGCGTTCAATAAGAGAAAACAGCCGTGAAATTCGCGAACATTTAAAAGCCCCCTGGAAGTTCGAGGAGAAGGAACGGATCACCGAACCATTTTTTATCCGCTATGAAACGCTTAAACCGTTTTCAGGCCGCCAATACACCACGAGCATCGGGCCGGGCAGCACATTAGGGCGTTTCATTAAAAGATATGCGAAGCAATTGGGCATGATCTGGAAAAATACAGATTATCTGGAGTTCATTCCCCTGCTTTTGAGCACCCTGGAAAATGCCGGCTGGTTGTCGAGTGCCGACGCAAAGAACACCCAGGACAAAAACACCAAATTATACCAACTCCGTCTCGACACGGTTGTGTGGCTGCAAGGCGATAAATTGCACATCTTGCCCGATCTGGTTAGAGACCGCTCCTATAAAGAAGTGGAGAAACGTCCCAATCTCTTTTATCAAAAACTCTACCAAACTGATTTTGGCGCGCTCAAGCGGCTGATAAGCAAGGAACACACCGGCGCCTTGAACTCTGAGGACCGGCAGAAATTTGAAGAGCTGTTCCGCAACGGCGAGTATTCGGCCTTGTTCTGTTCACCGACCATGGAATTAGGCATCGACATCGCAAATCTGAATGTCGTGCACATGCGCAACGTTCCACCCAATCCATCCAATTATGCGCAGCGCAGCGGACGCGCCGGACGCAGCGGGCAAACCGCTCTTATTATCACAGGCTGCTCCAATTTCTCGCCGCACGACCGCCATTATTTCAAATACAATCGCGAGATGGTTTCCGGCATTGTCAAACCGCCTAAAATTGATCTGACCAATCAGGAGTTGATCGAAACGCACCTGAATGCGGTTTTCCTGGCTTATATCGGCCTGGCGGAGCTGAACAGTTCGATCATCGATTTATTGGATAAAGGCCAACCCGAGCTTCTTCCACTTTCAAGTACTGTTTTGGAAAAGCTTGAAATTTCAAAGGATAGTAAACAGGCCATAAAGCAGGAATTTTTAAAAATACTATCCTTTCTTAACAGGATGCCCGATTGGTATACGCCGGAGTGGCTTGATGCCCATCTCTCCGGCATACCGCAAAAATTTGATGACTCATTAAATCGCTGGCGCCGTCTCTACAAATCCGCAAATCAGCAATTGACAGAAGCGCGAAATGTCATCGACAGCGGCCTGCACAAACCGGATTCACCGGAAATGTACAATGCCTTCAAGAGCGAAAAGCAGGCCATTCGTCAAAGAGAATTGCTTTGCAATCCGCTGCAATCCGGCAATCTCTCCGAGTTTTATCCCTATCGCTATCTGGCCTCGGAAGGATTTTTACCAGGCTATAATTTTACCCGATTGCCGCTGCGAACTTTTATCCCCATCGGCGATTCTGGGGAATACATCTCGCGCTCGCGATTTATTGCGCTCTCGGAATTTGGCCCGCGCAACATGATCTACCACAATGGCGGCAGATTCCAGGTCGAGCAGTTATTGTTTCCGGATTTGGAAAAACAGCTTGTAAAAGCAAAGATCAGCAAGAACTCGGGCTATATATTGATGGGTGATGAATACAATTGCAATGTATGTCCGCTGACCCAGGTACCCTTGACCTCGGATGCGGAAAGAGAAATGGTAACCGATCTGATGGAAATGGCCGAAACGCGAACCAGGGAAGAAGCGCGGATTTCCTGCGAAGAAGAGGAACGGTTGCGGCAAGGGTACGATATCGGCACCTATTTTTCTGTTCCGGCGGGTGTGTCGACGATCAAAATGGCGCATGTGAAACACGATGGCGAACTTTATCTGCGCATTCGCTACATCCAGGCCGCGCGTCTGGTCAAGATCAATAAACGATGGAGAGCCTCCACGGAGCAAGGCTTTCAATTGGGCATGCACTCCGGCCGCTGGAAATCGATCACGCGCATGCAAGAACGGCAGCCCGAAGAACCTGTCCGGCCGGTGAAACTCTACACCTGGGACACGGCCGATGCCCTTTACATCGAACCCATCAAGGCCCTGGGATTGCAGCCCGACGGCGTCATTACCCTGCAATACGCGCTTAAACGAGCAATAGAGGAACTCTTTCAAGTGGAGTCCGGAGAGATCGGCGCTGAATTGATGGGCGATTCAGGCACCCCCAATATTTTCATCTATGAAGCCGCGGAAGGCAGCCTCGGCGTGCTGTCGCAATTCATCAGCAATCCACTAGCCTTCACATCAGTCGTTCAGAAAGCTTATGAGATATGCCGATTCGATGACGCCGCCTATAAAGAGCTGGCCTCCTATGACGACCTGCTTAGTTATTACAACCAACGGGACCACAACAAGATTAATCGCTTCCTCATCAAAGATGCGTTGCGGACCCTCACGCAATGTGAGATTGAATTGCTGACAACGGATCCGGAACGCACCTACGACGAGCAATATCAATCCTTGTTGAACAGCTATGACAAGACGTCGGTTACGGAGAAAAAATTTCTCCAATATCTCTATGCCAATAATCTGCGGCTGCCTGATGAGGCACAAAAAAGAGTCAAAGAGTTATACTCTCAACCTGACTTTTATTATCATCCGGATATTTACATTTTTTGCGATGGCACTCCGCACGATAATCCCGAGGTCAAATTACGCGATCAACAGGTTCGCGATGAATTGCGCAGGCAAGGATCACAAGTTTTGACCTATTATTATAGAGACGATCTTGCGGAATGGGTTGCCAAACGGCCTGACATTTTTATAAAGGTACGCTGATGGATTTCCAAACGGGTTCGCTGGTTCATGTTCATGGCCGGGATTGGGTCGTACAACCGTCCGCCGACAAGGAACTTTTGCTGTTAAAACCCCTCGGCGGCACTGATCAGGAAATCAAGGGAATCTATCTTTCCCTTCATTTCCCTGAAGATGTGATTCAATCATCCAGTTTCCCCGATCCTTCCAGCACCGACATCGGCGATATCGCTTCCGCCCGCTTGCTCTTCAATGCAGCCCGTTTGGCCATCAGAAACGGCGCCGGCCCCTTTCGCTGTCTGGGCAAGCTGTCCTTCAGGCCCAGATCCTATCAGATGGTGCCGCTGATCATGGCGCTCAAGCAGGAAGAGGCTCCTGTTCGTCTCTTGATCGCCGATGACGTTGGCGTGGGTAAAACCATAGAGGGTTTGCTGATACTGAAAGAGTTGCTGGACCGGAAACACATTGAACGGTTCGCCGTCATCTGTCTGCCCCACCTCTGCGACCAATGGCAAGCTGAATTGCAGGACAAATTTGGCATTCACAGCGTCGTCATCCGCTCAAACACTCAGGCGCGCCTGGACCGGGAAATCATCGGCGATACCAGCGTATTTCGTTATTATCCGCATCAGGTGATATCCGTCGATTTTATCAAATCTGAACAGAGGCGGCAGGTCTTTGTCAACGATTGTCCGGAACTGATCATCGTCGATGAAGCGCACACCTGTTCCAGGCCGGGCGGCCCGGGCTCCTCCGTTCAACAGCAGCGCTATGCCTTGATCCGCGACATTGCCGCCAAGCCAAATCAGCATGTGATCCTGATGACGGCAACACCGCACAGCGGCAAGCAGGAGCAATTCCAGTCCCTGTTGGGACTTTTGCACCCCGACTTTTTGACCTTGGATGTGCCGTCGGCCTCCAAAGCGCAGCGGGAGCGCCTGGCCAAACATTTTATTCAGCGTCGGCGCAAGGATGTGCAAACCTGGCTTGGGGAGGACACACATTTCCCACATCGCGATTCCGGCGAATGCGCCTACGATCTTTCACCCCAATACGCCGATTTCTATGACCAGGTATTTGATTTTGCCTTGGGATTGACCAAAGCCGATGAAATCCACGAGGGCAAAAAACGCATGCGCTATTGGTCGGCCCTGGCGCTGTTGCGCGGCGTGATGTCCAGTCCCGCGGCAGGCATTGACATGCTGACCAACCGGTTGAATAATTTGAAACCGGAAGAGACGGAGATCGAGCCGGAGACCAATCCCATCCTGGATGAAGATTTTGATCTGGAAAAAGATTTTCCCTCTTCCGGCGTCATCACCAAAACCGATTGGAGCGGTACCGAGGTCCGCAAACTACAATTTCTTTCAAAGCAGTTGGAGGAACTGGCCAATCTCGATCAGGATCACAAAGCCCACACCGCTTTAAAAGTAATCAAAGATTGGCTTAAACAGGGATTCAATCCCATCGTCTTCTGCCGCTATATCGCCACGGCAAATTATCTCGGCGAAATGGCAAAGAAAGAATTCGCCGGGGGGGATGACATCGATGTGCAGGTGGTCACCAGCGAAGATCCGGATGAAGTGCGCAAAGCCCGCATCGATGAAATGAAAGATAGCCCGCGGCGGCTCCTGATCGCCACCGATTGTCTGTCCGAAGGCATCAACCTGCAGCATTTATTCACCGCGGTATTGCACTATGACTTGCCCTGGAATCCCAACAGGCTCGAACAGCGCGAAGGCCGCATCGATCGCTTCGGGCAACGAGCGCTAACTGTAAAATGCTACCTGCTTTATGGTAAAGACAACCCCATCGATGGCGTAGTGTTGAAAGTGCTTTTGGAAAAAGTCCGCCAGATTCGCCAGGAGATCGGCATCAGCATACCTTTTCCGGAGGACAGCCGTTCGCTGATGGATTCCGTCCTCCAGGCGGTCATTTTAAAAGGTCGTGCCCAATTACGCGACCAGCAGGTCAGTTTTGATTTTTTTGATAAAGCTTTTGAAGATTATAAAGGCCTGGAAATCACCAAAGAGTTTGAGAAAGCGGCCGAGCGGGAGAAACAATCGCGCAGCATTTTTGCCCAACATGGTATCAAGGCTGAAGAGATCGAGCAGGATTTGCACCAGTCCGACGATGCCATCGGCGATCCCGCGGCTGTGGAAAAATTTGTGACGGAAGCGCTGAGTACGATGCTGAATACCCAGATCACGCGCGATCAAAAAGGATATGTTCTGTATACCGCTCATTTGCCAGGCGCATTGCATTGCCTGTTGCCCGAGGTCGCCAAACTCAAGGTCAGTTTTTATTCGCCGGTGCCGGACGGCTATTACTATCTGGGCAGAAACCATCCACTGGTGGAACAGCTCTGCAGAAGCCTGATGTCGCATGCGATGCAGCGTAATAAAAAGCATGGCCCTGCGCGCGCGGCCGTGATCAAGTGCCGGGATGTCGGCGTCAAAACGACGCTATTGTTGTACCGGGTGCGAAATGTCATCGCAGAGAAAGAGAGCGGACGCCAGCTCGTCGCCGAAGAGGTGATGCCATTGGGCTATCAGGGCCTGGCCAAAGATTTTCATCTATTGGAAAACAAGGATGCGGTTGAGTTGATGTTCACGGCCATCCCGACGGACAACGTCACCGATCAAGCCGCCGAGGGCTATCTAAATTCTGAATTGGCTGATTTGCAGGAAATTAAAGCGAATCTGGATCTTGTGGCCTATACCCGCGCCGAATCACTGGTCGAATCCCACGAAAGATATCGAAAAATGCTGGGAGGCAGCCGCTTCAAAACTGTGGAGCCGGTCTTGCCGATGGATCTGCTGGGAATTTATATTTTGCTGCCTGACGGCGGGAGGCAAAATTGAAATTCCCGACCATCACCATTGAAGGTATGATCATCTCGGCCGATATTCTCGATAAAATTGAAACCGGCGAGATCGACGGTCAATCCCCCAAACATTTCGGACTGGAAGGTTCGCAAAAAGTCAAAGATGAAATCGCCCGCATCTGGGCGGATTGTCAGGACCTGTGGCAGGTTTACTCCCGGCAGATGAATAAAATCGGCGATACCGCGAGCGGCGCCGCAGAAACGCGCCGCTATTGGATGCTGCCGCTCCTGGGACTGCTCGGTTATGATGCCCAAAATGCCAAAGCAGAAATCATCAACGAGAAATCATACGCCATCAGCCACCGCGCGATGAATCTGGACGGCTTTCCAATCCATATCATGGGCTTTAACGACAAACTGGGCGAAAAGCGTCAGGATGGCGGGCCGCGCCTGTCGCCCCACTCGCTGGTTCAGGAATATATCAATATCACCGAGCATCTCTATGCTCTGGTCAGCAACGGCTTGCGCTTGCGGTTGCTGCGCGACAACAGCCGGTTGATAAAACAGTCCTACATCGAGTTCGATCTTCAGGCGATGATGGAAGAGAACCATTATGCCGATTTTGCGGTCATGGTGCGTTTGCTGCACGCCACGCGCATGCCGCAAAAGCTGGATACAGGCGATGCAAGCTGGATCGAAAAATATCATCAGGACAGCCTGGACTCCGGTTCGCGCATTCGCGAAAAATTGAGCGAGGCGGTGGAAAAATCCATCCTCCTGCTTGGCAATGGCTTTTTGCAGCATCCGGATAACGAGGCGCTGCGCGACGCTATTGCAGAAAAGCATCTGACGGCTGAGCAGCTTTATCAAATGCAGTTGCGCCTGATTTACAGATTGCTGTTCCTGCTGGTCATCGAAGAGCGGCAGCTGATATTTCCCCGGAATTGCGACAGCCGTAAACGCGATATTTATTCCAGATATTACAGTCTCTCCCGCCTGCGCGAGCTTGCTGAAAGCCGCAGCTTGGAAGAGGGCGATTATTGCGATTTGTGGATTTCGTTAAAGCAGACATTCCGGCTGTTTGAGGACGCTGCTCATGGCGCCAGACTGGGCGTGCAACCGCTCAACGGCGAGCTTTTCGGGCCGGGCGGATTAAAAATTCTTGAAACCTGCAGCCTGGGTAATAAACCACTGTTAGACTGTATCGCCCATCTCAGCCGCTACAGCGATGACCGCGGCAGACAGATGATCCGTGTTAATTATGCCGGATTGAATGTCGAGGAGTTTGGCTCGGTCTATGAGGGTCTGCTGGAATATGCCCCACACGTGGAGCAACAAAATGGCCGGTGGACGTTCCGGTTTGTCAAAGGGACGGAACGTTCCTCTTCCGGCACTCATTACACGCCGGATGAACTGGTGCTGCCGTTGATCAAGCACTCACTGGATTATATTATCCAGGACAAACTCAAGTTGCCTTTGGAACAAGCAACCCGGAAGCCTTATGATGCAAAAAGGGGGAAATTGCCCCAGGATGGCACGGATGCCAACCTTGTTAAGAAAGAACAAGAAGAAGGACTTTTGTCCATCAAAGTCTGTGATGTGGCCTGCGGCAGTGGGCATATATTACTCAATGCAGCGCGCCGGATTGCCCAGACCCTTGCCACGGTGAGGTCCGGTGAGGAGCAGCCATCCCCTGAAGTTCTACGGCCGGCCATCCGGGATGTCATCTCTCGCTGCATATATGGCGTCGATAAAAATCCCTTGGCCGTGGAGTTGTGCAAAGTGGCGTTGTGGCTGGAGGCGCACAATCCCGGGGAGCCGCTCAGTTTTCTCGACCATCGCATCAAATGCGGCGATGCCATCGTCGGCCTGGCGCACATGCAGGAATTGCAGAATGGCATCAGTGATGAGGCGTTCAAGCCCTTGCCAGGCGATGATAAGACCGTTTGCCGTATCTTGCGCGATCGAAACAAAGCCGAACGGGCGGAACAAAAACAGCGCGAAGAGTACGCCAAAATTTTATTCAAAGGTGTTGGCAGCCTAGCCCAGGCTTTTTCACAACTGGATGCCATGCCCGACCACAATCCCAGGCATGTGTGCGATAAAAGTGAGGCCTATCTCGCACTCATATCCGGCCAAGAATATATGCGCCTGAAAACGCTGGCCGATATCCAGACCGCCCAGTTCTTTCTTCCCAAAGATAAAGCCGGCGATTGCATCACAGACGGTACGTATCGTGAGTATCTGGCCGGCCGGGCCATGCAGGGCCAGGCTGTGGCCAAAGCCATGGCGCTTGCGGTTGAGAAAAGGTTTTTCCATTGGTTTATGGAATTCCCCGAAGTGATGGCGAATGGGGGATTTGACTGCATACTTGGCAATCCGCCGTTTCTGGGCGGACAGAAAATATCCGGCATGTTTGGCAAAAATTATCTGGAATACTTGAAAATAGCCTACGCCCCGGCCGGAAGTTGTGATATTGTCACCTACTTTTATCGCCGCATTTTCACAATCATACGGAATAAGGGATTTCAATCCCTGCTGGCGACCAATACCATCGCCCAGGGAGGCGCGCGTGAAGGCGGCTTGGATGTGATTACACAATCGGGCGGGACAATCAATCATGCGGTCCGCTCCATGCGCTGGCCGGGAGCGGCTGCAGTTGAAGTTGCTCTTGTAACCATATACAAAGGTCAATGGCCAGGAACGCTGACCTTGAACCGGAAGCCTGTGAAACAGATTACCAGCTATCTGGACGACGCAGAAGATCTGGGGAATCCTTTCCCTCTCAAACAGAACGAAGGCAAGAGTTTTCAGGGCTCGATTGTGCTTGGTATGGGATTCATTCTAACCCCGGAAGAAGCGCAACGGCTCATCGAATTAGATCCCAGGAATAAAGACGTAGTATTTCCTTATCTCAACGGGGACGATCTCAACAGCCGTCCAGACCAGACTCCAAGTCGTTGGGTGATCAACTTTCATGATTGGCCTTTAGAAAGAGCGCAAAAATACAAAAAGCCATTTAAAATTGTTGAAGAACAGGTAAAGCCGGAAAGGTTACAAAAAAAGGGGGATAGAGGAGCTGAATATTGGTGGCAGTTTTTGCGAATTCGTGGAGAACTATACCGCACCATCGCACCGTTGGATCGGGTGTTAGTCATTGCCAGAATCAGTAAAACTGTCGCATTCACATTTGTTCCAAAGGATATTGTTTATGCAGATGCGCTTGTTGTCCATGCTTTAAATGACTGGGCAAGCTTTGCGTTGCTTCAATCATCAATTAATTATAATTGG
Source organism: Candidatus Zhuqueibacterota bacterium (assembly GCA_963169875.1). GTDB lineage: Bacteria > Zhuqueibacterota > Zhuqueibacteria > Residuimicrobiales > Residuimicrobiaceae > UBA2214. The sequence goes on from CAUJEL010000043.1 coordinate 52,524, forward strand.
GCATGGAATTATTGCACAACTATGAAGACTGATCTGAATTATACGCCAACTGCTACTTTTGAAAAATTACCTTTTCCACAACTACCTTCAAGCGCTTGTCATAAAAGGTTGAACGAAATAGGGAAGACTTACTATGAACATCGGTTAAAATTAATGTCCGCATGTCAATTGGGACTTACAAAAATATACACCCAATTCCACAATTCTAACTTGTCACACATAATACAAGGGCAAATGGGAGATTTTCTAGATATTGAAGACAAATTAGAAAACTACGTAAAAGATACTTTAAATCTATGGAAGCATTTGCATAATTTTAACGATGTTTGTTCTTTTAATGAAGCGGTAGCTGGAATCCATGAGCTACGCCGCTTGCATCTGGAAATGGACCAGGCTGTTCTTGCTGCCTACGGTTGGGACAAAGACGGTCCCGATGGCCCAGCCATCGATCTTCGTCATGATTTTTATGAGGTCGATTATTTGCCCGAAAATGATCGCATCCGTTTCACCATTCACCCAGATGCACGAAGAGAAATACTCAAAAGACTATTGTTGCTCAATCATCGGATTCACGATGAAGAAATAAAAGCAGGCCTCTGGGCCACACCTGCCAAAAGAAATCTTGTCAAATCTCAAACTGAGCTAGAATTGTAGTGCGACCAGACTGGTCGTTCAAATTGTTACTTCGAAAGAATCAAACGTGGAGGTTTTGCCAATGACCGTTACAGAAATACTTTGGCGGAATAGAGATGAATTATTTATTTCTTTTCATATCGCGATAATAATTGGAATTCAAAGAGCGTGGCAACGATGCAGACAGCTAGGTGCAAATCCGCAGGAACCGGATTTAGTCGCGGGGCTTGTACTTGAAAGTTCGCCTATTATATATTCGGCTTTAAAAAAGATTTTGACACCTTTACGTGTCTCAGTGTCCATGTCTTCGGTCTTTTGTCATCAAACTCCACAAGTAACATTTAATAATTCAAGCGCGAGTTGTGAACTTGGCGATATACTATTCATTTATGTCAATACCAGAAGAAATGGTCAAATAAATAGAAATGCGATTCTATTTCAGGCAAAAGCATCATCAAAACAGCCCTATAAACTAGCACAGAGTGAGCAGGTTCAATTACGATTGTATATGGATTGGCCTGATTTCGTCTATACTCGTTCATCCAGGCTTAACGGTCAGAGCCGTTCAATATCGCCCAAATCGCCTCATGCCGGCGCTCAATATCTACTCATTGATGATCGTACGCCAAATGATCCAATGAGTGGCTTGATGGGATATCCAGGAACATATCCTATCGGATGCTGCATTCCTGATTTTTTCTTGCATGATCATAATAACTTGGCAATGGAATTGTTCAATCTATTCACTTTTCGAACAGGTCGTGCTTTTAATGATCAGCAAACATCGCAGAATCAAAAGGATTGGTCAACTGTAATTTGGGATTTGATTGAAACTGGAGTGTTGAAATCATTCAACCGAAAAAAATCCGGTATTTTTCATTCGCCAAGGGCAGGAGCGTTAAAAATATCAGAGCTGGACGCGGTTTCCTATTCTGACGCAACATCATCATTATCTTGTACTACTGCATCTCAAATAATTGGACATGGTAATGCGCATTTCTTATATAATACTAATAATAATGTTCCTCCCCAAAATCGAGAACGCAATTACGAGTCCGATGAGTTTGGAGGAGGCGTTTCTGTTATACTAATTGAAACTTCGGAGCGTGAATCGGAATAAATTTAATAAATACAAGGTAGTAATCAAAATACACGAGTTTCATATGTTGCATGTGCAAATTGCCTATGCCGTGCTTGACGCCTACGGCTGGGACAAAGCCGGCCACAACGGCCTCGCCATCGACCTGCTTCATGACTTTTACGATGTCGATTATTTGCCCGTATATGATCGCATCCTGTTCACCATTCAACCTGATGCGAGAAGAGATATACTAATAAGATTGTTACTGCTCAATCATCGAATTCTTGAGGAGGAAGTGAGGGCAGGCCTGTGGGTTATCTTAA
>CAUJEL010000044.1 GCA_963169875.1 Candidatus Zhuqueibacterota bacterium
CACCGTTTACTTTGGCTTTGTCAGCTGCCGAGATCCAGATATTAAAGCTGACCTGGTCATCCTTTTGCACATTCTCGTATACATCATTTTGCAGATTGATCTCCAAGCCGGTTGCGGGCTTGACGAGTTTGATGGATTGAGTCCCGCTGACAGCTTGTTCCGTGCTCAAGGCGATTGCCGAGTTATCAGCGCCGACCGTCCAACCTTGCAATGACGTCTCAAAGTCCCACGTCTGTATGGCTGTGGGCGTTTGCGCCTGGATCGTGCCAGCGATGATGAACAAGGCCACCACGATTCCCAGGAAAACATAAGCAAACTTTTTCATAAGCCGATTTTCTCCTTAAACAAATTCAGGGTCAAGAGCTTCGGAGCCGACCCGTCTCCTGGCAGATGTTATTCATTCTCCACCCATCGGATCAGCTCCCAACATTTGAATGGCATTTCTTGGGACAATCAAATTGCAGCTCTAAAAAAGAAATCACCTCCTTTGGATGATAAGCGGTTCTCATCTGTCTATGAATCAAAACTGGTTATTTCATCAAAACAAGCTTTTTCGACAGCGTGACGTTTTCGGCTTGCAGACGATAGAAATAGACGCCGCCCACCAGACGTGTGCCGTCCACGGTGGCCACATACTTGCCGGCCTGCTGCATGCCGTTGAACAGGGTCATTACTTCCTGGCCCAGCATGTTGTAGATTTTTAATGTCACATGGGACTTCACAGGAACTGAATATTCGATGCGCGTGGTCGGATTGAATGGATTGGGATAGTTCTGCCCCAGTGTGAACTCAGCCGGCATCGAGGTGCCGGGCAGACGTTTGACGCTGGTGGTGGGATCTATGCCGCTTTCCAGCCACGAATTGAGCCGGGCATTTTCTGCGTCAGCCTGTGCCGCCCACGCGGTGTAATAATCGCTCGCGCCTTCGCGAACCGCCGGATTCCACCAGTTGTAAAGGTCGCCCAGGGGGAAGCCGCCCATGGCTGCTGTTTTCAGCGTATCGTTGGCGTAGGCCAGGTTTTCCGGCAGCGGCCACTTTTGCTGAAATCCGGCATCCGGGTCATAGGCCCACATGGAATCCAGGTTGGCATCCCATTTCTGGTAGAGAAAATATTTGAGGGGTTCCAGGTTGACAGGCGGATTGGCAAATCTCGGATTAACCTGTTCTCTCAAGTCATTGACATCGTAGAGTTCAGCCCGATTGATGAATGGATAGAGTTTTGAACCGTCAGAAAGTGTGGAATCAAAATAGGTGAGCGCCAGGCTGTCCAGCATCGGACGCGGATAGGGGATTTCATTGAACGCCCGCGATTTGTATAAGGCATTACTGTAGGGATTGCCCACCTTGGTGATATTGGGATTGGGCCGCCATGCGGTGCCGCCGTAATTCTTATCCCAGCCGCCGCGCATCCAGTCCACCAGCCACTTATCGATATAGTAAGCGCTGTGTGTGAACAGGATATGACGATCCTGGTCGGTGAAAGGAACCTCGAATGCGATGGAGTCAGCCTGCTGAATGGTGACCGTGGCGCCGCTCACGCCCGACACCGGCACATAGCCCATCATCCAGGAATTGACAAAGAGGCAGTTATTGACGCGCAGTCTCCACCACCAGCCCGATTCCAATGGAAATTGCACCACATTGTAAAAGGTACAGTGATTGAAACTGACGTTATCGGCGTAGTTGGTGCCTTCCTGCATGTAGACATAGCCCATGTTGGCAAAGGTGCAGTTTTCAAATGAAATCTTTTCCGTGTGATAACCGGGGACGTCGTATGGAAAAGACACCGCTCTGCCATAGTACATGAAGTGCCTGTCGACGCAGTTGCGGAAGTAGCAGTTTTTGAAAGTGCCGTTAAAATTTTTGGAGCGGACACAGATGGCGCCCGATGCGGTGACGGTCGGACACGGCATGTAATCAAAAATGCAGTTTTCAAAGATGCCGGTGCCGCCTTTGGTGCCAGGCGTGCCGGAAGAGTCGCCTTCAAACACGATGGGTGTACCGGTTTGCACCCCGGCGGCATCCGCAAAGCGGACCCAGATGTTTTTCATGGTCAGGTTACCATAGGCGGCAATGATAAAATTTTTGGTCACACTGCCGCTGGCGGTCCACAGGAGCTGCGGAGGCGCTTCGTTTTGCGTGGCACCGGGTTTGGGGGCGACCAGTTCAAGGGTTTGGCCCAGTGGTACTTCGAGCGTTCCATTGACCACATACCAGTCATAGGCATTCAACTTGAAAACAGTGGATGAGAGCTTGCCCGCGGCCACAGCTTCGAGTACGGCATTATTGAGTTCGCCTTCCTGTCCGCCGCTGTACATGCCTTTGACATACGTGGTATCTTTTTGTTGCGCGAACAATAGAGTCGCCAACACCATCACGCACATCAAAAAAGTAACAAAGTGTCTCATAATGCTGCCCTCCTTGAAAATTAGGGATTCTATGTTAATGTGAGTTAAGTTCCTTGATTTATTCCCCCTGAACCTCAAGAGATCCAGGGGGTAGTAAAACGGGATTTGCATCAATCCAGGTCTACTGTCTGATGCGAACGCCCAGGTTGGCGGTCAGACCATAATGTTTGGCGCTGGTGAATCCATCGATGGAAGTCTGCGCCGCCTCGTTCTTGCGGTTATTCAGGTTGTTGATGTCCAGGTATACTTCCACACCCCACAGCGGCAGTGTCTGCCGGACCGATGCATCCATGCGGAAATAGTCCCTGGTGTAACCATCCTGTTCCGGGAAGGCGCCCACATAGCTGACCGAGTTGCCCTGGAACAGGAAGGACATGCGCGCCGAAAATCCCTTGTACTCATAGCCTACATAGGCGTTCAACAGATCGTTGGGCTGATAGATCAGGCGTCCGGCGCGGGTTGTGTCAAAAGTCGTGGTAACCGGTGGACGGGTTGCATAATTGGTCACCTCATCCCGCAATGGATAGGTCGCTTCGGACTCGATCTTGGTGTAGTTGATGCCCAGTACGATGCCGTCCAGATGCCACGGCAGATACCAGAGTCTGGTTTGGAAATCGACTTCAAGACCTTTGACGTAGGCCGGATGGGTACTATTCAAATAGGTATAGAGGGTTGCACCGTCCTGGGGTTTTACGCCCATGATATCGAAATCATTGATGGTCTTGATATCTTCAACCGTGGAGGTTTTATGAAGTTTATAGGTGGTGTAATAGGTGAACTTATCGATGGTTTTGTAAAACCCGCCCAGTGAGAAAAGCCCCAGCTTGTTGCCGTGAAAGGTCAGGGTCAAATCGTGGTTGAACGCCTCGGCCGGCTTGAGATCGGGATTGCCGGCGCGGATGTTCATCCTCGGGCTGTCAAAAGTGATTTTCGGTGACATCTGGTGATAATCGGGCCGCGCCAGGGTGTGGGTGTAGGCGTAACGGAGGTCAACCCAGCTGAACGGCGTATATTTGGCTTGCACCATGGGCAGCCAGTATTGATTGATGGGTTTTACGATGACCGTGTCACAGTTTTGCGCGTCCGGATTGCGCATGTCAAACATGTTATAGGCCGTATATTCGGATTGAACCTCTTCGTAGCGCGCGCCGCCGATGACCATCAAATTCCAAAGATTGATTTCCGACATCAAATAACCGGCATAATAGTCTTCAATGTATTCATAGGTATTGGCCAGCGTCTGAAACATGCCGTTGTACCAGCCGCCGGTTTGATCCGCGCCGCCCGTGGCTTTGCCGCGCCATTGTTCCGCACTAGCCAGATAGTGCGCCATGTCCGATAATAGCGCCGGGTTGCACGCCCAGTACATGCTGCCAAACTGATCGTCGAGGAAAGGACGTGTGAGATCCGTGTCGCCATTGAAATTGGAGGCGGCAAATTTGGCGGTGGAGGGATCCACAGCAATGCCAAAGCGGTTCGACAGATCATTCACCATGGCGGTCTGAAAATCGCCGCTGGAACGAATGCTCGCATACGGTGTCTTCTGATCATTGCTGTTCTTCTGGTGACGATAGTCGCCGCCGATTTTCAGATAACCGGAAACAAAGGATCCCAGACTGAAGGGGACCTTGATATTGGGAGAAAAACTGGTATTGTTCTCCTTGTACAGCGAGCTGAAGAGATTGATGTTATCCAGATAGACCTGATCCGCGCCCGGATAGGTGAAGAGCGCTTTCAGACTGTCGGGTATGGTATTGTCCGGCACTTTGGCGGTGATGGCCGGTCCGGTCTTGAATTCGAGAAACGGAGATTCGGGCAGATTGTTTTTGGAGGACGTATTGGCGACTTTCAGGTCCACCAGCACGCGGTTGAAATCGTATTTGAACTGCAGCGAATTGACCGTCAGATCGGTATTGTTTTCGCCTTCGCGGTAGGAGAAATTCAGGATTTTGTCGAAATAATGCAACACCGTACGATGGTCCTGATAATCGGACTTTAGGCGGGTGTACATGTTGACCGCTTTGATAGATCCCGAAGGCAATTTGTAATCGAGTATGAGATTGCCGCCAAAGCGTTCGCGGGTCTCCAGATGGCGGTTGAGCTGTACGGTTCTGACGCGCACCGGACGGAAGCCCATGGCGACATCGACTTTGCTGCTGGTCGTGTTATAGTCGGCTGTCATGTTGTCCGCATCGCGGTCATACTTTTCAACATTACCCAGGGCATAAATGCCGAGCTTGTCGTTGAAGAAACGTTTGCTGATGGACGCAACGGTCCGGAAGTTGCCCAGGTTTTCGGTTTTGGCGGTATACCCCTGCTGCCACATGAGGTCATAATGCAGATTTGAGGGCGCTTCGCGCAGTTCCATGTTCACGGACCCGCCAATGGAATTGGCGTCCAGGTCGGGCGTCAAGGCTTTAAAGACCGAGATTGATTTGATCATATACGGGGAAACCATGGAGAGATCGACGCTGCGGTCGTTGTTGATGGCGCCCGAAGTGTTGCCCAGCGCCGAAACGCCCATCTGTGTGCTTCCGGTGGAAGCGAGTTTCACGCCTTCAACCGCAATGGCATTGTATTGCGGCGCCAATCCGCGGATGACGATTTTATTGGCCTCGCCCGAGCTCTCCAGCGTCGATACACCGGGGAGGCGGCTCAGCGCGGCAGCGGCGTTGAAATCGGGCAGTTCCTGGATCTTGGCTTCGGAGACGACATTGGAAATGCGCGATTCCGCCAACTGCTGGTTGATGGCCTGCACCTGGCCTTGCGCCTGGGCGGTGATGACATACTCCTTGCCCTTGAGCGCCTGGGCCGTGAGCTGGAAATTCTGCTGGATCGTGCCGCTTTCGGGGACGACCACTTCCACGGATTTGGTGGCATAACCGATATAGGTCACCATCAGCGTCTGTTTTCCTGCGGGCGCGTTGGGGATGGAGAAGTAACCATCGAGGTCAGCGGCCGCACCGATTTTGGTGCCCTTGATGATGACGTTGGCAGCCGGCAGCGAAGCCTTGGAATCCTTGTCCGTCACTTTTCCTTTGATGACTCCCGTAGATGCCAGCAACACCTGGGTCAGGAGAAACAGAATCATCGCGGTGATGATGAAAGTTTTGCGGGCGAGGTGGCGTTCCGGATGGATCGCCAATAACCCCCGTTTTGAGGAAACCGGAGCAAACAATTTTTTCATACCTGATCTTCCTTCTTTTGTTACTGGGCCCCAGGTCGTGCATGCGCGCCAAGGGGTTTCAGAAATTATGTATTTTGGATATTGCCACAGCCTTGTGCTGCAACCTTGCGAAGGTTTTAAACCTTCGCA